>NZ_JBFULU010000002.1:0-312632 GCF_054049735.1 Bradyrhizobium sp. P5_C12
CGCTTGCTCCATCACCGGCCCGCGCGATCGTTTATTGCCAGTACGTCGACTATCCGGTCGGTTGCGTTGCCCGGGCTGGCGTTGCCCTCCGGCCACGGCCCGTTGCGCGCGCTGCAGTCCGTCATAACGTCGGCGGTAATGCCAATGGCGGCGTTAATCGCGTCGGAGCGCGTCGATAGAGGATTTGCCTGCGGGCCACTAGCCTTGGTGCATAAACCAACCTCGTGACCCGCGGTAGCATTCAACACCACTTCTCGGCCATGCAGCGTCTCTGGCGCACACGTCTTCGTTTCGAGGGGACTTCTCGGCTTCAGCAGATCAGGGTGCCATAACGTCGCTGGTATGCTGACGCGCCGAAGTCGATGCCCGCTTCACCGGCCTTCGCGTGTGCTTTACCGGCAGCGGAACGGCAAACCGTTGGCGCCTGTGACCAAAGTCCCCGATGTGCAGGCCATGCCGGTGGGCGTTATGTACCAGCCATTGCTGGAGCTGGCTGTGGACCCGCCATAGTAGGCGTTGGCTGCCCGAGCGTCGCCTGTGTAGTAAGGGCCGCTTCCCCATCCCCAGTTGGGAGATGTAGCCGCCACAGCAGCCGCCGTGCCCACGGCGGCCGCGCCGGCGACGCCAGCGCCGACGACCCCGGCTCCATACCGGTACGCAGCCCGCCGGTCTTGCCGGCGAGCAACACCTGCAACGCTCATYGGGGTCAGTGGCCGACCGACCCGTGCTTGGGCACTCTCGACTGACAAAGAGACACCGCGTTGTTCAGACCAGCTAAACGAGAACAGTGCCGCGCATGCGACAGTTGAGCCCGCAATTGCAAGTTTTGTTAGATGCATCTGTTTCATGAACTTGCTCCATTACTGGCTTGCCCCATGCTGAAAGGATGCTGCCTCACCGCMGGGTGGCTATTGCGCTAGATCAAAGGTAGACGATGGGCTTGCGAGCTCGGATGAGGCAGAGACTTTGACGYTAYCRACGAGYTTTCTTCGATCGTGCGCGAGCCCGTGACGGCAAGAACGGAYAKCGTTTTCRAATTGAAAGAGGCGRCSMTTGCGCCGCCTCTCCGTGTGGTCCGCGTKCYTACTGGCAGACGTACATGATTCCGTCACCGCCCTTGATCAAGGTGCCGGGCGTGCAACCAATGCCGTTGAGCTTCGCATAGCTATCCCAACCGTCGTAGCAGGTGTAGGAAGCACGCCCAAAGACCCCAACAGCCGTGCCGTACCCGGTCCTGCCGCCGACCCCACACCAGGGGCCGCCAGTATAGTAGGCCCGCACTGCGTACCAAGGCAGACCGGACTGATCGGGTATGTAGTGACTATAGGGATACGGGCTGACATAGAGCCGCCTCGCTTGGGCACTCTCAACTGACAGCGAARTCCCGCGCTGCTCAGACCAGTCAACAGTGAACAGTGTTGCAAGGGCGATAGCCGAAGTTGCAATTGCAAAATTTCTGAAAGCCATCTGCTTCATCGTTTTGCTCCTATCCTGTCTCGCCCCCTTTGCATAAGGAGGCCCGTCGGTTGATGCCGACATTGACAAAGATCAAGGGGCTTGATCTGGCTCGTGACCAAATTTCAACGTGAATCACAGAGTTTATGCATCCAACCGTGTACAAAGTCGGCAAAGATTTCGAAACGACAACCAAGTGAGTGATGTCCCCTCTTGGCCCCTTTTCCGGAAGCGCCGTGATGTCGACGAGAGTCCGAAATGAGCGCCAGAACGGACGTCCGCCTGTGCGCATCCCAATTTGCCAAGGTCATTAGCCAAGCGCTTGTTGGGCAGTCTCAGAGCAATGCCGTGAAACAATCGACGCTCGCTTGGATTGAATGTTCACGACCGCCGAACCGTTCGAGCTGGACCAGGGCACGGACGCCGAGCGTAACGCCCTTCGTGGTGAGCTCTTAGCCAGTGTTCCTGACCGCCTCAGCTAGAATGGCGTACAGCTGCTGCTTGCTGAATTCCTTGGGCTGCTGCCTCTCTGCAGTGCTTCGCGACACCTTCTTTGCCACTGGACGTGCGCAGGCGGCCGACGACGCCGGCCTTAGCTTCGGTGGCGGCCTGATCCTGGGTCTTGCTGTTGGCGGCTTGTGGCCACGCTTCAAGCCCAAACGGGTTAGCATCCCGCAGACCGCGTTACGGCTACACCCGAGACGGCGCGCAATCTGTGCCGCGCTCTGTCCTGCGGCCCAGAGCCTTTTGAGCAGTGCTACGTCTTTCGCATCCCAGCCCATGGGGAGATTATAGCGCTGACTGGCCGACACCGGCTAGTCTAGTCTTCATCCGGCTCGCGTACGACTGCCGGTTCGTCGGCTTCATCCTCCTCTTCGTCGTCTTCGTCGTCCTCCTCGTCATCATCAGGATCTCGGGGCGGCATCAGGGCGCCCATAGCGACGAGCGGCGTCCAGACGATCGCTGTGATGAAAAATGCTTCGAACTCGTGTTGCCTCATGGCGTTGTTACTCCTCGAAGAGCATGCGCAGTCGAATATTCCGACGGACGACATCCGGAGTTCCAGGGCGGGATCGCTCCTACGCGACGGCGATCAGATCGACAGCCGCGGCAAGGGGCGGCACCCCACATAACTGGCGGCGTCTACGAATACTTTATGCCGAGGACGCATCAGGTTCTATATTTACCAACACTTCGCCGGCAGTGATTTCGGGATCCCCAAGATCGAGGTCATGCAGACTCGCTTGAATGAACTCCATTATCCGGGCGTTCGCTGCATTGGCGCTTTCGCGATCCTCGAATATCATCACGGCGACACCCACGCCGTCGCCCCCATCCAGCACGTAGTAAGATCTGAATCCGCGCGATTGCCTCAGGATCTGACCGACGCCGCTCTTGGCGCGGCGAGCAGCGTCCGCAACCGAACGAACCTTGGTGTACTTGCGAATGACTATGTACATGAGGTCACCACGCGTTACGGTTCCCGCCCCACGCATCAAAGCATGCCCGGTCTCAATTGGACTAGGCCGTGAACCCATAAATCTGCCGGGCGGACGGCTTGCCAGAGCCCGCTATGCACCGATAGCGACCAAATTCTGCAACGCAGCTAAATGACGCGATGTGCCAATACCGGAAATACAGGTTGCGCGCCTGTCGCGCTCAGTCCCTCGCCCTTTCGAGTGCGTGCCGCATGACCTTTTGCTCATCGCTGGTCATCTGGGTCGGCCCAAGGTTGAATGTCAGCTTGTCGATTTTCCCGGTGAACTGGAACGGCAGCTTGTAACTGTCATCCACCTCTGTGCGGCTATCGACGCCGATGTCGAAGGACTCGTCGATGGCCATCAGGAACCCAATCGAGTGCGGGATCGACCGGCGGGCGTACTCCTTGCCATCCACCGACAGCACCCCAGTGCCGCCCTTGGCTGGGCCGGGTCCATCATATTTGAAATCGAATACGATGGTGTGCTTTCCCGGCTTGAGCGCAGAACCCAACCAATCCCGCGCACCCACGCCACCTTCCCAGCGGTATCGTTTCAAATCCAGCATGTTGTAAACGAAAACCGGCTTGCCTTTCAGCAAGTACAGGCCATAGCCGCTGAACCGGCCGCCGAGAGTAACGATCATTCCCTCAGCCCCGCCCGCCGGGATCGTTATCTCGGCGGTGATCTTGTAGTCCTTGTTCATGATGCTGGGCGCATTCTCGGCAGGAATGCCGGGGTTCGATCCCGTGTAGGTGAAAACAGTTTTCCCTGCTGTCGCGCTCGGCCGCGGGGTGACGATGCGCGGCAAGACGGAGTTGTCCAGCGGCAAGACCTGGTATTTCGCGGCCTCGCTCAGGAACTTCGCCTGCAGCTCCTTTAGCTTGTCAGGATTCTTGGCCGCGACGTCGTTGTTTTGCGAGTAGTCCTCGGCGATGTTGTAGAGCTCCCATTTGTATTCGTTGATCTCAGGCATCTTTGCCGTGCCCATAAGCCAGGGCGCTTCGGGCGGCGTCGTGCAGGCATACCAGCCATCGTGGTAGATGCCGCGGTTGGCGAACATCTCGAAATATTGCGTGTCGCGCTTTGACGGTGCGTTGGCGTTGGCCTGGTCGAACGTATAGGCCATGCTCACGCCCTCGATGGGCTTTTGCGCAATGCCATTGACGGTCGCAGGCGCCGGGATGCCCGTGGCCTCAAGGATGGTCGGCACGATGTCGATGATGTGGTGGAACTGGGAGCGAATGCCGCCGACATCCTTGATGTGACCGGGCCATGAAATTGCCATTCCTTGGCGGGTGCCACCGAAGTGCGACGCCACCTGCTTGGTCCATTTGAACGGGGTATCGAAAGCCCACGACCATGCCACCGACATATGCGGGTAGGTTTTGTCGGAGCCCCAATTCTCGTAGTGCAGCATCAACTCGGCTTCGGGGAGTTTCAGCACGCCGTTATAGGCCGTCATCTGGTTCGGGGTGCCCTCTAGCGTGCCTTCGGCGCTGGTGCCGTTGTCACCGCTGATATAGATGATCAGTGTGTTGTCGAGCTTGCCCATGTCCTCGACCGCTTTGATGACGCGGCCGATTTCATTATCGGTATAGGCGGCGTAAGCGGCAAACACCTCCGCCTCCCGCGCGTACAGCTTCTTTTGGATCAATGAGAGCGAGTCCCACTTCGGCAAGGTATCAGGCCAGGCAGTGAGTTGGGTATTCGCCGGGATGACCCCGAGTCGCTTCTGGTTGGCGAAGATCTGCTCGCGCAGCTTCTCCCAGCCCATGTCGAACTTGCCCTTGAACTTGTCGGTCCATTCCTTCTTCGGCTGATGCGGCGAATGCGTGCCGCCGGGCACGTAGTAGAGGAAGAACGGCTTGTCGGGTGCGGCCGCGTTCAGGCTGTTCATGTAGTTGATGGCTTCGTCCGCCATATCGGTGGTGAGGTTGTAGCCGGACTTGCCGATCCACGGAAAAATCTGGGTCGTGTTTTTATAAAGATAAGGCGTCCACTGGTCGGTCTCGCCGCCCATGAACCCGTAGAAGTATTGAAATCCCATTCCGACCGGCCACTGGTCGAATGGACCAGCCGCGCTGTACAGATAGGTCGGGGTGTTATGGTTCTTGCCGAACCATGAGGTGGCAAATCCGTTGTCCCGCAGAATAGTCCCGATCGTCGCGCTCTCCGGGCCAATGACGGAATCGTAGCCGGGGTAGCCGGTGGACAGTTCACCGATGACGCCGAATCCGACCGAATGGTGGTTGCGGCCGGTGATCAGCGCTGCGCGCGTCGGCGAGCAAAGCGCCGTCGAGTGAAACTGCGTGTAGCGCAGACCCGTCTCGGCAATGCGATCCATGTTCGGGGTTGGGATGACTCCACCGAAGGTGCCAGTCACGCCATAACCTTGATCATCAGTCATGATCAGCAGCACGTTTGGTGCGCCCTTGGGCGGCACGACGGACGGTGGCCAGTAGGGCTTGGAGTCTTTCGCGGTTTCCTTGATATCGCCGCCGAACTTTGGAGGCTCCGGCGGAAGCTGCTTGCCATCAAGTGTCATCGTGGCGCTGGGCGTACCCGGCGTGCCCGTGATTTGCTGGGCCCAAGCGCCCGGCGCAAGTGACATGCAGAGGAGAATACCTGACGATGATAGGAAACTCGCAATCTTGGTCACGATGTTCTCCTGTGATGGCCGCCACGAAATAGAATTTCACCCTCAAGTAGAGGATGGCTCACCGCAAGCACCTCATGGAACGCCCCTCGTCGTGCTTGATGTAGATCAAGGAATGTCCGATCGGGGTCATTCGCGACCGGGTCGAGCCAACAGCAAGCCCGGCTAAGTCCGCTATGCCCCGAAAGCGGAAGCAAATTCAGAGCATTAGCGGCACGGCCACGGGCGTTGTCGGTTGCTGGCGCTGCCCGAGACGTGATTCAAGGTCCGAAACCGGAGCCTCGAATCATGCGCTACGAACTCAGCGATTACGAATGGACCGCAATCGCGGATTGGATTAGGGAGCTTGTCCGCCAGCAAGGCGCGTGGGCCAATATTCCGCCGAAACGCAATCGCAAAGACCCAATCTGCTTCAGCCCGTTTCTATATTGCGCGCGCAACTTGATCGAACGGTTCTTCAACAAGATCAAGCAATGTCGGCGTGTCGCGACCCGATATGACAAGCTCGCAGCCAACTATCTGGCGTTCGTCAAACTCGCATCAATCCGAATTTGGCTGCATGCCAATGAGTCCGCGCCCTAGGCGCTCCTTCCCGGATGGCCGCGCGCCCTTCTCCAGTGAGCTAACCTCGCCCCGCAAGCGGGGGCGAGGTGCTGAGGCTCAGGAACCCTCGAACTTGAACGAGACGTTGAGCTTGGCGCGATAGGCCTCTATTTTTCCCTTCTCATCCAGTTGCATGTCGAGTTTGACGACCTCTGCAATGCGAAGATCCCGGAGAGATTTTGCAGCTTGCCCGACCGCATTAGCGGCCGCCTTCTCCCATGAGTCGTTGCTGGTACCGATCAGTTCAATGACCTTGTAGACGCTATCAGGCATGTCGTCCTCCCGTTCGGTCTGAAGCAGGAAGCAGGTGCTCCCTGCCGTTGTGAAATCTAGCATCAGGATATCGGCGCCGATACGACGCGATACGGTCTCGGACGTCGCCCGGGGGCCCGATAAGGACAAACCGCATCTGGCGGGGATGGCGGCTTTTGGCCCGAAGCCGCAGCACGATCAAGTCGTCGTCAGGTATTCGTGGCGGCCGATCTATGCTCGACCGCGCTTCTGGCCAATTCCGAAAGTTCAGAGCGACGAATTGCGCGACACGCCCAAGGCCTCGACAAGAAAATCGATGAACAGGCGGGCTCGCAGGGGGAGTTGCCGTCCGAACGCGTGCAGGACGAAGACCGGCGTGGTGAACATCGGTATCTCCGGCAGCACGACATTCAATCGTCCGGCGGCAAGCTCGTCCTCGATTGCGATGCGCATGAACTGGGTGATGCCAACGCCCTTGACGACCGCCTCAATCAACGACTGGGCATCGTCGCTATCGAAGGGGCCATTGGGGATGACCCGGGTGCCGTCCGCAAAAGCGAATGCTTGCGGCCGGCCGCCGAGCAGGTGGCGAAGGCAGGCATGCTGCCTGAGATCGTCGATCGACCGCGGAACTCCCCGGCGCTGAAGGTATTCCGGCGATGCGCCCAGAACATATTGCAGGACACCCAACGAGCGACCGATCAGGTTCGTGTCTTCCAATTCGCCAATTCTGACCGCGAGGTCGAAACCCTCGCGAATGAGATCGACACGGCGGTCCGTGACGCTGAGGTCGAGCTTGATGTCTGGATAGCGTTCCAGGAACGAGCCCGCCCATGCAGAGATCAACGGACGTCCGAACGTACTCGGCACGGTGACCCGAAGCACGCCACGCACGTTGCCCGGAGCCTGCACGATGTCATCGGCTTCCTCGATCGCGCGCAAATGGGGGGCAACATGCTCATAATAAGCGGCGCCTTCGGACGTCGGGCTGAGCGTGCGCGTCGAGCGCTGCAGCAAGCGTACACCGAGACGTTGCTCGAGGCGCGCGACGCTTTTCGATACGGCTGAAGGACTGGCGCCAATGAGCCTCGCGGCGCCCGCGAAAGAACCCGTATCAACCGTCCGCACGAAGGCCAGCAGACCGGCTGTTCTTTCCAAAATCGTCGTCATTCCGGACTTCTGATCACGAAAGAACCGAACGAAACCCACCTATTCGGTCATTTATGACCGAATAGGTTGAGCCTCGCAATGGGGGGGATCCCTGGCAGCCGCGCTCTAGGCCTTCCAACATGCCCTCCATCGCTCAAGCTCATGCAAGAAAAAGGGAATGCAGTATGCCTGCGCAAACCAAGCCGACGATCGTTTTCTGCCACGGCATCTGGGCCGATGGTTCTTGTTTCAGCAAAGTCATTCCTGCGTTGCAGGCTGATGGTTACGAGGTCATCGCCGTTCAATATGGTCTGGACTCCTACGAAGAGGACCTTGCGACGGTCAAGCGCACGCTTAATCGTGTCGGCAGCCCGGTCCTCCTCGTCGGTCATTCGTATGGAGGCGCCACCATCACGGGCGCGGGGACCGATGAGCGCGTGGTTGGCCTCGTCTACATTGCAGCGGTCGCCCCGGATGCCGGCGAGACCGTACAGGACCAGCTCGACAAGTATCCGTCGGACATCTTCTCTCGCGTCGAGGTCGCAGACGGGCGTGCCTGGATGCTTCCGAACGGCACCGAATTCTTTGCCGGAGACCTCTCCAAAGAAGACCAGAAGCTGGTGTGGGCCACCCACTATGCGCCCGTCTACAATCTGTTCCAGCAACAGAAGCTCAGCGCCGACAAGATCGCGTGGAGATCGAAGCCGAGCTGGTACGTTCTGGCCACGCAAGACCACACGGTGCATCCGGATCTGCAACGCTGGGTCTCGAAGCGCATGGGAGCGACCGTCACCGAGGTGGCGAGCAGCCACGTGCCGATGCTCTCCCAGCCAAATGTGGTTATCGACGTGATCCGCAAAGCCGCGGCCGCCGTTCAAAAAAGCTGATCGCAAGAAGCATACATTGCCGTACACGAAGGAGAGGTCGCTCGCGAGGCGACCTCTCTTGTTCATGGGCAGGTGTTCAGTAGCCGACGGGGCGGCCTTTCACCGCGAGTTCGACGCAAGCGTCGTGCGATTCTTTCGGGAGCATCTATGAGCGATGGTAGCCCCCATTAACCCGCCTGGTCGGCATGGTTGCGGATATGCCTGGATCGACGCACTTGCCCCCAAAACGGAAGTCGGCCGGCCAGGTTTTCTCAAGCGCGCGCCCGCCACAGCGTAACCGCAAGCAGTATATAGGCAGCACAAGTCCACAGCGACTGCCAATTGTCCGGTCCTTCGCTAAGCGCCGCATAGATGGCTGCCACCAGGAATACGCCGGCAAATATCGCTTCCGCCATGGGGCGGATTCCCTTCTTGGGGCGATTGAGCTGCGTCATAGCCGCAAAGGGGACTGCCGCCATAGTGAGGGCCGCAAAGGGAAAATCCTTTTCGCGCGGGTCAAACATAAAGCCCAGCGCAGTCGCCGTGCCGATCACGATGGTTACGATCAAGATCAATCCGTGCATGATCGCCAGCCCCGATGGGGTCCGGTCGTCTTTCGGACCCAGCAATTCCAGAAATGTGGGCGGTGCGCGCCCGGACATCAGGGCGTTGGCGCCGAACAGCGGCGAGGCAGTTGCCGCCACCAGAAGTGCGCCCCACAGCAGCCAGCTGCCCGCGTCGTAGCTTTCATAGAACATCTTTTGAGCGGCCACCCCAAACAGGACTCCGGAGGTGGTTGCCGATATTCCGACCGCAAACCAGGAGACGAGCCGGGGCTGCGAGAGCTTCCGGCGCGAGGTCAGCCATGCAGCGCCGAACACCAGGATCGCCAGCGCCATTCCGCTGCTCATTTGCAGTTTCCAGAGCGGATAATTGCTGACGGGGATGCCGGGGGGATATTTCAGCATGCGCTGCGCGGAATCGAATAAGCCCCACGACCCGCCGACGGTGCCCTCGAACTCATGCTTCCACAATTCATCATACGCCTCGAACAGGTTGACGCGGAAATTCTCGCGCCGGGCAAGATCGAGTACCTCCGAGATCACCCGCGCCTGATTGGTGCGCGACGGTAGCGCCGAATCGCGCATCCGCCCTTCACTCGGCCAACCTGTTTCTCCAATCAGGATTTCCTTTCCCGGAAACGCCGACGCTACCTGCTTTCGGACGTCGTCGACGTGAGCAGCGGCAGATTTCGCCGGGACCGGGACGTTCTCCCAATATGGCAGGATATGAACGGTGACGAAATCGACGGCGTCATCGAGCTCCCGATAGCGCAGCCAGTACTCCCAGACGTCGGAATAGGTGACGGGGACCGGCACTTGTGCCTTGACCGAGCGGATTAAGGCAGCAAGGTCGGAAGGCGTCATCTTCCGATGCAACAGAACCTCATTGCCGACCACGAGTGCGGTGATGGTTTCCGGATATTGCCGGGCGAGGCGTATGCCCGTGGATATCTGCGTCGCGTTCTTCTGTCGGTCCCTATCGAGCCAAATTCCCTGAATGACTTTCAGCCCCACCTCGGACGCAAGTTCGGGGATCTGATCGAGACCAAGATCCGTCGCATAGGTACGGATACAGTGGGTTATTTTGGCAAGTTGGGCGAGATCTTCCGCGATCTGGTCCCGCGGCACTGGTGTCGGCGACTCCGACGTTTGGTTGTTGCGGAAGGGCGCGTAGGATATGCATTGCAGTTTGGCATTCGGATCGATCGGTGCGCGCGCCAAGTTGATCGGTATGGCCAGCCACCACCACACCGCGGCGATCACACCTAGGGATATGAGGAGAAGCGCCAGAGGCGTGCGAAGCGAAATAGTTCGACCCTCCAACGTAGAGATCGTCGGTCAACCGGCATGTTGTCGTGACCCGACAACAACAGAAATCGTCCGCCGTTACCTGCTTGACCTGTGAAAGCTGGTGCCAGATCGTCCGTGCCGCAAGAGGCGAGTCAACATCCAACGAAGGCCTTAATGCTACCGCAGGGCGGGTCTGAAATGGGCGCCAAAGCGGACATATGGCGATCCGTCTCAATGTACGGGCTCACGCCATATTTTTTCACGTTCTCGGCCATCTAGGGCTTCGGCCGAACCACCTGCGTCAGCATCGGAAAATGCTTGTTGCCGCCTGCGAACGGCGGGAACTGGACGAAGTCTGCGCGCATGCGCTTGATCACGTCGGAGCCGAGCGCGTGCGCGAGGGCCTCCGGGCTGTCGAACACCAGCTTGTTGCGCTGCATGTGCTCGACGCGCCGCGACGGCAGCCGGTCGACCCAATCGATGCGGGTGTAGATCTCGATCTGGCGGACGTTCGGGAAAGTCCGCATGATCGACGGATGGTGCTCGAGATAGTGCAGGTTCCAGGCGTTCATGTCTTCAGCCGGGCCGGGATAGTGCACGAGGTAGCTGCACGGCGTTGTCACCCCTGCCGGATGTGCGGCGACGTCGACGGGAAACGCGCGCGTCAGCATCACCTGGTGCGTGACGTCCAATCCGGCGAGGCCGGATAACCCGGCCCCCTTCGCCAGGCCGGCAAGGACGCCGCCGCAATCCAGCGCCGCCTCGCAGGCGAACAGGTCTGGAAAGCGCAGTTGAAGCGCAAACACGGGGCCGGAGCCGTCGGCCTTGTAGGGATGATCGACCGATTGCTCCAGCGGCGTGAACAGCAAGCCCTCGGTCATCTCCGGGATCGATCCGACCAACTCTGCCGCGGCGGCAACCTCGTCGGGATGAATCCGCCGTTCGCCTGCCCGATCGGAGAATGTCACGAAGAGCGAGATCATGCCGGCGTTGCCTCGGCCCCCTCGCCCAGGCTCAGATGCGCCGTGAGCGCGGTGCGAATGTCATCGGGCCACGGGATCGCATGGTGATCCAGCAGCGAGGTCGCGGCAAGGACCTGGCGGGCGCGCCAGCGCATGCCATCCGCGCCCGAGACGATATGCTCCAAATGCAGAGATGATCCGCCCACCCGGCCGATGCGGAGCCCGAACGTCAGGAGATCGCCGAATCTCGATGGCCGGGAAAAGTCGCAGGTCAGGTGCACCGTGGGCGTCCCGATCGTCCGCACCGTGATCAATCCCGGCCATGGAAAGCCGATCGCCGCCCAGAATTCCTCGACGACGCCGTTGAGGATGTTCAGGTAGGACGGAAAATAAGCGATGCCGGAAGGGTCGCAGTCGCCGAACCTCAGCTCGCGGTCGAACGAGAAATTCGTCATCAGATCGCGACGACCGGATGCCGGATGACGCCGACGCCATCGACCCCGGCCTCGACCACGTCGCCCGGCCACAGCCATTCCTGAGGGCTCCTGCCGGCGCCGACGCCCTCGGGCGTTCCCGTTGCGATGATGTCGCCCGGCTCGAGCGTCATGCCCGACGAAATGTCCGATATCAGCACCGGAATGTCGAAGATCATGTATTTGGTATTGGAGTCCTGCTTCATGACCCCGTTCTTGGTCAGCCAGAGCCGCAGATCATGCGGATCGGGAATCTCGTCCGCGGTGACGATGCACGGGCCGAACGGCGCATAGGTGTCCATGCCCTTGGAGAAGATCCACTGGCCGGCGCGGCGATTGTCGCGCGCCGAAATGTCGATCATCACCGAATAGCCGAACACGTGATCCATCGCCTTCTCGACGGTGATACGGGTCGCCGTCTTGCCGATGATGACGGCGAGCTCGACTTCCCAATCGAGCTGCTGCGTCATCTTCGCATTGTGCTGGATCGCCGCGCCCGGGCCGATCACGGAGGTCGGCGGCTTGGAGAAGACGACCGGCTGCTTCGGCAGGTCCTTGTCCGTATCCAGGCTCTTGGCGGATTCCGCGACATGCGCGCGGTAGTTCAGCCCGATGCCGAAGATGTTTTTCCGCGGCCGCGGGATCGGGGCCTGCAGCTTCACGTCCTCGACCGGAACGGCGGAGCCGGCCGGCAGGCGTCCATTGGCATTATCCAGGCAGTCCCTGAGCGCCGGCAGCAATGTCACGCTGTTGTCGATCAACGACAGCATGTCGCTCGGCCATGTAAAGCCCTGCGACGCACCGAGGTGCTCGACGTCCACAACCAATCCGTCAACGAGGACCCCGAGGCGGGCACCGCTGGAGCCCAAAGTGTAGGTAACAAGGCGCATGAAGCTTTATCCGGCTCTTTCGGTTGAATTCTGCGTGGGGACGTCAGGCGGCAACTGGCTGGTGGCCGGCATTGTCGCCATAGGCCTCTTCCCGGTAGAAGCCGAGACTCTCGATGACGGGCAGATCGTTGAAGCAGAACAGGCAGGCGTCTTCGCTCTCTGACGCATTGCCGTGCTCGTGCCATGCCCAGGAGGGAACGCAGAAGATATCGCGCTCCTGCCACTCGAAACGCTTGCCGCCGATCACCGAATAACCACGCCCCTTGGCCACCTGGTAGATGAAGCTGCCGGTGTGCCGGTGCGACTTGGTCCGTTCGCCCGGCCGCAGCAACTGCATGCTGGCGCCGATCGTCTGCATCACATGTCCGCCGGTGACCGGATTGACGTAGTTCATGAGAATGCCGTCGTAAGGCGAGCCATCGGTCGCGGCGGCATATTTCCGCAAGGCGTCGTAGGTAGGCTCCCACTCGTATTTGAACATCGGGGAATAGCCCTTCGACCATTTCGAGTCGACCGGGCGAAGACCGGGATTGCCCCAGGTCTTGGTCATGTCGTCCACGGGATAGCCGGAGTCTTCCTGCTGGACCTTGGGATGGACCGCGAAGAAGTTCGCTTCCAGCGCATTGACCAGCGGGATGTCGAGTCCGTCCTGCCAGATGCAGACCGAGCCGTTGCCGTCGACCCCATGCTCGTGCCAGGTGCCGTTCGGCGTCAGCACGAAATCCCGCGCCCCTAACGTCATCTTGTGACCGTCGACGACGGTGTAGGCCCCCGACCCTTCCATGATGAAGCGCAAGGCCGACGCCGAATGTGCGTGCGCCGAGGCGACCTCGCCGGGGTGCATCACCTGCAATCCGGAATAGAGCCAGCCGACCGCGGCCGATACGTCGCGGCGGCCGGGATTGTTGAGATAGATCACCCGCCGTCCCGCCTTCTCCGGCGAGACCAGCTCGACCGACCGCAGCACGTGCTCGCGCAGATCGTCGTAGCGCCAGAGCACCGGAACGGACGCCGATTGCGGCGCCCACGGCTCGATCTTGTTGGCGACCGTCCACAGCGCGCCAGCTTCGTACTTTTCGAGATCCTTGTAATAGGCCTTGAGCTCGGGCGTGTCCTCGACATTGGCCCGGCCGACGATGTTTTCGCGCATCCTATCCTCCAAGTCCTGTCTTGTGGCTTCAACCAAAGTAAAATGAGTTGGTTGATTGGGCCGCGGGGTGCGTCACCTCTCCCGCTTGCGGGAGAGCATAGGCCGCCTTCAGCGGCCGTCCTCCAAGAACGCCGAGGCGAAGCCTCGGCTTTGCCGAAGGCGCGGGTGAGGGTTCTCTCCTCTAGGGGGTTCTCGATTGCGTTGATACCCTCTCCCCAACCCTCCCCCGCAAGCGGGGGAGGGAGCGCACCTTCTTTGCGGTTTGCATCCCAAACCATTATTCCGATCCGAGCGGGATCGGCGTGAAGCCCTGCCCCGCGGCATCGCCCTCACCGTCTGCGAGGTCAAGTGGCGCCAAAGGACGCCGATTGACCCGGAGATCGAAAATGTCGAACCGGTTGTAGTGCCCGACGATGTCATGCATCTGCTTCGGCTGGATGCAGCGCTCGAGGTCGATGTCGGCGTAGACGATACCCTCGTCGTCGATCAGGGCATCGCCGACCAGGCGGCCGTCAGGCCCGATGATGCCGGAGAAGGCGCTCGACTTCCGCTGCAAGCGCGCGCGTGCGTCGGGAACCACGGCTTCCATGGCGGTGATGATCTCCTCCGACACGGTCGAACAGGAGACGATCGTAAAAATCTTGCCTTCGAAGGAGTGGGCAATCGCGCGCAACTTGATCGCCTCCGCCATGTCATAGTCGGGGGGCGCGACGGGAAGCGAGATGTAGCTGGCGACATGCACCAGCTCGCCCTGCCCCAACAGCGCAAAGCGCGCGAGCGTGTTGGTGTTCTCGCCGCACGCCAGCCCTCCGAGACGCCCGATCTCGGTATCATAGACGCGCAGGCTCGATCCGTCACCGCCGGTCCAGGTCAGCTTCTCTGCCCAGGTCGGCACCAGCTTGCGATGCTTGCCGAGCAGCGTGCCGTCCGGCCCGATGAAAACCATTGTGTTGTAGATCGTGCCCAGCGAGACCGGACTGCGCTCGTTCACGCCGAGCACGACGTGGCATCCCGTGTCGCGCGCGGCCTTCCGGACGACGTCGACCTCCGGACCCGGCACAAGGACCGACGCCTTGGCGAGCTTCTCGAACCATGCGCTTCCCGTGACCGGGTCGGTGATCCAGTTCCAGTAGGGGTAGCCGGGAACGAAGACTTCGGGGAACGCAACGAGCTTCGCGCCGTTCGCCGCGGCTTCACGGACCAGTGAAGCCGCCTTGTCGGCCGTCGCGCTCGCGTTGAGATATACCGGTGAGGCCTGGATGGCGGCAGCTTTAAAGCGAGGCAGCTTCAGCATCGGCGCAGGCCCTGTCGCTGGCTTCATGATCGCACTCGGGAGCAGATCCGCTAGAGTGTCAGCATGGCGCGGCGTTGACTTACTTTACATGTAAAAGTATGATAACGCATATTTCTGGAGGCTGCAATGGCTGAACGGTCTTTTGCTCGCGAAGTCGAGGATCTCCGGCTCGGCGACGGCGACACTTTCCGCGGCGAAGGCATCCTCGCCATCACCAAGGCCCTGCTGCAATCGGGCGTCGCCTATGTCGGCGGCTATCAGGGCTCACCGATCTCGCATCTGATGGACGTGCTCGCCGACGCCAAGGACGTGCTCGACGATCTCGGCGTCGTGTTCCAGAGCTCCGCCAACGAGGCGGCGGCGGCGGCGATGCTGTCGGCCTCGGTGATGTATCCCCTGCGCGGCGCGGTTGCCTGGAAGTCGACCGTCGGCACCAATGTCGCCTCGGATGCGCTCGCCAATCTCGCCTCCGGCGGCGTCACCGGCGGCACGATGATCATCGTCGGCGAGGACTATGGCGAGGGCTCCTCCATCATGCAGGAGCGCACCCACGCCTTCGCGATGAAATCGCAGATGTGGCTGCTCGACCCGCGCCCCGATCACGAGTGCATCGTCAATCTGATCGAGAAGGGTTTTGAGCTCTCGGAATTCTCCAACACCCCGGTCATGCTCGAGGTCCGGGTTCGCGCCTGCCACATGCATGGAAGCTTTGCCTGCAAGGACAACGTCAAGCCGGCGCACACCATCAAGGACGCACTCAACAATCCCAAGCGCGACGTCGGCCGCATCGTGCTGCCGCCGGCGGCCTATGAGCACGAGCAGGAGAAGATCAAGACGCGAATGCCCGCGGCGATCGGCTTCATCCGTGACCACAGGCTGAACGAGTGGATGGGGCCGAAGCAGGGCAAGGTCGGCATCATCATGCAGGGCGGGATGTACAACAACGTCATCCGCGCGCTGCAATATCTCGGCCTGTCGGATGCCTATGGCAACACCCAGGTCCCGCTCTACGTCATGAACGTCACCTATCCCGTGATCGACACCGAGGTCGCGGAATTCTGCCTCGACAAGGAGGCGATCCTCATCGTCGAGGAAGGCCAGCCGGAATATCTGGAGCAGGCGATCAACACCGTGCTGCGGCGCAAGGACATCAATGCGCGCATTCACGGCAAGGACGTGCTGCCGATGGGCGGCGATTACACCGCGCAGGTCCTGCTCGGCGGTATCCGGGAATTCCTCGAGAAGACCGAGCCGCGGCTGCTCGGCAACCGGCCGCCGGCGCCGGACGCCGCGCCCGTGCTCAATCATCCCGCCGTCGAGAAGCTGAAGCAGGTCGTGCCGGCGCGCCCGCCCGGGCTCTGCACCGGCTGCCCGGAGCGGCCGATCTTCGCCGCGATGAAGCTGGTCGAGGAAGAGCTCGGCCAGCACCATGTCTCGGCCGACATCGGCTGCCATCTGTTCTCGATCCTGCCGCCCTTCAATATCGGCGCGACCACCATGGGCTTCGGCCTCGGCCCGGCCTCGACCTCGGCCTTCAACGTCAAGGCCGACAAGCGCTCGATCGCAGTGATGGGCGACGGCGGCTTCTGGCACAACGGGCTGACCAGCGGCATCGGCAATGCCGTCTTCAACAAGCATGACGGCGTCTTCCTGATCGTCGACAATTACTACACCTCGGCGACCGGCGGTCAGGACATCCTGTCGTCGCGCGCGACCAACAAGCGGCGCAATACCAACAATTCGATCGTGCAGGCCGTGAAGGGCATCGGCGGCCAATGGGTCCGCCAGATCGACCGGACCTACGACGTCGGCAAGATGCGCGACACGCTGAAGGAAGCGCTGACGACCAAGGACGAAGGCCCCAAGGTCATCGTCGCCTCCTCCGAATGCATGCTGAACAAGCAGCGCCGCGTGAAGCCGCTGATCAACAAGGCGATCAAGGACGGGTTGCGCACCGTCAAGGAACGCTTCGGCGTCGACGAGGACGTCTGCACGGGCGATCACGCCTGCATCCGGCTCTCCGGCTGTCCCTCGCTCTCGGTGAAGCAACTCGACGATCCCCTGCGGGACGATCCGGTCGCGGCCATCGACAATTCCTGCGTCGGATGCGGCAATTGCGGCGAGGTCGCCGAAGCCGCCGTGCTGTGCCCCTCGTTCTATCGCGCCGATGTCATCCATAATCCGACCCGCTGGGACAGGTTCAAATCGAAGGTCGCCATGGCCGTGATCAGCTGGCTGCAACGCCGGCGCGATCGCCGCAGACCTGCGCTCGAGGCGCTGGCATGAGAGACGAGACGGTACGGCTGGCCCTCCCCGCCGCGGGTGAAGCAACCGAGCGGCCGATCTCGATGGCGATCGTCGCGATGGGCGGCCAAGGCGGCGGCGTTTTGACCGACTGGATCGTCCAGCTCGCCGAGAACCATGGCTGGGTCGCGCAATCGACCTCGGTGCCCGGTGTCGCGCAGCGGACCGGCGCCACGATCTACTACATCGAGGCCATGCCGCCGCTGGACGGCCGCAAGCCGATCCTGTCGTTGATGCCGACGCCCGGCGACGTCGACGTGGTGATGGCGGCGGAATTCATGGAGGCCGGCCGATCCATCCTGCGCGGCCTGGTGACGCCGGATCGCACCACGCTGATCGCCTCCAACCACCGCTCGCTTGCGATCGGCGAGAAGATCGCGCCGGGCAACGGCATCGCCGACGGGGGCGCCGTCACCGGCGCCATCGGGATTGCCGCGAAGACCGAGATCATCTTCGACCTGAACGCGCTGGCGATCGAGCACGGCAGCGTCATCTCGGCGGCGATGTTCGGCGCGCTCGCGGCCGCCGCCGTGCTGCCGTTCGACCGCGACAGCTATCTCGACGTCATCCGCGCCGGCGAGAAAGGTGCCAGGGCCAGCATTCAGACCTTTGAAGCGGCCTTTGACCGGGTCAAGCGCGGGGCTTCCGAGGTCGCGGCGCCTGCGCCATCGAAGCCGGCCAACGACGGCCCCTCTCGCGCGACGCCGGATCCGCAACTCGCCGGGCTTGTCGCAAGATTGACGCAGGAGCTGCCCGAGCCCGCGCTGGCCATGGGCCGCGCCGGCCTGAAGAAGGTGGTCGACTTCCAGGACGTCGCCTATGGCGCCGAATATCTCGACATCCTCAAGTCGCTGCACACTGCCGACCGGAGTTCAGGCGGCGTCGACAGAGGCTATGCCTTCACCCAGGCCGCGGCAAAATACCTCGCCAACGCGATGACCTACGACGACGTCATCCGCGTGGCCGACCTCAAGACGCGGGCCGGACGCCGCGCGCGCATCGAGAGCGAGCTCGAGATGTCGCAAGGCCAGCTGCTCCAGACCACGGAATTCATGCACCCCCGCATGGAGGAGGTGATGGGCATGCTGCCGGTGGGCCTCGGCCGCTGGCTGGGCGCGAAGCCGCGCCTTCTCGGCTGGCTGGACCGCCGCGTCAACAAGGGACGCCGGGTGCGGACCTATTCACTGCCCTGGTTCCTGGCACTCTATACCGTCGCTGGACTGCGCGGCCTGCGCCGCCGTTCCCTGCGTCACGCCGTCGAGATGGCTCACCGGGACCAATGGCTCCGGGCCGCGACCGACGCGGTCGGCACCAACTACCAGCTGGGTGTCGAAATCCTGCAATGCCGCCGTCTGGTAAAGGGCTATTCCGATACCCACAGCCGAGGACTGTCGAAATTCGACAAGACCCTGGACGCGATCAAGCTGGTCGAGCGGCGCGACGACGCCGCCGACTGGGCGCGCCGCCTGCGGGAAGCGGCGCTGAAGGACAGCGCCGGCAAGGAGCTCGACGGCGTGATCCAGACCATCAAGAGCTTCGCGTGATGCGATCGGGCGAGGCTCAATTCGATTGCCGTCCGGAGCGAAGGACGTCAGGATCGGGCGGCTTGACTACGATTCTGAGGTTGCTAATCGGAGCGACAGACCCGCGATAATCCCCCACTCGACGAGACACTCTGTACTCGATGGTCATGCAATGCCGGCAGCACTCAAAGAGAACATTGTTCCCGTCCCCGGGCAGGTCGAAACCCGGCTTTGGCTGCAATTGCTGTCCCTGCATGGCGAGCTCTTCGCGTCGCTGAATTCGATGCTGAACTCCGAGTTCGGCCTGTCGCTCGCAAAATTCGACGTGCTGGCTCAGCTTGACCGCTACAGGGACGGACTTGCGCTGGGGCAATTGTCGCAGAATCTGAAGGTGTCCGGCGGCAACGTCTCGGGACTGGTCCAGCGCCTGCTGGCCGACGACCTCATCAGCAAGGAAATGTCGAGCGAGGACCGGCGCTCGTTCATCGTGCGGCTCACGCCCAAGGGCGAAGCCCTGTTCGCGAAGGCCGCCGACGTCCACAAGAGGCATCTCGGCAAGCGGCTCGAGAACATCCCGACCCAGGAGCTCGACACCGCGCTTTCCGTGTTGCGGTCGCTCTCCTCGAAACTTCGCACCGAGAGCAAGAAGCAAAGTCGCAAGAGATAAAGTCGCAAGAGATAATGGCCAAAGAATCCAAGAGCAGATGGAAGTCGGGTCCGCCGAGGACCAAGGACCAGCTGCAGAACTACATCCCCTATCTGTTCAATCGCCTGGCCAATCGCTGGAACCTCGACCAGAACCGCGACCTGAGCGAGCACGGCGTCAACAACGTCGTGTTCCGGACGCTGTCGGTCCTGTTCATCTACAAGACGCTCACCGTCAACGAGATCGCGGTTCTCGCCGTCACCGAGCAATCGACCGCGAGCCGCATGGTCGATTCCATGGTGTCATCGGGCTTGGTCAAGCGCGAGATTGCCGAGGAGGACCAGCGCCGCAGGGTCGTGGCCTTGACGCCGGACGGCGAAGCGCTGCTGCGCAAGATCTGGCCGGTCATGGCGACCAACTACGACCGGCTGATCGCAGGCATCGAGCCTGACGACATCGAGGTCTGTGCGCGCGTGCTCGCCAAGATGGTCGAGAATATCCGGCTGAACCAGATCTAGGGTCCAGACTCAATTGATTGAAGCCAGAATGCCACGGCGGCAACGAGGCACAGGGCTGAGAAGTAGTTCCGAGCGAGTTTGTCGTAGCGCGTTGCGATGCGCCTGAAACCCAACCGCTTCGCCAATGGGGAGATGTTCTTTTCCGAGGGCCGTTAGCGTGCCTGCTCGCGGCGCCGGCGAAGCGTCCGAGACCGGTCGCGAGCAGCGGCTCGCACAACCGCGGGCCACCGATCATTTCGACCGCCATGGGGTCATCCGCGGTATCCAGCGCGGGACGGCGGCGCGGAACGCCTCGTACTCGCTCCCAAACGTCCGCTCGAGCGTGGGTTCTTCGTACGCCACGACGAAGACGTGGAAGAAGAGCCAGAGCAGCGCGCCGTAGACGATGAGGCGCCAATCGCCCATCAGCACCGCTTGACCCAGGATGATGGCAACGACCGCGACGTATATTGGATTACGCACATAACGGTAGAGACCGGTCACCACGAGATTCCGGGTCGGCGCGATGGGCGCGGGGGTGCCGAGACCCTGCAGCGCGAAACGCGCAAATGCGTCAACGAGCCCAGGCACGCCTGCGAGAATCATGATCGCGCCGATGCCGCGCGTCAGCTCCAGACCAAGGAACGGCGGCCGGAGTTGCCAACCCGTGATCGACCATGGAACCAGCCCCGCCAGCGTACACGGGGCGACCACGAAGAAAACCGCCGAGCCCAGCACGGCAATGGTTCGTTGCACGGCGGTTCCCGACACTCGCTGCGAGGTCATTCCGACCTCCCCTTCATGGATTCCCGTCGTCATCCGGGTGCCGGCCGCCATGTTATCCCAAAAGCGGAAACCGCGCACGACTAAAGCCAGAATGCCACGGCGGCAACGCGGCACAGGGCTGAGAAGTAGTTCCGAGCGAGTTTGTCGTAGCGCGTTGCGATGCGCCTGAAGTGCTTGAGCCTGCAGTAGCAGCGCTCGATGACATTGCGATCCTTATAGGCTTGCTTGTCGTGACTATGCGTTTCTTCCGATTTGACCGGCCTGGGATCACCGGTTTGATGCCGTCCTTGCAGAGACCAACCCGTTGAATCTCAATGTGGCTAATTGGATCTTATCCCTAGTCCTGCTTGTTCGAGCATGATCTTTTCGGAAAACCGCTTCGCACTTTGCCGGATCATGCTCGGCTGTCACGGACCGAGGCCGACGAGGCTGGTGCCGCCGCAGACATAGAGCACCTGCCCGGTCACGAAGTCTGAGCGCTCGTCGAGGAAAAATTCGACCGCGTGCGCCACGTCCTCGCGCGCACCGAGCCGGCCGACCGGAACGTTGCGCGCCATTCTCTCCTGCCGCTCCGAACCCTTTGGGACGACACCCCAGAAATTGTCCGTCAGAATCGGGCCCGGCGCGACGACGTTCACCGTGATGCCGCCTGACGCGAGCTCCAGCGCCCAGGTCCGCGCCATGCCGTGCACGCCCGCCTTGGTGGCGGAATAGGCCGAGCGGGTCACGGCGCCCATCGCCGCACGCGAGCTGACGAACACGATGCGGCCGAAACGGCGCGAAATCATGCCTTCGAGGGCGGCCTGGGTCAGCAGCATCGGTGCGCCGAGGTGCAGTTGCGAAAGCGCCAGGATGTCTTCGGGCCTCGCATCGGGCAGCAGGTTCGGCAGGATGACGCCCGCATTGTGCACGAGGCAGTCGATGGCATGATCCCGGCAGATCTCCTGCGCGATGGCGCGTGTCTCCTCAATGGAGGTCAGATCAGCGCGATAGGCGGCGAGCAGATCGTGGGTCCAGTCCGGCGTCTCCAGTCCCACCGAGACCACGCGCTGTCCCTTGTCGACCAGCCTCTTCGCCAAGGCTTCGCCGATCCCGGAATTGCCGCCGGTGATGAGGGTGGTACGGATCTGGCTCATGATTGGTCTCCCCCGCTTGGCATACGTCAGACCTGCCGCCGCTTGAGGTCGCGCAGATCGAAGAACGCGCCATCAGACATCAGCTTGGCGACAAAATCCTTCAGCCCGCCGCGCTGGATCTTCTCGGTTGCGGTCAGCGGCAGGCTGTCGACGAAGCAGATCCAGCCCGGCGCCTTGTAATAGGCCATCTGCTCCAGGCTCCAGCGCACGATGTCCTCGGCGAGCGCGCGATCCGCCCCTGCCCGCTCCGCGATGATGACCGCCGCGACCTCGTCGCCGCGCAGCTGATCGGGCGTCGCCGCGACCGCGGCCTGCCGGATCGCGGGATGGCGGTTGAGGACGGACTCGACCTCGACCGCGGCGATGTTCTCGCCGGAGCGGCGGATCACGTTCTTCTTGCGATCGACGAAATGGAGGTCGCCCTCGGCATCGCGCGACACGATATCGCCGGTATGGAGCCAGCCGCCGTCCCACGCCTCGGCGGTGGCTTGCGGGTTCTTCAAATATTCCCGGAAGAAGCCGTAGCGCGGGTCCGCACCCGCGCGCCGCACCAGCAGCTCGCCGGGCGCTCCCGCGGGCGCATCGTTGCCGGTCTCGTCGACGATCCGGATATCGACCTCGGAGGCCGGGCGGCCGAAGCAGGAGGAGCCGATCTTGCGCGGCTCGACATTGGCGGCGATGACGCCGCCGCTGCCCGTCTCCGTCATCGCCCAGGCCTCGATCAGCGGAAAGCCGAAACGTTGCTCGAACGGCGCGTGCAGCAGCTTGTCGACGCCGGCGCCAAATCCAAACCGCACGGTGTGGGCCTTGTCCTCGTCCGATGCCGGCGCCCCCATCAGCATCGACGGCATCACGCCGAGATAATGCAGGCAGGTGGCGCGGCTGTTCCGCACCGACTGCCACCAGCTGCGCGGATGGAAACGATCGAGCATGGTCAGGCTGCCGCCGACCGACAGCATCGCCATCAGCGACACCGCCATCGCGTTCATGTGGAACAGCGGCAGCGGCGTGATCATGCGCTCGCCATCGGGCCTGAGATCGATCAGCCCGCCGACGTCGCGATACCAGTTGCCGGAATGCAGGAAGTATTCGTTGGTGAGCACGCAGCCCTTGGGCTGTCCGGTCGTCCCCGACGTATAGAGCAGCGCGCATTCGGTCGAGCCATCAGCCGCGGTCGCTCCTTGCGCGCCGCCGAAGGGAGCGGGAACGTCGCCGCTGTCGGTCACGACCGCAATCGCGCGCCCCGCCTGGCGGGCCGCGGTCTCGACCTCGGCGCGCCGCTCACTGAGCACGAACGCCGCGTTCATCTCGGAATGCGCGATGATGTATTCGAGCTCGCTCATCCGCAGATCCGGATTGATCGGCACGACGGAGACGCCGAGCGCGTTGAGCGCGAACCACAATTCGACGAATACAGGCCGGTTCTGGAGCAGAAGTCCGACCCTGTGGCCCTCGCCATAGCCCCGGCTCGCAAATGCCGTCCGCCAGCGCTCCACCCGGTCCAGCATGGCGCGGTAGGATATTTCGCCGGCCGTGATGCCGTAGATGTCGGCGGTCTCCCTCAAGACGTTGAGAAAGGCCGCCTCGCCCCGGCGCAGCGCGGTGTCGCGAAAACGTGCGTAGACTGTGGTCGCAGCGGTCAAGACGATCTCACATGAAAAGCTGGATGTTGCCGAACGGCGCATCGAAATTGACGAGATCGACCCGCTTGAGCTTGATCTTCAGGGTGTCGCCGACCTCGACGAAATCGTGCGACGCCCATCCCGAATAGCGCTCCAGCATATCGCCGCGCGTCTCCGTGTACATATAGGACGTGCGCGCCTTGAACACGCCGGCGGCATTGTCGCAGGCGACGATCTGCGGCGCCTGGAGCAGATGATGGCAGCGGCTCTTCGGCTTCTGGCTGAAGGTGCGCTCGCCCGACAGTCGTTCGACCCGCACCTTCAGCAGCAGCAAATCCTCGTACATCAATGAGGGCTGGAGCACCGGATCCTGCTGCTGCCATTCCAGCGGCATCCAGTAGCGCCCTTCGGGGTGAAACAGATCGAGCCACGCCTGCCACTGCATCGTGTCGAGCAGATCGGCCTCGCGATAGATGACGTCGGTGATCGTCTTCTCGGTGATCATTCCGCGGCCTCGACGCGCTTGTCCATGTCCATGGTCATGAACTTGGCCCAGGCATGAAACTGGTTCCGCATCTGCCGCTCCGACGTGCCGTTGATGACGGCGGTGACGTCCTGCTCCTCGTTGCTCTCATAGAGCCGGCGGAGATTGACCCATTGATTGCCGTTGGACTTGAGGCCCTCCTGGGCCCGTTCGTACATTTCGAGATCGTCGTGCCCGACGATCGAGGTCGGCGCGTTGATGAAGCGGTTGTACATCAGGGCGCGCTCGTAGAGCTTGTCCGGTGCGCCGACCAGACGATACACCCAGCTTTCGACCAGCGTCTTGTCGACCGCGATGGGGATGAAGTTGCGCAGGATCTGGACGGCGCCCTTGACCATGATGTTCGGGAAATAGACCGTGTTGTGCCTGACCTCGCCGAGGATTTCGTGCGCCCGCGTCTCGCCATAGGCCGCGACCATCTGGTCGACATAGCCGTCGATGTCCGAGTAGTTCGAATGGATCGAGTTGGCCACGCCGGTGTGGCCATGGCCGTTCGGCCAGATCCTGATGCCGCTCTGCTCGTAGAACTCGTACGGGCTCATGAAGGGACCGTAGAGCTGCACCGCCATCGGTGTTTCCGTGGACTCGCCCTGCTCGCGCTTCCAGACCTTGACCGCGGTGCCGGCCGAGCTCTCATGCGCCACCATCGGATGGCAGGTGTCGGTCTGGTTCTCGACCAGCATCTTCCAATTGCAGGTGTGCATGTAGCGGATCGGCGTCGCGACGACGGCAAGCTTCCCCTCCGGCGAACGGTCGACCATGTTGTCGATCGTCGACAGGCTCTCGCCAAAATAGTCCTCGAAGGACACGCCGTCGTCCGAGAGCCGCGCGAAGATGAAATCGCGATGGATCACGACGTTCCTGATTTTCGACAGCCCGCCATTCGCCTGGGTGTCGCCGAAGCCGGTGCCCTCGTAGCCCTTCTTCAGGGGAATCGCGAGCAGCGAGCCGTCGGTCTTGAACGACCAGGCGTGATAGGGACAGCGGAAGAACTTGCCGGCATTGCCGCAGGGTTCCGAGGCGATCTTCACGCCCTTGTGCGGGCAGCGGTTGTAGAAGACGTGGATGGAGCCGTCGGTATGGCGGCTCGCCAGCACCGGCTGCCGGCCGATATTGGCGGTGATGAAATCGCCGGGTTTCGCAAGCTGGCTCGCATGCCCGACATAGATCCAGCTGTTCGGGAACAGGTGCTCCATCTCGAGCTCGAAGATCTCGGGATCGACATAGACGTCGCGATGCACCTCGGCTTCGCGCACCAGCGCCGCGATCGCCGGCGCATTGTTTCCGTATTTCGCCATGGCGCCCCTTGCCTCCCGTTAGAGATCCAACACCAGCCGTTCCGACTTCGCGCGCGACACGCAGATCTGCATGACCTTGTTCGACGCCTTCTCGTCGTCGCTGAGAATGACGTCGCGATGGTCGGGCGTGCCCGAGATCACGCCGCACTGGCAGATGCCGCAATCGCCGCGCTGGCAGTCGTAGAGCACGTCGAGCCCCGCGGCCTCCAGCGCCTGGATGATGCTCTGACCGGCTGCAACGGTGACGACCTGCCCGCTCGATTTGAGTTCGACCTCGAACGGCTTGTCGGGCGAGCCCGGCCGCTCCGCGTTGAAGAGCTCGTAGTGGATGCGGTCCGCGGCAATACCCTGGGCAAGTGCCGCCGCTTTCACCGCATCGATCATGCCGGCGGGACCGCAGACATAGATGTGGGTGTCCGCCGTCACATCGCCGAGCGCCGCCGCGAGATCGAGGCGCGAGTCGTCGCTATCGTAATGGACGGACAGGCTTTTCGGGCAGATCGCCTGCAATTGCGGCAGGAACGCCAGCACTCCTTGCGCGCGCCCCGCATAGTGCAGGCGATAGGGATTTCCGCGGGATTGCAGCGCGGCCGCCATCGACAGGATCGGGGTGACACCGATGCCGCCGGCCAACAGGATTGCCGGCGCGGAGCCCTCATGCAGGTGAAAATGATTGACCGGCGCGCTTGCCCTGACGACGTCGCCGGTCTTCAGCGCGTGCATGAACTGCGAGCCGCCGGTCGACGCCTGCTCGCGCAGCACCCCGAGCGCCAGTGCGCCCTCCGGGAGATCCGGCAGGGCCATCAACGAATACGGCCGGTCTCCGCCGCTCGGGAGCGCGACGCGGATATGTGCGCCGGCCTGCCATCGCGGCACGGCACCCTCCACATCAAGCACAAGGCTCCGTACGAACGGCGTCTCCGCGGTACACGATCTCACCTTGAGCTTGAGCGGATGCGCGTCCATTCAGGCATCTCGATATTATATGAATCTGCATATATTTAGACATATAATAATCCCTTGTCAACCGGCGGCGAACGGCCGCTCAGCACTGCGCCCCCGCGCAGACGCAGGCCCCCAGCTTCAGACTTTCAAATGATGATCCGCCCGAAACCACGGCCCTGCTAGATCACAAGGCAAAGTCCCGAAAACAGCAGCAGGCCCAGGATAATTCGTTTGAAGGCTGCTTCGTTGATCCGTCCGAACAGGACGATACCTCCGGCCGTTCCGGCAGCCAACGCGGGCAGAGAAATGCCAAAGTCGATCAAGACCTTTAGCGACAGGCTGTGGTGCGACAGCATCAGCGCGAGGGCGAAGAGCTGCATGACACCTATGTAGGGCTGAACCAGGCCGCGCTGCTGAACTTTCGGGAAACCATGGATGTCGCACCAGATCGCAGGAAGTGCGCCGGGCATCGCTGTCAATCCGCCGACCAGTCCCCCACCAAATCCGACCAGCGCGTTCCTGCTCCGGCTGGCCATCTCACGCAAATCGGCAGGCGCCGGCCGGAACAAGGCATAGGCCGCGTAAAGGGATACGAGAATTCCAAAACCAAGTCTGAAGATCCCGGTATCCGCATTCTGCAGGAGATAAATCGCGATCGGGATGCCCAATAGCCCGCCGGCGATGAAGACGAGGCTGGTTTTCCATTGCATGCTCTTGCGTAGCGCGAACAGATTGGCCGCCTGCACGGTGATGCTGCAAGCCATCATCAATGGCACAGCTTCCATGGGCGGAAAAACGTGTAACAGAATGGCGCCGGCGACGGCGGAGAACGCAAACCCGGAAAGGCCCGAGACGAACGCACCGGCGAAAACCGCCGCACTCAGCACCAGATAAGCCGCTATGTCCGACATGGCATCGTTTCCTCAAGAACGGTGATCGTCGTCAATCATAGGACGGCGTGGGGTGGCCCGAATTCACGCGAGCCTCAGCCACCAGCCGATCTAGTCGCCGTGGATCGCCGCGACTGCCGTTTCGATCGGGCGGATACTGGGCGCGTGATGCAGCATGTATGCTCCGATGAGGTGCAAAATGCCGAAGCCAGCGAGCACAGCGATGGTCCATGCCTTGAGAGGCGGCGATGGTCGCCGGGCGTGGGAGCTAGCGGTAATTGCCATATCCAAATTGCTTTCTCGCAGGCGTTCGAAATTCGACTGAATGCTCACAAATGCTTCACCGACGCTCACCACTGGTATCGCGCGACGCCCTTGCCGGCGAAGCCGCGCGTCTCGATAGCCCTCGTTGACGGCACGCCCCTGCTCCCAACCGCCGAATTCAAGATCGGCTGCTGTCCAAGTGCGTCCAGGCGGGGTGAAAGATATCGCCGGGTCGATTCACGAGCGATACGGCAGATGTCGTATTTCGTCGCCGGCAAGCAGGCCAATGTCGAAGGACCCGCCCAGCAGATGGCGGCGTTGGAGATCAGCGCCGAGACACAATCGCAGCCGTGGCGGGACGATCGCCAATCTCGGGGCAGCCACGCATCATTCTAGCCATCACTATCGATCGCTTCCTTGCCGCCGACGCAGGCGGCAACGATCGCTTCGTGCAATTCCTCGCCGGTGACCGGCTTGTGCAGAATGCGATGACCGCCGGCGGTGGCTTCCCGGATGCGCGACGGCGAGGTATCGCCGGTGACGATAATGGCGGGCACCGAGCGGCCGATATGAGCGCAAAGGGCCTCGATCGCCTCCAGGCCCGTAACACCATCTCCGAGGCGGTAGTCGGCGAGGATCAGATCGACCGGTGCATCGCCGGCCGCGATCGCCTCCGCGTGAACCTGTTGCACCTCGGCGGCAGATCGTCCGGCATAGATCCGATGGCCCTGCAGCGTGAGCAGTTGCACCATGACATCGAGAACATCTTCCTCGTCTTCCACGACCATGATGCTGACGGCGGTGCCTGGCGGCGATGCCCTGTTATCGGGCAAGGGAGTTTCAACCGCACTGGCTATCGGGACCGTGACGGAAAACATCGAGCCGCGCCCGGGGACGGAGGCCAGCTTCAGCGGGTGTTGCAGCAGCGCGACGGTGCGGCGAACGATGGCGAGGCCGAGGCCAAGGCCTTGCGTGCGATCCCTCGCCGGGTTCTGCAATTGCACGAATTCCTCGAAGATCATGGCTTGCTGATCTGCGGGGATGCCCGGGCCGGTATCCCATACCTGGATTTCCACCGACGTGCCGCGCCTGCGGCAGCCGAGCAGAACGCCGCCCGATCTCGTGTACCGAAAGGCGTTCGACAGCAGATTGCCCAACACCCGTTTCAGCATCATGGGATCGCTGTCCACCTGGAGGCGGCTTTCAACAACGCGCCAATCAAGGCCACGATCTTTCGCCGCTGAAACGAACTCGTTGCTGAGCTGGTCGAACAGTTGGGAGAGATTCACCGTCTCCCTCGCAACAGTGACGACGCCGGCATCAAGCCGGGAGATGTCGAGCAGTCCGTTCAGAAGGGCGCTGAGGTTGCCGACGATGGATTTCGCCTTGCCGGCCAGATCGCGTGCATCGCCGGATTGGACAGCGCCGCGATGGCCCAGCGCCGCGAGCGTGGCGATCAGCAGGCTCAAGGCATGGATCGGCTGGCGCAGGTCGTGACTGGCGGCCGCAAGGAAACGCGTTTTCGCACGGTCGGCGGCCTGCGCGCGGTCGCGTTCTTCCTCGAGGTGGCCGACCAGCTCGACATTTTCCAGGCGCAACCTGATGGTCTCACGCAGCATGCGGTGCGTTGTGCGGCAATAATAGAGGTTGATCGTCACAAGTCCCGTAAGCAGGGCGAGATATGCGCCGGCGGTATCACCTCCATTGATAAAGGCGCGCACCATGACCGGCAGCACCGTTGCGATGATCGAGCCGACCAGAGCCGGCGGAAAGGCCGAGAGCGACGGAACTGTGCCGCAGACCAGACCGGTCAAGGCAACAATGGTGAATAAAAAAGCAACGGGCTGTTCGGGAACGAACCCGACCCAGCCGAGCATTCCCCACAGCAGTCCCGACACGCAGGAAAACGCGGCCGCGAGCCACGCCCATCGCAACACAGACGCTGGCTCTCGATTCCGGCTGAAGAACCGGCGCGCCGCCAGGACGCGTATGGCGGTGAGCAGATACAGCGCACCGAGCCATCCGACCAACCAGCTCGCCGGTACGGTGCTCCTCAGGACGTATGCCGCCGCCAGGGAGATGAGGACGTTGGAGGCCACCACCCCATAAGAATTGCGATACAAGAGCTCGACGAGCGCTTCGCGTATCTTGTCTTCCCGCATCGAACCGTCCTGCATCGAAACCTCTCCGCGCGCCGGTCGCTGCGGCGGCTTCGTTTGCGAGTTGCCGTTGCGCTAACCCGATGGAAGGCCGAGACGGATCGCGTAGGCGGTCAATTCCGCACCACTGTGCAGATCGAGCTTCCGCATGAGATTTTCGCGATGTTTCCGGGCGGTGAGCGGGCTGATGCCGAGACGATTGGCGATGTCGCGGCTGGTGGCGCCGTGAGGGATCATGCCCAGGATCTGCCGCTCACGTCTTGTCAGCGTGACCGGAGATATGATCGCAGCCGAGGGCTCGGGGGGTTCGTTCGGGCCGTCATGCTGGTCCACCGCAAAGCGAACCTCCTCCGCCACATAGGCATTGCCTCTTTTGATGGCATCGATGGCAGCGATGAGTTCGGATGGATCGCCGCTCTTGGTCAAATAGCCATTCGCGCCCGCGGAAAAAGCGGCCCGCACGGAACGCGGCTCAACATTGGCGGTGAGGACAAGAACGCGCAGCGCCGGCCATTCGGTTTTCAGGTTGGCGATGAACTGAAACCCGCTCACGCCGGGCATGCCGAGATCGAGGATGAGAAGATCGGCGGGGCTTTCGTTCAGCAGCCGGTGAACGGCTTCACCGTCCCCCGCCTGTCCGCTGACCGTAAGCCCGTCCACGGTCGACAGAAGCTGCTTCAGGCCTTCCCGAACGACGGCGTGATCGTCAGCAATGATCGTCCTCACCGGTCCCACACCTGCATGGCTCGCCATCGCTAACGGTATTAGGGTATCAACCAACTCCAATCAAGGATGTGGATCACAATTCCGTTTGCCGGATGGGATCGCCCTGGTCATTTTGCGGTGATCGTCCGAATGCAACCTCGCCGTGTCGCGCGCCTAGTGCGCGACGCAAGCGACGATGGCCCTGCAGAAGTTGAGGGTGAAGCGGCCATAGAGGACGCTTGACCCCGGTTCTGAAGCTGCCAGACGATAGGCGTTGCCGAGGGCACGGGCCATCTCGACCAGTGCCATGATCTCATGATGCGTCAATGCCGCGTGAATGCCGAACAGCGGCAGCAGGGCCTGAATGCCGACGCCGCTCATGACGGCCCCGCTCCAACGCACGGCATCGGCATCGATTGCGCGAGACAGGCACTCCGCCATTGATAGGGCGTATCGCGGGCGAACCGCTTGAACACCGTCGTGAAATGCGCCTGGGTCTGGAATCCGACGGTCAAGGCGACATCGACGAGCGTGACGTCGGCTTGCCTGAGCAACTCCTGAGCCCGCTCGATGCGCCGCTTCAGCAGATATTCATGCGGCCGCATGCCGACCGCCGCCCGGAACTGCGCGGCAAAGTGCATCCGGCTCAGGCCGGCAACGGCGGCCAGATGCTGCAACGTGATCTTCGCAGCCAGATTGTCGTCGACATATTGCAGGACGCGCTTGAGGCGCCACTTCTGCAGCGACCGCACGGCTCGGCAGCTCTGCCCTTCACGGTCGCCGTCAGCCGGGTCGGCCTGGCTTCGTCCGGCGGTGGTCTGTCGGCTGGCCTTGCGGGTCAGAATGGCCAGACGCAGCGCGTCGGCCAGAATCTCGGAATGGGGGTGTTGCGTGGCTTCGGTAGCCGCAAGCGCATCGGACAGGCGCAGCATCACCGGGTCGGTGAATTCCACGGCACCGGACGCCCGGTCGGTCGTCGCCGATTCACGCGCTAGACGTTTCGCGAAAACCCTGAAGCCGGCCTCGCCCGCGGCGGATCCCCGCATATCCGGCGCATCCGCCTCGACGGCCAGGGCAACATCCAGATGGACCAGGGAGAGCGTCATCTCCTCCTCGCCGGAGCGATCGCGACCTGTCGAGAACGCGATGCGCCGGCCGTCAACTCCCGGTATGTCGATCGAACCGATGACACGATCATTTGCGGGGAGCGGGTGTGAGATCTGCTGCGCCATCGTCGAACCTCTTTGTCCTGTTTTCGACTCGGAAAGGCCAGGCTGGCTTGTCCGAATGTCATGGGAGCAGAGTAATTCGCCGGCCCAAGCGCTCCATTCTACGCGCGGGTGCATCGATAGGTTGTCAGGTTGACCGGGTCATACTTGAGTATGATCGCGGCATGGCCTGCGACCGCCGGCCGGATGCCTCACCGGCACCGGTGGACGAGCGATCCGGCGCCGGATTGAGGCGGCTGCGGTAAGTTGACGCGCTTGCCGCGCGTACCGTCGATCGGCAACGCCGCGGAAATCCCTCGTTTTCCTTCAGAGACGTCCTCGTCGGCACGCTGGCCAGATTTCGCGATTGCGGGACGTCTTCCAAGAGAGCACGAAAAATATGCCGCGGGATGTTGTCGGCACGACAAAATCCCGGCATCAACGCGACTGCGATGAGACGAACGACAGCCAGCGACGATGACGATTCCTGACCGGCCCACGGGTTCCTCCATGAGCCGCGCCGGATTGCGGTTCTGGTCTGCCGTCCTCGCCTTAGCGGTTTTCCTTGTCGATGTGTTGACGCCGCTCGAGGGCGCCGTTGCGGTTCTCTACGTCGTGGTGATCCTGCTCGCGGCGAGGACGAACCGGCGCAATGACATCATCGCCGCCGCCGCGGGCTGCGTCATCCTGACGATGACGGCCTATTTGCTGTCGCACGACCTGGAGTCCATCGCCTCACCTGCCCTTCGTGCGCTGGTGAGTCTCGCGGCCATCACGATCACCACCCTGCTTGCGCTCCAAAATCACGCGGCGACGAACCGCCTGGCGGCGCAGGCCCGCCTGCTCAACCTGTCGCATGACATGATTTTTGTCAGGGATCGCGCCGGCGTGATCACCTTCTGGAACAAGACCGCGGAACACACCTACGGCTGGTCAGCCGACGCCGCCCTCGGCCGACTCGCCGACGAGCTTCTGCAAACCAGATATCCGGAGCGGCGGGAGATCATCGAGGCAGCCCTGCTCGACACCGGCCGATGGGAAGGCAGAGTGGAGCAGCGGACGAAGGCCGGCGTCATGCTCAGCGTCGATGCCCGATGGGCCCTCCAGCACGACTATCTCGGCAAGGCCGTCGGGGTGCTGGAAACGCACACCGACGTCACGGACCGCGTGGCGGCGCACGGCGCGCTGGTGCAGAGCGAGCAGCGATACCGCCGGATGTTCGACGCAAGCCGGATCGGCGTCGTCGAGCAGGACTGGAGCGACCTCAGAACCGCACTGAAAGCGCTGGATACCGGCGGGGCCGGTCTGCGCGACTATCTCGCGCGAAGCCCGGATTTCGTCCGGCAGGCCCGCCGGCTCGCCAGAATCACCGACGTCAATCCGGCCCTGCAGAAGATGGCGGGGGCGACCGACTTGTCAGCCTTCATCGCCAACCTGGACAGGCTTCTGGTCGGGAACGACCGGAGTTTCGTCAATGCATTGGTGGCATTCGCCGACGGAGAGCCATTCTACGAAGGAGAGAGCGAGTTCGTCGGACTCGACGGGCGCAAGATTCCCGTGCTGTTTACGATCACCTTTCCGGCGGATTCCGACGGAGATCGCAACGTCCTCGCCTTTGTCGTCGATATCACCGAGCGCAGGCAGGCACAGGACGCGCTGCTCGCGGCGCAGGCGGAGCTCGCCCATGCCACGCGCGTCGCCACCTTCGGCGAGCTCACCGCGTCCATTGCCCATGAGGTCAATCAGCCGCTGGCGGCGATCGTCACCAGCGGCCAGGCCGGCTTGCGGTGGCTGCGGCGCGATGTGCCGGATCTGGACGAAGTCGCGGCCACGATCACTCACGTCGTCGCCGAGGGCCGCCGGGCCAGCGAGATCGTGACTCGCATCCGGGCCTTCCTGAAAAAGACGCCTGCCCAGCAGGACGTGCTGGAGATCACCGAGATCATCGAGGAAGCGGCCCTCCTGGTGACGCGGGAACTCGCAAAAGACGACGTTGTCCTGACCATCGAGACGGAACAAGGTTTGCCGCCGATCAGGGGCGATCGGGTCCAGCTTCAGCAGGTTCTCGTCAATCTGCTGATCAATGCCGGCCAGGCCATGTCGGACCAGCCCGGTTCCCGCACCATCACGCTGCGCGCCGCCGCCGTCGACGGCGAGAACCTCGCCATCACGGTGCAGGACAGCGGCCCCGGCATTCCGCCTTACGACCTCCCTCGCCTGTTCGATCCCTTCTTCACGACGAAGCATGGCGGGATGGGCATGGGACTTGCGATCTGCCGAACGACGGTGAAAGCTCACGGCGGCCAGTTGACGGCAGAGAGTATTCCCGGCGCGGGGGCGACATTCCGCCTGACACTGCCATCCAACCAAGAACACGCCTCGCCATGACACGACCAGACCAAGCGCATCCACCGGCCCAGTCCTCGGGTTCAGTCGTCATCATCGTCGATGACGACGCGGGCATCCGCACCTCGCTCGACAGCCTGTTCCGATCCGTTGGCCTCGAGACGCGCCTGTTCGGCTCGCCGGCCGAGCTGCTCGGCAGCACGCTGCCCGACGGCCCCGCCTGCATCGTGCTGGACGTCCGGCTTCCGGGCGTGAGCGGGCTCGATCTGCAGGGTCAACTGACCCGGCAGGGCATCCGATATCCAATCATCTTCATGACCGGCCATGGGGACATTCCGATGTCGGTGCGCGCCATGAAGGCAGGCGCCGTGGATTTCCTGTCCAAGCCGTTTCGCGACCAGGACATGCTCGATGCCGTGACCGCGGCGCTCGAGCGCGATAGCCAGCGCCGCGCGGAAGCCGCGACGAAGGAGGATATCCGCGCCCAGTATGAGACCCTGACGGCGCGCGAGCGCGAGGTGATGGGCCATGTGACCGCCGGCCTAATGAACAAGCAGGTCGCAGGCCTGATCGGCCTCAGCGAGATCACGGTCAAGATCCACCGCGGGAGCGTCATGCGCAAGATGGGGGTCCGGTCGCTGGCCGACCTCGTTCGCAAAGCCGAGGCGCTCGGGATTTCCCAGACCAGAAAGACTACGGACCAAACCTGAGTATAATTCCGGCGGGACTGCCGCACGGTGCATAAGGTGCCATTGACCACGTATGCGGGGAGATTTCCTCCTTGCTGAACACCGCGGTCAGGAATGTGTGCCAATGGCCAAGACCCCGGTGATTGCGATCGTGGACGACGACGAAGGCGTCCGCGCGTCGCTTGCGAGCCTGGTGCGTTCGCTCGGCTATGAGGCCCACGCCTACGAGTCCGGCGTTCAGTTCCTGCGGGAACCGTCGGAAGACGATCCAGCCTGCATGATCGCCGACATTCAGATGCCGGTCTTAACCGGCGATGAACTGCAGGCGCAGCTGATCGCCTCCGGCCGCCGCTTCCCGATCATCTTCATGACGGCGTTTCCAAGCGAAGCCATGCGCCAGCGCGTGATGGCGGCAGGCGCGCATTGCTTTCTCGGCAAGCCCTCCAGCGGCGACGAGATCATCCGCAGCCTCGAAGAGGCGCTGGCAGGCCACGCGCCGCAATAGTCCAGTCCCCGGCCGGACGGACGACGGCCCCTGTCCCTCAACCCGACGTGCATTCCCGCAACCAGGTTGGTGGACCGGAAATACCGGCGAGCCCGGCAAATCTCATACTTGCGCGCGTATCACGACATTGGCAGCGCGATCCGCTCTGCCGAGGGGGATCTTGCGCGATGCAAGTCAATGCCAATGCTGCCGCCGAGGCGCGCCCGTTGGTCTTCGCCGGCTTTCCGGCGAGCTCCTGGGCCTTTGCGCTGCGGGTGTGGCTTGCGACGCTTCTCGCGCTCTATGTCAGCTTCTGGCTCGAGCTAGATTCTCCCTCGTCGTCGGCCCTCACCGTGGCGGTCCTGGCACTGCCCACGCGCGGTCAAGGCATGGAAAAGGCCGGCTACCGGCTCGTTGCAACCGCCATCGGCGTGGCGGCATCGATCGCGATCGCCGGCATGTTTTCCCAAACTGGCGGTCTCCTGCTCGCGGTGTTCGGCATCTGGATCGGCCTCTGCGTCTACGCTGCCGGGATGCTCGACGGCAATCGCGCCTATGCGGCAGCCCTCTGCTGCATCACCGTCGCCCTGATTGCCATCGAGCAGATCGACAGTCCGCTGCAGGTATTCCCGACCGGCGTCGCGCGGGGCGCCGCCATCACCATCGGCGTCCTTGCGGTGGCACTGGTCAACGAGGTGCTGGCCGCGCCGGACTACCATCCGGTTCTGGCAAGCCGCTTCGAGGCGTTGCACCGCCGCGTCATGGACTTCGCGCAAGGCGCCGATCGCGATGAAGCTTCATCCACACCGATCGCGGCGGGACTTTTGCACGATATCGCGGCGCTGCATCCGGAGATCGCCAGCCTTACGACGGAGTCGAGCAGCGGCCCGGCGAGAACCGCGGCCGCGCGTTCGGCGCTCGTCGATCTCGTCAGCGCATTGTCTCTCGCCCGCATGCTCGCGGCGCTGTCCGTCGCCGCCGTCGCGGCCAGGGACGATCCGCACCACGGCAGATCGGTCCTGACGACGATCTGCCGGACTCACCTCCGGAGCGAGATCAGCCGCAAGACCGCAGACGTGCGCAGCAGCCTCAATGCGCTGCACGAAGGAACCTACCCTTCCCACGCATGGCGTGCGCCCCTGTATCGCTCGCGCCGCATCGCGGCCGGAAGCGGCGCGCGGGCAGCGATCTGTTTCGCGCTGGTCGCGGTCTTCTTCATGCTGGCGGGCTGGCCCGCCACCGAGCTCTGCCTCTCGCTGGTCGCGGTCATTGCCGGCCTCGGCGCGACGTCCCCCGAGCCGCGCAGTCTCACCATGACGGCGTTGATGGCGACACCGATCGCGTGCGTGCTGGCCGGCATCCTGAAATACCTCGTCTTCAACGGCGTATCCGAGTTTCAACTGCTGGCGATCGGTCTTGCACCCGTCGTCATCGGCCTTGCGCTGCTGATCTCGCTGCCAGGCCGCGTGCTGTCGCCACTGGGTCGCCTCACGCTGGTGTTCACACTCATCATCCTCGCGCCGACCAACCCGCAGAGCTACGATCCAAATGTGTTTCTGGTGACGTGCCTCTTTGTTTGTCTATCTTCGGTCCTGGTCTTCGCGGCGCAGCTTCTGCTTCCTCCGCTGTCGGGCGAGCAGCGGATCGGGCTGCTGCTGGACGAGGCAAGGCGCGAACTGAACCAACCGGACAGCGCACGAACCCGGCATCTCGCACCCGAGGAAGCCGGGTTTCGCGACGCCGCGCGGATCGAGCAGATCGTGACGGCCAGGGGCGCCTCCCCGATTGACGATCAGACCGTCGCCGAAGCGATGCACTATTTCGACCGGGCGGCGAGCCTGCGGCGATGCCGCGCGGAATTGAGCCGGCTGACGGCAGGACCGCTTGCCGGCGCGGCGCGCGCCGCGGAAACGGCCCTTGCGCTGCGGAGCGGAGCAGCGATCCTCGCGGCTGCCGAGGCGCTGCGCCAAGCGGCCGCTCAAAGCGGCCTGCCTGCCCATGCGGCCATTGCCGCGCTCGTGCCGGCAAGCGTTGCGTTCGCAGCGCCGCAGACTCTCACCGGCCCCAGCCAAGGGAAGCGGTCATGACGAACACGTATCGGGAGCTCGTCTTCGGCGGCGTGCTCATTGCTCCCATCGTTTCTTATGCCGCAATCGCGCTGGTCGCGTTCCTGATGCTTCGCCCTGTGCTGCGCCTGGTCGGATTTGCGAGATTTTTCAGTAGCCCGTCACTGGCCGAGCTCAGCCTCTATGTGGTGATCTTCGGCCTGCTGGCATTGTTTTTCTAGGAGACGAGTCATGGCTGGCCTCGAAGAACCCGTGGCGCGTGACACCAGCAATCGCGGCGCCGACGACAAAGCTCCCTGGCAGGCGACGCCCTCAACCGCGTCGCGACGCGAGGCTATCGGGCGGTTCATGGCTGGCGCCGGCAGGCATCTCGCGACCCTCGCCATCGCGCTGGTCGCCGTCCTGATATCGGTTGCGACGTGGCAGCATTACGTCACCGCGCCCTGGACGCGGAATGGCAGCGTGCGCGTGCAGGTCGCCAATGTCGCGCCGCAAGTTCCGGGCAAGATCGTGGAACTGCGGGTGGCCGACAACCAGTTCGTCCACAAGGGCGATGTGCTCTACGTCATCGATCCCTTCGACTTCGAGGTGGCCGTCCGCGTCGGCAAGGCCGTCGTCGACCAGCGGGCGGCGGACCTGGAGGTGAAGCAGGCCGAGTTCGACCGGCGCCAGCATCTGTCCGATCTTGCAGCGACACCCGAGGAACAGCAGATCTTCGCCGGCAATGCCACGCAGGCCAAGGCCGCCTACGAGGCTGCGGCCCATCAGCTCGCACAGGCCGAATTGAACCTGAAGCGTACCAATGTGACGAGCCCCGTCGACGGCTACGTCACCAACCTCCTGCTGCGCGTCGGCGACTATGCCGTCACCGGCGTCAGCAACGTCTCCGTCATCGATTCCAACAGTTTCTGGATCGACGGCTATTTCGAAGAGACCAAGATGGCCCGCGTCTGCGTGGGCGATCGCGCAGAGGCACAGCTGGTCGGCTACTCCAGACCCATTCTGGGACATGTGAAGACCGTGACTCGCGGCATCAGCGTGTCGAACGCCGCGGCCGGCACACAAGGCTTACCCAACGTCGATCCCATCTACACCTGGGTGCGGCTTGCGCAGCGCGTGCCGGTTCGCGTCGCCATCGACACGGTGCCGCCGGACGTGCCGCTCGTTTCCGGCATGACAGCGACAGTGACCATTCGGCAGCCTGCCGCGGTTGGCCGCCAAACCTGGTTCGACCAGCTCCGCGCAAGCCTCGTGGATCCCGTATCCGACTGGTTCGGCAAAGGACGCCCACCCCGTCCGAACTGCTTGCAGAGCACATCGCAACAGCTCCCGGAGGTGGAAGCGATTCCCTACGCGCGGGAACCCTCAGTTCCTCCGGCCGAGAAAGTCGCTCCGGGCCTCGCCCCCGGTATCGACGCTTCTCCGCGTCTTCCCTGAATCGATCTCGCCAGGGTCGCTCCACCCATCCCGGCGGCTGTCATCACATCGCGTCGTGCAACATCCGGATCAGCGGCCAAGCCCTTTGGCCGCTTGATCTAATTGATTTCATCGCGACATACGGTCGCTTCCTTCGCGTTTGCAAAATCTCACAGTCCTTAAGGATCGATCACGAGCTTTGGGGCGGGATCAGACCTATCGTGGTGGCATCCACTGTTGCATTCGGCGGCTCGGCAGCAGGACCTAAGACAGGGAACGAATGATGCTCACCGATATGCAAGCGGCCGGAGCTCGGTCAACGTATCAACCCAGCCACGGCGAACCAGATCCCCCGCAGGGGACGTCCACATTTTTCCACGAGCGGAAGTGGCGACAGCCCAGGCAACGCGTGGGCACGACGTCCGAGGAGATCACAATCTCGCGCTGGACCTATGCGCAAACAGCCGTAAGGCACGACGAAGCGACAACGCCTCCCGGCCGATATTTCTTCTCGATTGCCTTGAAGACGACCCGTCTCAAGCTGACCAGAGGCAATCAGGCCATCTTTGACGGCATCATGCCGGCGGGGACGCTGTATGTCGGCTCGCCCTGCCAGCAGCTCAGCGCGCAATTCCAGGCGCCGTGCGACTTCCTGCACTTCCACGTCTCCGCCAATTGCCTTTCATCCTCGCCGCCGGGAACGAGGCCGCTCACGCCCAGGGCTCTGAACGATCTCGTGCTGTTGCGCGATCCGTTGGCCGAGCAGCTCGCCAGGGCGCTGACCGAACACGGCCACTCGGCCGATCAGGAATTCGCGCGCTGCATCGCCCGGACGCTGGCGATGCATGTGGCCCGGCGCGAACTGCCGCGCACGAAAGTCAACGCCCTGCCGAAATGGCGTCTTCGCCGCGTCGAAGAATATGTCAAAGCGCACTTCGACCACTGCATCAGCCTGTCCGATCTTGCCGGCGCCGCGGGATTGTCCCGCATGCACTTTGCGGCGCAGTTTCGCGCCGCGACCGGATACCGGCCGCGCGAGTACCTGCTGCACCAGCGCATCGAGCATGCGAAATCGCTGTTGTCGCATACCGAGACGTCGTTGGCCGAAGTGGCGCTGACGGTCGGCTTCTGCACGCAGGCGCATTTCTCGACCGTTTTCAAACGGATTGTGGGCGACACGCCGGCACGTTGGCGATGCGCCAGCCGGAACGCGCTGGCGTCGTCCAGGCTCGCTGGCGTCGATCCGGTTCCGGCACGCCAGGCAATGTCTCGCGTCCTGCCGGCGGACCTGCGTGAATCATGCGAACTGAGAAACAACCTGGGGACTTGAAATACTTTGCCCGCCGGATCGGCGATGCTGCAGATGTTAGTGACTGAGACCCCAAGTCACGGCTCGTGCCCCTCCCTGGCATCCGAGCATTTGAGGGCCGTCCTCCCCCCAAGGACGGCCCTTTTTTTGACCGCGTCGCGCGCGATCTGTCCGGGATCGGACCGGCTCCACTCCGCGTCTAGCCGTTCAGATGACGCACAAGCCAGGCCCGCACGCCCTGAAGACTCCTGAAATCATCCAGCGAGCGCGCCGGAAGTCCGCTCCCGATTTCCACGGCCATGCCGCTGAGCGCATGTCCCGGCCCGAGTTCGAGAAACCCCGTCGCCCCCGCTTCGACGCAGGCTTGCAGGCAATCTGCCCATTGCACGGTTTGCGATATTTGCGCGGCGAGCTTGTCGAGGCCGGTTTCGAGCGAGACGACCGGAGCGGCATCGATCCCGCTCAGAATGCGCGCTCCGCTCCTCGGCGGGAATACCACCGATGCCAGGCGCAAGGTCTCACGAAAGACGGCAGACGCCGCGGCGAGCCGTTTGGTGTGGGAGGCGACCTCAACCGGCAACGCGACGATCCTTGCGGCGTGCATCGCCCGCGCGTCTTTGGCAAGCCTGCCCAGCGCCTCGCGGCCGCCGCCGATGACAAAGGCATCGCCGGGATTGACGATGGCGATCGCTGCGCCATGACGCTCGCAAAGGCGACCGACTTCCTCTCGCGAAAGACCGCGGACGAAGATCAGCCCGTCACCGGCGTGCGTGGCCGCATCCATGGCTTCCGCCCGGCGCGCCGCAAGGTCGAGCGTAACGGACGCATCGAGCAGGCCGCCCGCGCCCCAGGCTGCGAGCTCACCGATGCTGTAGCCGGCAAAGATGGCGCCGCGAGGCATCGCATTTCCCAGCGCGGCCGCGGCGGCCAGCGCCTGCAAGGTGCACAGAATCTGGCCGGCCCGGTTGTGATGCAGAGCCTCGATGGGTTCGCTGCGTACGAAATCGCGTGGATCCCTGCCGCCCAGCAGGGTTGTCGCATGCGCAAACAAGTCCGCGGCTTCCGGTGCGTTGCCCGTGAGGGCGAACATGTCCCGATGCTGTCTGCCTTGTCCCGAGCACAGGATCGCAAGTGTCATGGTCGCGGCCTAATGGGGAAAGAGCACTGCGATCGCAATTGCAAGGGTCACGACGCTGAATCCGGTGCTGGCGATGACCATCGACCCCACCGTCGCGGAATCCAGCTTGTAGTTGACCGCAAACAGAATGCCGAAAAAGCCCGACGGCAATGCCGCAAGCAGAATTGCCGTTTTCGCAACGTCAGGACCGAGGTGAAAGACGTAGACGATCGCGACGGCCAGCAACGGACGCAAGATGTCCGCAGCTCCCGTTGCGGCAACGACACGCCAATCGAGCCGGAGCGATTGGGCCGACAGAACGAGACCGGTCAGGAATAGGGCAACGCCTGCGGCCGCGTTTCCGATCAGGACGAGGCAGGCATGAACAAGCGGATCGAGATTCAGATCAGACAGTGAAAGCATGACGCCGAGCGCGGGCGCCCACACCACCGGCTTGGCGAACGCGCGCCGGACTGCCGTCAGAACCGGCGGCGTCGGCGTGTCGGCGCCGCGGCTCTTGCTGGCGCTCATCTCGGCGATCACGAGGGTCAGAGGGCTGACGAGGATAGAGCCGGTTGCCAGCGCGACGGCGACCGGGACGACTCCGGCCGGCCCCAGCACGGTCGACAGGATCGGCAGACCGACGCCGGCAAGATTCGGGAAACCGACCGTCAGAGCCTGCACCGCTGCATCGGACCTCGTCACCGCAAAGAAGCTGCGCTCGAACCAGTACCAGGCGAGATAGATGATCAGCATCGTCAGGCCGAACACCAGGAAGACCGGGACCTGGTCGGTGATCCGGTCGCGCGGGGCCGATGCGGTCGCAGCGAACAGCGAGGCCGGCAAGGCGAAATCCATCACGAGCGCATTGAGACCTTCGACGTGATCGTTGTCGACGATGCGGGCCTTGCCTGCAACGAACCCGAGCAGCAGGACGAAGAAGACCGGCACCAGCGCCATTAATATGACGTTCGACGTCATGAGCCGGGCCTCTCATGGGCGTCGACGAACAGCGTCATCGCAAGCAGGTCGGCCGATCCGCCCGGGCTGAGACGCCGGGCGACGAAGCTTTCATGGACCGATTGCGCGCGCGCACGCCAGCCGGCCGCACACACCCCGCCGGCGTCGATGAAGTGACGCGCGGCGCGATGGGCAAAGCGAAGGCCGTCGAGCCCGCCGCGATGCAGGAGATTTGTGTCCTCAACGGACGCGATCAGGGCAAAGCACGCCTCGACCCGGGCGGCTTCCGCTTCCGCGGGCACGGCCGGCGTCGTCCTGCGCAAGGCAGGCAGGCCGATCCGGTAGACGCTGGGAAACCCGGTCGCGGCCTCGAGACGGGCGCCGCCCGCGTGATAGCGGCGGCGCGCGGTGCTGCCATGGCTGTGCAGCAGCACCGGACCGTCGAGTATGCTGCCGCCCCAGACGCGTGCCACGACATCGCCGAGCGGCAGCCCGGGATCGGCGAGCCCGCCGGCCCTCGCACCCGCCGCCGCGCACAACAGCCCGAGCCCGAAGATCGCGCCGCGATGGGTGTTGATGCCGGAGGTCGCCGCGAGCATCGCACGTTCGGCCTCCAGGCCGATGATCCTCAGCCGTCCCATGCCGCAACCAAGCGCGCCCGCGTCGGCGAGCCGTTGAAAGTAAGGCCTGATGGCCGCAGCGCTGCGGCGAAACATGCCGGCATCCATGTCGTCGTGACTGCCATTGTCGACATGGCTCACGAGCCCCGGCTTCGGCCAGGTTTCCAGCTCCATGACGAGGCAATCGGCGGCGACGTCGCCGATGGCTGCGGTATCGGCGACCCTTCGCGTCCGGTACGAAACGAGCGGTTCAGCCCCGCGTGCGGCCGCGGTGATCATGATCCCGTCGCTCCCGAAATGAATCGATCCCTGTCGAGCACGGCCACGCTGCCGATGGTCTTGACCAGGAGCTCGCTCGCACCGCCGTGGAATTCGCGCCAGTTCACCGCCGCACCATCCGCGCGCATCAGCTCGCCATCGAGCCGCATCGGCGCTGCGGTTTCGATCGCGGCCACATCGGCCGCGAGATCATCCAGATCCGTTTCGCGGTGGAATTCGAGCAGGACGTCGAGATCGGAGCGGTCGGTCACGTAATCGAGCCCGGTCAGCGACTGCCAGGCGAGGCTGCCGAATATCCGCACATCCACCGCATGCCGGAGTGCAAGCTCGTCGAGTCGATCGAGCGTCAGCCTCCAGTGACGCGGCGCCGAGGCACGCACCTCCCGCAGCGAGGGCGGTCTCGCAACCGAAACGACATGGCCGACATCAGCGAGAAGGGAGAGCCGCTTCTTGCCGGCAGAGGGCGGCAGCGGCAGGCCCAAAGCGAGGCCGGTCGCCTCGCCTGGCAGCGCGCGCCGCCTGATCGTCGGCCATCCCATGACGGGCCAACACCCGACCAGGGGATCGGCGGCGAGATCGCCGCGCATCTCGAGCAGCGCGCGCCAGCCCTCCGGGCTGACAAAGACGAGGTCGTGGCGGCCGGGCGGCCGCTCACCGGGTTTGCAGGGCCAGGTCACGAACCCGCTCCGCGATATCGGCAGCCTTGATCCGGCCACCACGTTCCCTGCCGAGCGCATCCCGCCGGTCCTGCACGGCGGGCATGTCAGCCATTAGCGCCGCCATCTGGTCGGCGAGCGAGGCGTCATTGCGCCATGTCATGTGAACGGCGCCCATCCGCGCGAGGTTCGACAAGCCCGGCGCGAACACCGGCGTCGATTTCGCCTTCTCCTGGAGTGCCTCGACCGACAGCTTGGTGACCTTCGCCATCGACGGCAGATCCATCACCGCGGGATCGGCGCCGGGTAATCCGACCAGCACGCGGGTTGCAAGGCCCGTCGCAAGCAGGGCACCGGCGGCGGAATGGCCGTACAGCAGACCGATGGTCGGACGGCCATTCATGTCCGCGTAGATCAGCGCCTTCGCCAGATGCGCCAGGAATTCGTTCAGCCCGAGCAGTTCGTCACGCTTGCTCATGCGCTGGCTGTCGCTGTCGACGAGGACCAGGATCGGCCCGCTGCCGCGGCCGATCGAGTCCAGCACATGTCCGGAGAGCCTGATCGCTTCGTCGACGCCGAGCGCGGTCCGATCGGCAACGCCGATGACGAGAATTCTGCCATGGGATCGCAGCGTCGCCGATCCGGCAATGATGCCCTTGTCGTTGCTGACCTCATGGCCGTCCGGAAACAGCGAGGCGAGAATGTCATCGAGCGTCACGGCTGGTCTCCCCGATCCTGTTGGCGAGCGCAATGAACTGGTCGGCGGGCAGCTCCGGAACGGTGTCCGCATGCGCGATGCCCTCCGCCGTCCAGATGTCGACGGCATCCGCGCAGGCGCCGAAGCGGCGTAACCTGCCGGCAAGCCGCTCCTGCTCGGCCTTCAGCCTGTCGAGGCTGAAAGGGCCGACCAGGCCGAGCAAATCGCGCGCGGCCTCGCGAAAATCCTGCACGGTGTCGTCGGCGAAGACGTCGGCGGCGCCGAGGAGCCGGCGGTGCTTGCCGCCCATGGTGCGCCAGATCAGGGCGCGATCGCGGGAATCGAACTCCTCGACGCCGCGGTTGGTCTCGATGACCTCGGGGCCCGATACCGCGATGCGCCCGGGCTCCGACACGGCGAGCGCGGAGCAACAGCCCGCGATCAGGCCGCCGCCGCCATAGCAGCCGGAGCGCCCGCCGATCAGGCCGATGACCTTCACGCCGGCGGTGCGCGCTTCCATCACCGCACGCATGATCTCGGCGATGGCGAGTTCGCCGGCATTGGCTTCCTGCAACCGGACGCCGCCGGTGTCGAACAGGATCAGGACGGGGATCGAGCCGATCTGGCGCGCTGCGCGAAGCAGCCCCGTCAGCTTGGCGCCGTGCACCTCGCCAAACGCGCCGCCCATGAAGCGGCCCTCCTGAGCGGCGACGAACACCGACGAGCCGCCGAGGCGGCCATGACCGACGACGATGCCGTCATCGAACTGCTCGGGGAGGTCGAATATCTTCAGATGCGGGCTGACCTCGCGCTGTTCCGGCCCGATGAACTCGACGAAGCTGCCGGCGTCGAGCAACAGCTCCAGCCGCGTGCGCGCCGACGCTTCGTTGAAGCTGGTGCTGCGGGCGCGTTCGGCCGGGGTGACGTTCTTGAGCGGGGCGGTCATTGGCCGTTCTCCGCGATCAATCGGACCGCCTGCGCCAGCCGCAGCGACACCGTATCGGGACGCGCGCCTCCATCATTGATGGAAAACTTCAGCCCCCCGGGCGAATAGCGCTCGACGAAATCTCCGATCACGGCGCTCCAGACCTCGCCGAAGCCCACGGCCGCGGTCTTGATGTCGACGGCGCATTCCGCATCCGCCAAGCTGCGCTCGACCAGCACTTCCAGGTTCCCGGAGGCGACCACGCCGACAATCGCGCTTTTCCTGGTGCCGCCGGCACGCGCGCGAACCTGGTGTTGAAAGTTGAGATCTTCCATGGTCAGTCCCTCACCAATTCCTGAATTTTGACGGCGGTGCGTAAAGCCCGCCCGACCAGCGCACGAGATCCTTGATCGAGCGCGCCGCCAGCAGGCTGCGGTCCGCATCGAGCGGATTGATGCCGAGATCCTCCGGGCGACGGATCACGCCGCGCTCGCGCAGGGCTGCGACCATGTTGCGATCCCGCCCGCGGCCCACCTCGGTGTAGCCGGCCACGCCGCGGATCGCCTGCTCACGCTCTTGCGCTGTGCGGCACAGCAGCAGGTTGGCCACGCCCTCCTCGGTGACGATGTGCGTGACGTCGTCGCCATAGATCATGATGGGTGCGAGATCGAGCTTCAGCTTCTCCGCGAGCTCGATCGCATCGAGCTTCTCGACGAACAGCGACACGTTCTTGTCGCCGAAGGTCTCGCCTATCTGCACGACCAGCTTGCGGCCGCGGCGCAGCAGCGCCGAGCCGTCGGGATCGGCCTCGGCCCCGGCCTTCAGCCAGGGTTCGCTCGGGTGACGCCGCCCGCGCGCATCCGCCCCCATGTTCGGCGCGCCGCCGAACCCGGCAATGCGCGAGGTGGTGATGGTCGACGAATTTCCCTGGAGATCGATCTGCAGCGTGGAGCCGATGAACATGTCGCAGGCATAGAGCCCGGCGGTCTGGCAGAAGGCGCGGTTCGAGCGCAGCGAGCCGTCGGGGCCGGTGAAGTAGACGTCGGACCGGGCGCGGATGTACTCGTCCATGCCGACCTCCGAGCCGAAGGAGTGGATCTGCCGGACCCAACCGGATTCGATCGCGGGAATCAGCGCGGGATGCGGGTTCAATGCGAACTGGGTTGCGATCCTGCCCTTCAGCCCCAGCCTCTCGCCGAATGTCGGCAGCAGAAGCTCGATCGCGGCCGTGCTGAAGCCGATGCCGTGATTGAGCCGCTGCACGCCATAGGGCGCGTAGATGCCCTTGATCGCGAGCATCGCGGTCAGGATCTGGCCCTCGGTGATCGCGGCGGGATCGCGCGTGAACAGCGGCTCGACGAAGAACGGCTTGTCGGCCTTGACGATGAAGTGGACACGGTCCGCCGGGATATCGACCCGCGGAACCGTCTCGACGATGTCGTTGACCTGGGCGATCACGACGCCGTCCTTGAACGCCGTCGCCTCCACCACGGTGGGCGTGTCCTCGGTGTTCGGGCCGGTGTAGAGATTGCCGTCGCGGTCGGCGCTGACGGCGGCGATCAGCGCGACGTGCGGCGTCAGGTCGATGAAATAGCGGGCGAACAATTCGAGATAGGTGTGAATCGCTCCCAACTCGATCTTGCCGCCGAACAGCATGCGCGCGATGCGCGCCGATTGCGGCCCGGAATAGGCATAGTCCAGCCTCTTGGCTACCCCGCGGTCGAACAGGTCCAGATGTTCGGGGAGAACGACGCCCGACTGCACCATGTGCAGATCGTTGACCTTGGCGAGATCCACCGCCAGCAGCGCGCGGCTGAGCAGATCGGCCTGCTTCTGGTTGTCGCCTTCGAGGCAGACCCGATCGCCGGGCCGGACCACTGCCTCCAGCAAGCGCGTCGCATCGCGCGCCTCAACGACCTTGCCGCGGGCAAGTCCGGCCCCGGCCGCAATGCGGGCGTCGCGCGCGGCGCGGTTGTTCTGCCAGCTCGTCATGATGTCGGCTCCTCGGGCGCGCTTCGCCGTGGTCGCGCCCGAGTCCAGGATGGTGCTGGTGGTCTCGATCACGCTCATGGAATTTTCCGGATGGGATGGTCAGGCCGGCGGGAGTGCTGTCTCTCCCGCCGCCCCTCCTTCCGCCGGCCGTGCGTCAGGACCGGCAAAAAGCCGCTTCAACGCGTGGCCGGTTGCCCGATGCTGCGCGCGGCGCGGGCGATGATCGCCGCCACTTCCTTCGGATGCGACTCATAGACCGAGTGGCTGGCGCCCGGGATCACGGTGGTCTGGCTCTTGGCGCGCTCGTAATACCAGCGCTCGAGGTCCGGATTGATGATCTGGTCGTTGCCGGCAACGATGCCCCAGCTCGGCTTGGTCTTCCACGCAGCCGCCGTCAGCGGCGTGTTGAACACTTGCGTCGCGGCCAGAACCTGGGAGCGTGATTCGAACTCCGCCTGCTCACGCGGCAGATCGGGCGCGAACAGCTTGGGGAATTGCACGGGATCGAGATAGGTGAACTTGTCGGGCGTGACCTTGATGGCGCCTTCGGTCTTTGCAAGCACGCTCGGCGTCTTCTTGCCCAGCGTCCCTTCGTCCTCTCCGACGTCGGGCGCATGCGCAGCGACGTAGACCAGGCCGACGACATTGGGATGAACACCCGCCTCGGTGATGATCGAGCCGCCGTAGCTGTGGCCGACCAGAAGCGTCGGGCCATCCTGGAGATCGAGCAGCCGCTTCGCCGCCGTGACATCATCGCCAAACGACGTCTCGGGCTCCTGCAGCATGCTGACGCGGAAGCCGTCCTTGACCAGGATCTCATAGACCGGCTTCCAGCCGGACGCATCGACCCAGGCGCCGTGCACCAGCACGATGTTCTTGGGCGGTTCCGCGCGCGCCGGAGCGACGGTCGAGAATACCGAAAGGGCGGCAGCGAAGGCGAGGCAGGCGTTGAGATGTTTCATGTCGGGATCACTCCGGGTTGGAATGCTGCGACACTAGTTCGAGGGTTGCGCTCGCGTATTTCCCCAAACAACTGTCCTTGCCACTTCGCACGTCGCAAATTTCGACCGCGAGAACGGCTCCTCGGCACGCGACCGCGCCGCGTGCCCGACGACATCTGCGTTCATACGCGAAAGACGACCGGCACTCGTTCTGTCATTCAAGACGTCGTCGCCGACGCCGCTCGACTTTCCACGCATGGGATCGGACAATGACATCCAACGCAACCTTCCGCATCGCGCTCTTCACCCTGCTGTGCGCAGCATCGCCGGCTCATGCACGCACTTGCTCGGACGCGATCGCGCACACTCAGCGCCAGCTGGATCAGGCCATCGAACGAGACGCTGGCTCCCACGGCTGGAAGCCGGAGAGTCTCAGCGCGCTGCGCAATCATCAACCCACGCCCCGCTCGATCGCCGAAGCCGAGGGGAGCAACGGTGTCGATTACACGGATGCGCTCAATTCGCTCGGGCGCGCCCGCGCCGCCGATCACATCGGCGACATCGCCACGTGCCGCCGGGAACTCACCCGCGCCCGCGCCATTCTGCGATAGTGAGGCAGGTTCACGATCGAAACCAGGACCGGTCGCCATTGCTCGCGAGGCGATACGGCAGCGCAGCTGCACGAAAACGGCTGCAGCGCGCGCAGCGACCGATCTTCGTGCTGCCGGGGAGCATGACGTGCATTCTGGAAATACCCATGCTGCTGCACCTTCCTATTGTTCGATAGCATTCAGCCGGAGCATTCTTCCATGCGGAAACAGCACTCGTCGAACGACGGCAGCGCAAGGCGATCGGGATCGCGTCGGTTCACCTTGATGCATCCGCGGGCAACGCTGGCGATCGGCGTTCTGTGCCTGACCTCGGCTGCGGCGATCGCCCAGACGACGGTGCCGGGAGCGCAACCTCCCGCCGGCATGCTCGCGACGTCGCCGCTCAACCCGCAATCCACGCAGCCTGTGGGCATTCCGCTGGGCTCGACCGAGATCACGACGCCGGGCATCTCACCGATCAATCCCTCGCAAGGCCTGGCGGGCTGCGCCGGATCCGGCAATACGGCGTCGCCGGGAGCCTTGTTCGACGGTGGCGGGCTTTCCGGTGGTTCATCGATCGCGTGCGCCGGCAGCACGACGGCTCCGTCTTCCCTGCCCTCGTCGTCGACGGTCGGACGCGTCGGGATTCCGCTGGGAGCCACCGAGCTCGGCGGCGCCGGCATCAGCCCGACCGTGCCGGTCCCCGGCCAGATTCCCTCGGACAGCGCGACTTCCATCGTCAGCCCCGGCAATCCCTGACATCGAGGATGATCACCGTGAAACGAAACCTCACCATCGCGCTCGTCGTTCTCGCTGTGATCCTGGCCGGAGCGGGCTTCTGGTTCTTCGGCACCGACCGGAAGCCGGCCATCGCAGCCGCGCCCGTGCCCTCCGCCGTGCCGGTGGTCGCCGCCACCGTCACGGGCAAGGACGTCCCGATCTTCCTGCGCGGCATCGGCACGGTGATCGCCTACAACACCGATATCGTGCGCAGCCAGATTCAAGGCCAGATCGTCAAGATCACCTTCACCGAGGGACAAACCGTCAAGGTCGGCGATCTGCTCGCCCAGATCGATCCACGTCCCTATCAGGCCCAGATCGAGCAGTTGACGGCCAATCGCGACAGAGACCAGGCGCAGCTGGTGAACGCCGAGGCCAATCTCTCCCGCTACAATCAACTCGGCGACAAGGGATATGCGACCCCACAATTGATCGAGACCCAGACGGCGCAGGTGGCGCAGCTCAAGGCTGCCGTGAAGTCGGACCAGGCGCAGATCGATGAGGCCAACGTCCAGCTCAGCTACACGCGCCTTACCTCGCCCATTCCCGGCATCACCGGCGTCCGCCAGATCGATGTCGGCAACGTGATCCATCCGACCGATCCGAACGGTCTCGTCGTCGTCACCCAGATCGAACCGATCTCGCTGCTCTTCACCCTGCCCCAGACGGATCTGCCCGTGATTCAGGAGCGGTCTGCGAAGGGAACGCTGAAGGTCATCGCCTACAGCCAGGACAACAAGGTGAAGCTCGACGAGGGCACGCTGCTGCTGGTCAACAACGAGATCGCGGGAACGACCGGCACTGTCCAGCTCAAGGCGGAATTCCCAAACCATGAGCACCGGCTGTGGCCGGGTCAATTGGTGAACGCGCGCCTGCTGCTGGAGACACGGAAGGATGCGCTGACGGTCGCCGGCTCGGCGGTACAGCAGGGTCCGAACGGCAGCTACGTCTATGTCGTGTCCGCTGACCAGACCGCGTCCTTGCGTCCCGTTCACGTCGCCCAGATCAGCGATGGCCAGGCCCTGATCGACCAGGGACTGAAATCAGGCGACGTCGTCGTGATCGACGGCCAGTATCGACTGACGGAAGGAAGCCGCGTTCGGGAGCTGCACGGCAAGGCCGCGCGCGAAGCCGACCTGCAAAGCTCGGTGCAGGACGCGCTCCCATGAACCTGTCCGCGCCCTTCATCCTGCGGCCGATTGCAACCGCTCTGCTGATGGCGGGCCTGCTGCTGTGCGGCATCGCGGCCTATCCCCTGTTGCCGGTCGGCGCGCTGCCGAACGTCAACTACCCGACGATCCAGATCTCGGCGCAACTGCCCGGCGCCGACCCCGGAACCATCGCCTCGTCAGTCGCCACGCCACTCGAGCAGCAGCTCAGCCAGATCCCCGGCGTCACGCAGCTCACCTCGTCCAGCGCACTCGGCGTCGCCCAGCTCACGGTGCAGTTCGAGCTGTCGCGCACGGTGGACAGCGCGGCGGTCGACGTGCTCTCAGCGATCAATGCCGCGAGCCCGTACCTGCCGCAGAACATCCCCTACCCGCCGACGATCAGGAAGGTGAATCCGGCGGAAACGCCGATCATGCTGATCGCGCTGACGTCGGAGTCGATGCCGCAGACGACGGTCGATGCCTACGCGGAAAACATCCTGCTGCCCAAGATTTCCCAGGTGCCGGGCGTGGGCCTCGTCGGTATCGGCGGCCAGCAGAAGCCCGCGATCCGCATCCGCGTCAATCCGCAGGCGCTTGCCGCCCGCGGCATCGGCCTCGAAGACGTCCGCACCGTGATCGCCGGCGCCAATGTCGACCTGCCCAAGGGCACGCTCAACAGCCCGCGCGTCACTTATACGCTCAATACCAACGACCAGTTGCTGAAGCCCGCCGCCTATGAAGCCCTCATCATCGCCTATCGCAACGGCTCGCCGGTGCGGCTGCGCGACATCGGCTCGGCGATCGAGGGGCCCGAAAACGACCTGCTGGCCGGCTGGTACGGCAAGGACCCCGCCGTCATCCTCGCCGTCCAGCGCGTCCCCGGCGCCAACGTCATCGAAACCGTCGATCGCATCAAGAAGCTGCTGCCGCAGCTGCAGGCCTCCGTTCCGCCGGCGATCAAGGTGACGATCGCCGCCGACCGTACCGCCACCATTCGCGCCGCGGTCGCCGACGTTCAGTTCACGCTGATGCTGACGGTCGCATTGGTGGTGATGGTCATATTCCTGTTCCTGAGGAATTTCTGGGCCACCATCATCCCGGCGATCACGGTTCCGCTGGCACTGGTCGGCACCTTCGCGGTGCTCTACGTGCTCGGCTACAGCCTCGACAACCTCTCGCTGATGGCCCTGTCGATCGCGGTGGGATTCGTGGTCGACGATGCCGTGGTGGTCATCGAGAACATCGTGCGCCATCTCGAGCAGGGCATGACGCCCATGGAGGCTGCGCTCAAGGGCTCCAGCGAGATCGGCTTCACGATCGTCTCCATCACCCTGTCGCTGATCGCCGTGTTCATCCCGCTGTTCCTGATGGGCGGCTACGTCGGCAAGCTGTTCCAGGAATTCGCCGTCACGATCACCGCCTCGCTGCTGCTGTCGCTGGTGATCTCGCTCACCTTGACGCCGATGATGTGCGCCCGCCTCCTGAAGGACGAATCGCGCAGGAAGCACGGCCGGCTCTATCTCCTGTTCGAGCGCGGCTTCGATGGCCTGCTTGCGCTGTACGCGCGCGGCCTGCGGGTCGTGCTGCGCCACCGCTTCGTGACGCTGCTCGTGATGCTCTCGACCATCGCGCTGACCGGCTATCTCTACGTGATCATCCCGAAGGGATTCTTCCCGCAACAGGACACCGGACAGATCGTCGGCATCACCGAGGCCGCCCAGGACATCTCCTTCCCCGCCATGTCCGAACGCCAGCAGGCGGTCGTCGACATCCTGTTAAAGGATCCGGCGATCCAGTCGGTGGCGAGCTATATCGGTCCGGGCGGCCCGACCGCGACCCTCAACCAGGGGCGCATCTTCATCGTCCTGAAGCCGAAGCCCGAACGCAAGGCAAGCGCCGACCAGGTGATCGCGCGGCTGGAACCCCAGCTCGCCCATATCCAGGGCATCAAGCTTTACATGCAGTCGGCCCAGGACATCACGATCGGCGCACGGCTGTCGAAGACGCAGTATCAGTACACGCTGACGGACGCCGATTCCAACGAACTCACCCACTGGTCGGCGATCTTCCTGGACAAGATCCGCGCGCTCGACATCGTCGCCGACGTCGCCAGCGACCAGGCCAATGCCGGCCCGAGGCTGCAGGTCACCGTCAATCGCGAAGTCGCCTCGAGCTTCGGAATCCTGCCCACGACGATCGACAACACCCTCGACGACGCGTTCGGTCAGCGCATCGTCTCCACCATGTTCACCTCGCTGAACCAGTACCACGTCGTGATGGAAGTCGACCCGCGCTTCCAGTACGGCCCCGAAGCGCTCAAGGATATCTACCTGAACTCGGCCACCGGCCAGCAGGTCCCCCTGAGCACGCTGGTCCACACTGTCATCATGCCGGCGCCGATTCTGATCAATCACCAGGGCCTGTTTCCCTCCGTCACGATCTCGTTCAACCTGCGGCCCGGCGTCGCGCTGGGCGATGCGGTGACGGCGGTCCAGAAGATCGAGAAGGACACCGGCAAGCCCACCTCGCTGTCGACCTCGTTCCAGGGCAACGCGCAGGCCTTCCAGTCGTCTCTGTCCGGCACGCCGTTGCTGATCGGGGCGGCGCTGATCGTGATCTACATCATCCTCGGCGTCCTCTATGAGAGCCTGATCCATCCGATCACGATCCTGTCGACGCTGCCTTCCGCCGGCATCGGCGCGCTGCTGCTGCTGCTGGCAGTCCACATGGATCTCAGCGTCATCGCCATCATCGGCATCATCCTGCTGATCGGCATCGTCAAGAAGAACGGCATCATGCTGGTCGACTTCGCCCTCGAGGTGGAGCGCAACCATGGGCTCAGCCCCGAGGAAGCGATCTACCAGGCCTGCACGCTCCGCTTCCGCCCAATCCTGATGACGACAATGGCCGCGCTGCTCGGCGGTGTGCCCCTGATGCTCGGCAACGGCACCGGCGCGGAACTGCGCCAACCGCTCGGCTACACGATCGTCGGCGGCTTGATGCTGTCGCAGATCCTGACGCTCTACACCACACCCGTGGTCTATCTCTATCTCGACCGGCTGGGCAATTGGTTCACCAGACGCAAGCCGCACGTGGCCGAGACGGCCCAACCCTCCGCGACCGAAGCAGATACGGGATTGAGCCATGAGTCCGCTTGACAAGGTGACCGCCGGCATGACGGCCGAGGAGCTGGTCACCGTCACGCCCGAGATGACGGTCGGCCATGTGGTGCCGGGAATGCCGTCCGTCTACGGCACGCCGATGATGATCCTGCACATGGAGATGGCCGCGGGATCGGCGGTGCAGCCTTGGCTGCCTGCGGGCCATGTCAGCGTCGGGATGACGGTCAACATCCGCCATCTGGCGGCAACACCGGTCGGCCGCAGGGTGCGCGCGGTCGCGCGGGTCGTCGCGATCGAGGCCAAGAGCATTGTCTTCGAGGTCGAGGCCTGGGACGGCGACCGCAAGATCGGCGACGGCACCCACCGGCGCGGCGTTGTCAACGTCGTCGAGTTCGAGAAGCGATTCGGCGTGACGAGATCCGCGGCCGCGATGGTCTAAGGCCAAAAGCACCGAGCCCGATCGCGGCATCGTGCGTTTTGGCAAAGCGCCTGCGAAAACGCAAAAGACCGTTTTTCAGCGGCGCGGTAGACCTCTCGCATGACGCTCGAACGCCTGGATGGCTCTGATTCCGTACAGCCACAGCGATGGTGGCGCCGTGTTCTTCAAAACTGGACCGTGAAGGTCGCGCGGCGCAATGAAGGAGCGTCGCGGCAAAGCCAGGCCGCTTATCTCGCTGAAGCGCAGAAGCTCAGTCAAACCGGCAGCTTCGGCTGGAATGTCGAGACCGGAGAGCTCTTCTGGTCGGATGAAACGTTCAGAATCTTCGATCTCGCACCGACATCGCGACCGTCGCTCGACTTCGTCCTGAAGCGCACGCATCCCGACGACCTCGAGTCCGTTCGCGCAGCAATCGACCGTGCCGTGAAAGACCGGAAGGATATCTCCCTCGAACAGCGCCTGGTCATGAGCGACGGGTCGATCAAGCATATCCGCGTCGTCGCTCGCGGAATGAGCGACGGTCGGGGCCAGTTCGAGTTCATCGGCGCGGTCATGGATATCACCGCCCAGAAGAAGGCCCACGCCGAACTGGAACGAAGCGAGCAGCGCTATCGCCATCTGTTCAGCCGCATGCCGATCGCACTGCGGCAGCTCGACGGCAGCAGGCTGGTGGCGCTGTTCCGAAAATTGCGCGCCGAAGGGGTCACCGATCTCGGCAGCTATTTCGACAGCCATCCCGATTTCCTCCGGACCTGCATGGATGCGCTCGCGTTCCAGGAGGCCAACGAACGGGCCATTCAGATGTTCGGAGGAGGAGGCGTCGGCGGCTATGCCGGACGTTCCATGGCCGACACCTGGAAGGTGCGTCCGGATACGTTCCGGCGAGCCATGGAGTCCCGCTACCGCGGCGAAACGAACTTCGAGGAAGAGACCAAGATGGTGACGTGGGACGGCCGCGTCGTCGACGTTCTCTTCACCACGGCTCGCGTCGGTCCGATCAATGATCTGGAAATAAGCCTGGTCGCCACGATCGACATCTCGCAACGCATTCGTGTCCAGGAGAGACTTCGGCAGGTGCAGGCGGAGTTCGCGCATGCGGCGCGCGTCTCGGTGCTCGGAGAGCTCACCGCGTCCATCGCGCACGAAGTCAACCAGCCCCTGGCGGCCCTCGCGACCCACGGAGCCGCCGCGCTGCGATGGCTGAACAGGCCCACCCCCGAGGTGGCCGAGGTCCGCAGCGCAATCGAGAACATGGTTGCCGATACGAAGCGGGCCGCGAACATCGTGGCGCGCGTTCACGGGATGGCTTCGCGCAAGGCGCCCGAGCGCGCCCTATTGTCGCTTGACGATGTCATTCACGAGGCGCTGCTCTTCCTTCGGCACGAGATGGAATCCCGCGGCGTAACGATCCTGCACCGCCCCGATCGGACGGCGCTGCCGGTGCTCGGTGACCGGACCCAGCTTCAGCAGGTGATCGTCAATCTGGCCATCAACGCCGTGCAGGCCATGACGCAGGCGGGACAAGACGATCGCAGGATCGTCATCAGCACGGCCGGGCGGGATGCGACCACATTGTGCTGCGCCGTGGAGGACAACGGCCCCGGCATCGCCGACGAACATGTCGGGCGGCTCTTCGAAAGCTTTTTCACGACCAAGGACAGCGGCATGGGCATGGGCCTGCCGATCTGCCGGTCGATCATCGAAGCGCATGGAGGCCGGATCGCGGCCGAGGGCAATAGCGCGGGTGGCGGCGCCCGCTTCTGGTTCACGCTGCCGATCTCCGCGCCGGCGCCGTCGTCGCGCCCCGATCTCCGCGCCGATGCATGACCGCAACGTTCGCCCTGCTGCCGCTATTCTGCCTGGGCGGTCGAGCGCACGAGGCGGATCGGGATGCCCTTGAATGACGGCGTGAAGCTGATGGGATCGCGGGCGTAGAGCGGCACCAGCGGATTGGTTTCCGGATAGTAGGCGGCACAGCAGCCGGTCGGGAAGGAATAGGCCACCACGCGGAAGTTGCGCACGATCCGCTCGGCGCCGTCGGTCGATTCGGTCACCAGGTCGACGCGATCGCCATCCGCGAGCCCGCGCTTCTTCAACTCGTAGTCGTTGAGGAACACCACGTCGCGCTGGCCGAAGACGCCGCGATAGCGGTCCGACAGCGAGTACAGGGTGGTGTTGTACTGGTCGTGGCTGCGTATGGTGCTGAGCCACAGGAAATCGGGGTCGCTCTGCGGCGGGTCCTCGCCGCACCCCTCGAAAACCAGGAAGTTGGCCTTGCCGGACGGCGTTTCCCAGATCCGCTCCCGCGCCGTCGAGGTGAGATGGAAGCCGCCGGGAATGCGGATGCGGGCATTGTAGCTCTCGAAGATGGGAAAGACGGCCTCGATCGCATCGCGGATGCGATCGTAATCGGCGACGAAGCCGTCCCAGTCGACCACCGTGCGCTCACCGAGCGTCGCCTTGGCGACGCCGGCGACGATCGCCACCTCGCTGAGGAGATGCTCCGATGCCGGCTTGTTGCGGCCGCCCGAGGCATGGACCATCGACATCGAATCTTCGACCGTGATCGACTGCGGTCCGGTGGCCTGGATGTCGATCTCGGTGCGTCCGAGGCACGGCAGGATCAGGGCGGCGCGGCCATGGATCAGATGGCTGCGGTTGAGCTTGGTCGAGACGTGGACGGTCAGATCGAGCTTGCGCAACGCCGCCTGCGTCGCCTGCCAGTCCGGGATGGCCGCGGCAAAATTGCCGCCCATCGCGAAGAACACCTTGACCTCGCCACGGATCATCGCCTCCAAGCCGGTCACGACGTTATGTCCCGGGGCGGCCGGCGGCTTGAAGCCGAAGCGGTGCTCCAGGCGCTCGAGGAAATCCGCCTTGGGGATCTCCGTGATTCCCACGGTCCGATCGCCCTGCACGTTGGAATGGCCGCGAACCGGACAGACGCCGGCGCCGTCACGTCCCACATTGCCGCGCAGGAGCGCAAGGTTGGCGATCTGCTGCACGTTATGCGCACCGCGCTGGTGCTGGGTGATACCCATGCCGTAGACAAGGATGGCGCGTTCCGCCTTCATATAGGCGCCGGCCGCATATTCCATGTCCTCGCGCGCCAGGCCGGACTGGCGTTCGATGGCCGGCCATGGCGTGCGCTTGAGGTCGTCGATCAGCGCCTCGATGCCGACGGTGTGCCCCTGAATGAAATCCCAGTCGAGGATTTCGGGCTGTTCGGCGGCCCGCGCCGCCTCGTCCGCCTCCACCAGGATCTTCATGATCCCCTTGAGGACGGCGACGTCGCCGCCGACCCGCACCTGGAACAGCTTCGAGCTGATCGTCGTCGAGCCCAGCGTGATCATCTCGATCGGGCTCTGCGGCGCCTGGAAGCGTTCCAGCGCCCGCTCGCGGAACGGGTTGAACGAGATGATCGAGGCGCCGCGGCGGGCCGCGTCGCGCAGGCTCGTCATCATCCGCGGGCTGTTGGTGCCCGGATTCTGGCCGAAGATGAAAATGCAGTCGGCCTTGTCGAAATCCTCCAGCAGCACGGTGCCCTTGCCGACGCCGAGCGATTGCGGCAGGCCGACGCTGGTCGCCTCATGGCACATGTTGGAACAGTCGGGAAAGTTGTTGGTGCCGTATTCGCGCACGAACAGCTGGTAGAGGAAGGCGGCTTCGTTCGAGGTTCGCCCGGACGTGTAGAAGTCCGCCATGTTCGGGTCCGGCAGCGCCCTGAGCTGGCGACCGATCATGTCGAAGGCATCGCTCCACTCCACCGGGAGGTAGCGGTCGGAGGCAGCGTCATAGGCCATCGGATGCGTGAGACGTCCGACCATCTCGAGATCATAGTCGCCCCATCCCGCGAGCTCGGTGACGGTGTGCTCGGCGAAGAACTCCGGCGCGCAGCGCTTGGACGTCGCTTCCCAGGCAATCGCCTTGCCGCCATTCTCGCAGAACTCGAATGAAGAGGTGTGTTTCGGATCAGGCCAGGCGCAGCCGGGGCAGTCGAAGCCCTCCGGCTGATTCATGCGGCTCAGCGTCGCCGCGCCCTTCACCGGAATCCGCTGCACCAGCAGGGCCTCGCTGAGCGCCTTGAGAGCGCCCCATCCGCCGGCCGGTTCACGGTAGGGACGCACCGATTTCCTGGTCATTTCAATATCTCTCAATATCGCAGTCGTCCCGCCAGTTAAGGGCTGCCCCGATGGAAGCGTCTTTTCAAATCAGAGCTCGAATTTCTCAATTGCACAGCTTTGGTCCGGACCGTGCGCCTGAAGCAGCCAGTGCATTCCGGAAAAAGGAACGCCGTTCGCGGAAGCTGAGCCGGCCGTCAGAAACTAGTCTGGACGCTTGGAGCCCGTCGCGACACTGGGCTCGCGACACTTTTCAGGAGCGACCAACATGTTTTCACGACGTGATTTGCTGGCCATGTCGGCGGCTGGTGCCGCCATGGTCGGCTCCAGCGCACAAGCAGCAACCTTCGGCAATCCGGATGAGCCGCCGCAAGGCGCCGTGAATGCCAAGGGACCCGGAAGCCTGACCGATCCCGGTCCGCAAGACCCGGCGCTCGCCAGGCAGTTTCCCTCGGAGCAGACGCCGCCGGCAACCGACGTCGGCGGCCTGCCGTTGAACTGGTCTTCCTTCAACAATGCGTCGAGGCGCATCCAGAACGGCGGCTGGGCCCGGCAGGTCACGGTCGAGGATTTCGCAATCTCAAAGGAAATATCCGGCGTCAACATGCGGCTTTCCGCGGGCGGCATCCGCGAGCTGCATTGGCATCAGGCGGCCGAATGGGCGATCATGACATCCGGCAACTGCCGCATCACGGTGCTCGATGTCCAGGGCCGCCCCTATGTCGCCGATCTCAAACCCGGCGACCTCTGGTATTTTCCAGCAGGCGCGCCGCATTCGCTGCAAGGACTTGGCCCCGACGGCTGCGAATTCGTGATCTGCTTCGACGACGGCCACGCCAGCGAGTTCAACACGCTCCTGGTGACGGATTGGCTCGCCCACACGCCTCCAGAGGTACTGGCCAAGAACTTCGGGGTCCCGGCCGAATCCTTCGCCAAGATTCCGCTTCACGATCTCTGGATCTTCCAGGGCACGTTGCCCGGCGATCTTGCTGCAGATCGTGCGGCGGTCGCCAAGCATGCCGAAGCGCCACCCTACCCGTTCGTCCATTCGCTCGGCAGCTCGGCTCCGGTCAAGGAAAGTTCCGCCGGAAGCATCCGCCTCGCCGATAGCACCAACTTCAAGGTAGCCACCACCGTCGCGGCAGCACTAGTGACGATGCCCCCAGGCGCCATCAGGGAGATGCACTGGCATCCGAACGCGGACGAGTGGCAGTACTACATCAAGGGCAAGGCGCGGATGACCGTGTTCAATACCGGTCCCAACGCGTTGACGACGAATTTTGCCGCCGGCGACATCGGTTATGTCCCGCGCAATCTCGGCCATTATGTCGAGAATGTCGGCGACACCGAGCTGCAATTCGTCGGCGTGTTCCGCGCGCCTCGCTACGAGGAGGTGTCGCTCTCCGATTGGCTGACGCATACACCGCCAAAACTGGTCGCCCAGCACTTCAACATCGACGAGAAGCTGATCGCCCGGTGGCCGGACAACAGCCCCGGCATCATGCCGAAGGCCTGAACGACGGGATCACGAATGAGAAAGGCGCCGGAGACGGCGCCTTTCCTTTCTTGCGGCATTTTCGGCGTCGTGCGGGCCTCAATAGTGATCCGCCGCGGAGACGGCCTTGCCACGGAAGATGCGATAGCCGACCGCGACATAGAGCAGCATCAACGGGAATACGAACAGGCCCGCGCCCCAGAACATGAAGGCGAGACTCGCATGGGGCGCCGCGGCCTGCTCGATCGTGACGACGAAGGGGATCATGTAGGGCCAGAACGACAGGGCCAGCGTTCCGAAGGCCGACACGAAGATCAGCGAGACCATGTGAAACGGCCAATAATCGTCGTGGCGCAGGATGCTCCTGGCGAGCATCGCCGCAGCGCCGGCGCCGACCAGTGGAAACACCAACAGATAGGGACGGTCGATCCAGCGGTGCAGAATCGGAAGATGTTCGGCGAGCGCGTAGACGAAGACGATGACCAGGAATGCCAGGACACCGACCGCCAGCGGCGGGATCTGACGCCGCGCGTCGTCCCGAACCGGGCCTTCGCACTTCCTCACCAGCCAACACGCGCCGAGCAGCGCGTAACCAAAGCAGAGTCCGATCCCGCACAGCACGGAGAAGGCCGTCAGCCAACCGAAGGTGCCGCCGGTATATTCACCGTTCGAGAATTGAAGTCCCTGGACGAGGGCGCCGACCATCGCCCCCTGCATGAAGCTCGCGGCCAACGAGCCTGCCGAGAAGCTGACGTCCCAGACCCAGCGCGAGCGCTGCGCCTTGCCGCGAAATTCGAATGCCACGCCGCGCAGGATCAATCCGAGCAGCATCACCACGACCGGGATATAGAAGGCCGGCATCACCATGGCATAGACCGCGGGAAAGGCGCCCCACATGATCACGCCCGTGACGATCAGCCAGGTTTCATTGCCATCCCAGACCGGAGCAATCGTGCCCAGCATATCGTCCCGCTTCGCCTTCCCGTTGGCCAGGCCGAACAGCATGCCGACGCCGAGGTCGAACCCGTCGAGGAGGAGGTAGATCAGAATGCTGATGGCAAGGAGCGCAACCCAGAACATCACCATGGTTATTCTCCCGCCTTGATAAAGCTGCGCGTCTCCGCCGCCCGGTCGGCGAGCGACATCGGCCGATTTGGCACGGGGATGTGCAGCGGCTTGCCGCCGAGCCCCGCCGGACCGGCGCGCAGCAGCCGGTAGATGTAGTAGGTGCCGAACGAGAAGATGAAGGCGTAGACCGCGACGAACAGGATCAGCGAAGCCGTCGCGGCCGCCGCGGTCAGGGACGGCGTTACCGCATCGGCGGTCCGCAGCACCCCGTAGACGGTCCAGGGCTGACGGCCCACTTCCGCGGTGTACCAGCCGGTGAGGATCGCGATCCACGGCAACGGAAAGCTGAGGAAGATACCCCAAAGCAGCAGGCGGCTCCGCTCGAGGCGACGCTTGAGGCCGAGCCAGGTCCCGAGCCACGCCAGCCCCAGCATCACAAGCCCGCAACCGACCATGATGCGGAAGGTGAAGAACGGGATCACCACCGGCGGCCGGTCCTCGGGCGCGAAGCTGGTCAGACCGACCTCCTTCGAGGTCAGACTCATGCTCCCGATGATGCTCCCGAGAACCGGAATCGATATGGCGTATTTGTTGGATTCGGTGGCGGAATCGGGGATCCCGATCAGCACCTCTGAGGCCGGCTGCTCGTCATGCCAGCGAGCCTCGATCGCGGCGAACTTGACCGGCTGGTAATCGTGGACATAGTCGCCGACGAGATGACCGATGAAGAGCTGGACCGGAAGCAGCACCGCTGCGAGCGCAAGGCCCATGTGCAGCATCACGAGCGCCTCGGGACGATAGGTCCGCCGCAACAGATACCACGCGCCAGTTGCCGCCACGCAGAACGCGCCGGTCAGGTAGGACGCGAGCAGCATGTGCGGAAACCGGACCCAGACCACCCGGTTGAAGATGATCTGCGCCCAGTCGTCGGGCACGAACTGACCATTCTGCATGACGTAGCCGGTCGGCACCTGCATCCAGCTGTTGTTGACCATGATCCAGAACGCCGAAAGCGTCGTTCCGAGCGCCACCATGGCTGTGGAGAACAGGTAGAACCAGGGCGGCACCCGGGTCCGCCCGAAGATGAGGATGCCGAAGAAGCTCGCTTCCAGCATGAAGGCGGTGAAGGTCTCGTAGGACAGCAGCGGCCCCTGGATCGGCCCTGACATCTTCGAGAGCACGCTCCAGTTCGTTCCGAACTGGAATGCCATCACGACGCCCGAGACCACGCCCATGCCAAAGGCGACGCCGAAGATCTTGAGCCAGAACTCGAACAGGGTCCGGTAGACCGACTTGCCGCTGTACAAGTGCATCGCTTCGAGCACGGTGAGCCAGGCGGCAAGCCCGATCGTGAATGCCGGGAAGATGATGTGAAACGAGATGGTGAAGGCAAATTGCAGCCGTGAGAGGAGCAGCGCCGTCGGATCCATCGCAAAGCCCCCCTTGGCTCAGGCTCGTTTCGCAGCCGATGGCGCGCGTGCGGCCGGCCGCTGGATGTCGTCGACCTTGAGGACCGCGGCTGTCGCTGCGCGAATCTGACGACAGAACTCCGCGTCATCGATCAGCGACACGCCATAGGACGGGATGATCTTCTTCAGCTTCGGCAGCCAGGCGCTCGCCGTCAGCTCGCGGGCGAAGCACTTCTCCAGCACGCTGATGGCGATGAATGCCGCGGTGGAGGCGCCCGGCGAGGCGCCGAGCAAGGCCACCAGCGAATGATCGTCCGCGCCGACGAGCTCGGTCCCGAACTCGAGCAGCCCACCCCGCTTGACGTCGGGCTTGATGATCTGGACGCGCTGGCCCGCGACCTGCAATCGCCAGTCCTTCGGGTCGGCCTTCGGAAAATATTCGTCGAGCGCCGCAAGACGATGGCTCTCGGACTGCAGCACCTGCCCGACCAGATATTCGGTGAGATCGAAATTGTCGCGCGCCACCGAAAGCAGCGGCTTGACGTTGGCAGGACGAATAGATTCGAACAGGTCGAGCAGCGAGCCATGCTTGAGGAACTTGCTCGAGAAGCCCGCATAGGGGCCGAACAGCAGCGAGTGCTGACCGCCGATCACGCGCGTATCGAGATGCGGCACGGACATCGGCGGCGAGCCGACCGCGGCCTTGCCGTAGACCTTGGCATGGTGACGTTTGTTGATCTCCGGATCGTCGCAGCGCAGCCAGATTCCGCTGACGGGAAAACCGCCATAGCCGCGCCCCTCCGGGATGCCGGATTTCTCCAGCAGCGGCAGCGCACCGCCGCCGGCTCCGATGAAGACGAATTTTGCGCGGACCGAGCGGGTCTCGCCGCTCGCGGTGTCCCGCACTCCGACGCGCCACCGGCCGCCCTGCTCCCGGTCAAGACCGGTGACGCAGCTGTTGTAGTGGACCGCGCAGCCTGGCTGGCTGACGAGATGACCAACCAGCAGATGCGTCAACGAGCCGTAATCGACGTCGGTGCCGGTGATGATGCGCGTTGCGGCAACCGGTTCGTCGCCGCTCCTTCCGTCCATCACCAGCGGCGCCCATTCGGCAATCTGCCTCGGATCCTCGGTATGTTCCATGCCCTCATAGCAATGATGGGCCGACATCGCCTTGAACCGCTTGCCGAGGAACGCGACGTTCTCCGCACCGTGCACGAAGCTCATATGCGGCACCGGATGGATGAAGGCGCACGGATCCGCAATCGCCCCCTTGTCGATCAGGTAGGACCAGAGCTGCCGGGAGAGGTCGAACTCGACGTTGACCTGGAGCGCCTTGGAGATGTCGATACTGCCGTCGGGCCGCTGCGGCGTGTAGTTCATCTCGCAGTTCGCCGCATGTCCGGTACCGGCATTGTTCCAGGAGTCGGAGCTTTCCAGCGCGCAATCCGCCAAAACCTCGAACGCCTGGATCGAGAGAGACGGCTCCAGCTCCTTGAGGAGGACGCCGAGCGTGGCGCTCATGATGCCTGCGCCGATGAGGACAACGTCGATTTCGCGGTCGGAGGTTGCTTGCATGGTCGTTTCTCTTCGTTGAGCGTTGCTGTTCTGGATTGCGCGATTCTGGATTGCTCGATCAGGCCCCGACCGATTGCCGCGCTTTGGCGCGGAACGGCACAACGGCTCCCGGTCGCAGGATCAAATAGGCACGGCGCCAGGACGAATCGTCCGTCAGTTTCCAGCTGTGTCCCGAGCCCACGGTGTCTTCGGCAAGCAGGATGTTGCCGGGATGAAGCAGGAAGTGATGGCCGTCACGGGTCTGGAAATCGAGCGTTCCGCTCAGCGTGATCACCAGCTGGCGGATCGGCGCGGTGTGCCAGGCGAAAGCCCCGCCCGATTCGGTTTCCTGGAACGAGACGCTGGCGACATCGATCTTGCCAGTCAGCAAGTCGCCACGCTGGCCCGGCTCAAGCTCAATGACGCCTTCCTCGAAATGCGAGTTGTTGTCCTGTCCGGTCCATAGGCGCACACAACGGATCATGGTTTCTGTCCTTGCTGTTATTGCATTGCTTGCGGAGTGGTCGTCGGGCGGAACGGCACCACGGCATCCGGTTCGAGCGGCGTGTAGAGGCGGCGCCACGGCTCCTCGTCCAACATGGTCCAATTGTGGCCCGCTCCGCTGACATCTTCCGTGAACAGGACGTCGCCCGGATGAAGCACGAAGCTTCCGTCCGATGTCTCGAACCGCAGCGTGCCGCTCAGGGACATGACGAGCTGCCGCACGGCATCCGGATGCCATCCGAGTTTCGGATCCACATCCGTCTCGTGGAACGACGCGGCGCCGACCTGAAGCTTCGCGCTGAGTGCGTCGCCCCTGGCTCCGCGCTCGAGCTCGATGACACCTTCCTCGAAGTGCGACTTGCCGTCCGCACCCGTCCAAAGTTTGACGCACCGGATCATCGCGTCGGCTCCTTCAGCCGGCCTTCGCGCCGATTGCGAGCGGCACCTTGATCTCGGCAACATAGGGTTTGACCATCTTGGCGGGATCCACGATGCGGTCGAACTCCGGCTCGGTCACGAAACCGAGCTTCAGCGCCGCCGACTTCAGGGTGAGGTCATTGTCCATCGCGTAATGCGCGATCCGCGACGCCTTGTCGTAGCCGATCACCGGCGCCAGCGCGGTCACAAGCATCAGCGACCTGTCGACATACTCCTTGATCTTCTTGCGGTTCGGTTCGGTGCCCTCGACGAGGAAGGTGCGGAAGTTCGTGCAACCGTCGGTGAGAATGGTGACGGACTGCGCGATGTTGTGGATGATCAGCGGCTTGTAGACGTTCATTTCCAGGTAGCCGCCGGCTCCGCCGAACCCGACGGCGACGTCGTTCGCCATCACCTGCACGGCAATCATCGTCAGCGCTTCCGCCTGCGTCGGATTGACCTTGCCCGGCATGATCGAGGAACCCGGCTCGTTCTCGGGGATCAGCAATTCGGCGAAGCCCGCGCGCGGACCGCAGGACATCAGACGGATGTCATTGGCGATCTTGTAGAGCGAGCCGGCGAGCGTGCGGAGAGTGCCGGACAGCTGCACCAACGCATCGTGCGCGCCCTGCACGGCGAACTTGTTCGGCGCGCTGACGAAGGGCAGTCCCGTCAGCCGTGCGATTTCGGCAGCAACGGCCTCGGCGAAGCCCGGGGCCGCATTGATCCCGGTGCCGACCGCCGTGCCGCCCAATGCGAGCCGGAACACGCCCTTGAGCGCGTCGTCGATACGCGCCAGATCGTCGGCGAGCATGCCCGCGTAACCGGACCACTCCTGTCCCAGCGTCAGCGGGGTCGCATCCTGCATGTGGGTTCGGCCGATCTTGACGACGTCGTCCCACTGGTCCGCCTTTCCAGCGATCGCGTCATGCAGTGCCTCGACCGCCGGCACGAGACGCTGCGTCACGTTCATGGCGGCCGCGATGTACATGGCCGACGGAAAGCTGTCGTTCGACGACTGCGACATGTTGACGTGATCGTTCGGGTGGACCGGGTGCTTGCTCCCGAGCGGCGTGCCTGCGAGCTGGCAGCATCGGTTCGAGATCACCTCGTTCACGTTCATGTTGAACTGCGTTCCGCTGCCCGTCATCCAGACGTGAAGCGGAAACATGTCCTGATGCTGGCCGGCGAGTATCTCGTCGCAGACATGGACGATCAGCTTGTGGATCTTGCCATCCAGACGCCCGCCGGCACAATTTGCGTTCGCAGCCGCTTTCTTCAGGATCGCGTAGGACTGGATCATCTCACGCGGCATCAGGTCCTTGCCGATGCTGAAATGCTCCAGCGAGCGCTGCGTCTGGGCACCCCAGAGCTTGTCAGCGGCAACGTCGACTTCGCCCAGGCTGTCTGTCTCTTTACGGAGATCGTTCATCCTTGCCTCTCGTGGCAGTTGGTGTCGGAAGGGCCATCTCGGCACTGCGGGAAAGCTTATGGTCCGCACGGCACGCGGGCTTCCGTGAACGAACGTCCTTTTGCGCAATGGCATGGTGGGCGCTTCGCGCATCGATGAGCGCGGGGCTGTCACGGGTGCAAAAAGTTCCGATCGACGACCGAGCGTCAGCGCGGCCGGCGGCAGAGCCAGAGAACGCACACCGACGACGCGATCGGCAGGGCAAGGCTCCACGCGCCCAACCACCTCGTCACGCAACCGCTGATGGCGGCTCCCAACAGGAACATCAGGCAAAGCAGGAGCATGGTTCCGGCGCCGCGTGCCGCATCACGATCGGACGTCGCAACGGACTGGTCGATGGCGCGGAGCATGTTGCCGGTGACGGTCATGGAGAGATACTTCCAGCGCTCGACCTGCCTGAAGCTGGCCGACTGCAGCGCGACACCAAAGGAGATTCCGGGGATCGCGACCATATCCGGAACGCGATGAAGCAATAGCATCATTGCTGCCAGGCAGGCGATCTCTCCGGCGAGGCAGAGCAGCGGCGCCCGGATGCGGATCGCGATCGACGCGCCGAGGAGAAAGGCGGCAATCGGAAGCAGATGGTGGACCGCCTGCTGCCATTGGCCGGACATGGCGTAGACGCCGAGGAACACGACATTGCCGGTTTGCGAACTTGCAAACACGCCGCCGAGCGAGAGCCAGGTAAAGGCGTCGAGAAAGCCACCGGACATGCTCAGGAGAGATGCGACGAGAAGCGACCGCTCCGGAGCGTAGATGCCGACAGACGCCTCGACTTCCAGCTCTGGAGACACGGCCTGGATCGCCATATTCGTCCGCCCGTGAGATCAGCCGCCGGCGCGTCGCGCGGCCTCTTCAGGCAGCAGGACGCGGCGCGGGTGCGTGAATACGCCGTATCCGTCATCGCGGGCGATCGCGAGCAGCGTAATCCCCGCCTCGTCCGCAGTCCGGATTGCGAGTGCGGTCGGCGCGGAAACGGCCACGATGACCGGTGCGCCGATCATGGCCGCCTTCTGCACCATCTCGACCGAAACGCGGCTCGTCAGCAGCACGGCGCCATCGCAAGCCGATCTCCCCTCGCGAACGAGCGAACCGGCGAGCTTGTCGAGCGCATTGTGCCGGCCGACATCCTCCCTGACCGGGCCGATGCCGGTGCGAGGATGCCAGAACGCCGCCGCGTGGACCGACCGCGTCTGCTGATTCAGGATCTGGAGGGGAGACAGCGCCTGCATGGCGCCCAGCAAGTCCCGCGCGTGAAAGGCGTGGCTCCGGCTCGCCACCCGCGACGGCGCGCGGCGTGCCTGCTCGAGGCTCTCGATGCCGCATAGCCCGCATCCGACGGGGCCGCTGATGGCCCGGCGCCGCGCCGCCAGCGATGCCGCGCGGTCGCCATCGAGCCACATCCGCACCTCGATGCCGAGCTCGTTCGGGACCAGCTCGATGCTGCTGATCTCGTTCACGCGGTCGACGATGGCCTCGGTGAGGCTGAAACCGATCCCGAAATCTTCCAGATCGGCCGGCGTCCCCATCATCACGGCATGGGTCGACCCATTATACGTGAGCGCGATGGCGGTCTCCTCGGCGACCAATCGCGAAGCCGATTTGGTCTGACCGCCGCGCCAGGCAATTTCCCAATGCCGCGTGAATGTCGATCCCGTCATCATGGCTCACACTGTCGCCGGCTGGGCCGAATGGCGCGAAGCACGGCTCCTGAGCGCGATCCCGAAAGCGATGAATCCCCATCCCTGGAAGATCAGGTCGACGACCAGCATCGCACCGAGCAGCCACAGGCCGATGGCGGGCCAGCTCGCGATCAGCAGGACGCCGACGCAGAAGGTCAGAACGCCGGCAGCCGCGATCCAGCGCCAGCCCGCGGCCGGCCGCATATGGAAGCCGGCCCAGATCCGTATCGCCCCGGCGACGACCAGGAAGGCGCACACCACGAGGGACAGCGTGAACGAGGCCAGGATCGGGTCGTAGAGGATGATGACGCCCGCGGCTCCATAGACGATCCCCGCGAGCAGCCAAAACAGGAATCCACGGAGGCCGCGCACCGAAAAGGCATGCACGATCTGGAAAATGCCGGCGGCCGCCATGGTGGCGCCGATGACCAGCACGGAAGCGAGGCTCGCCGCCATCAGATTTGCGGATGCAACACCGCCGAGGATCAGTTCACCGACCCCCAGCGCAACGAACCAGCCCCATTTTCCGGTGATCGCGTGGATGGCCTTACCGAGCGAGGTCTTCGAGTTCGATATATCAGTCATGGCTTGACCCTTGTTCGCAGACCGGTCCGCCGGTCATGAATGGGCGCAAGCGTACAAAGATCGGCCCTGGGCCATCTTTCGAGGACGCAGCGATATTATTTCATCCGCACGATGCGGATCGTCGCGAGAGAAGCGGGCAATGGACGGGCGCGTAGCCGACAGACCCGCCCAGCAGCGAGCCCGGCGGCAGGCGTCACGGCACGATCCACGACTAACGCGGGACGTTCACGACGGTCCTGGTCCCATCGGGTCCGACGGAAACATCGACCGTTCCGTGCAGATGCGCGGCGAGCGTCTCGACGATGGATCGGTCTTCTTCCCGATACCGGCTCTCGTCGAATGGGCCATTGTCCGTGATGCAGCACGCGATCGACGTTGCCGTCCCCCGCACTTCGAGATGAATGGCGCCTGCCCCGCCATGGGCGACGTGGCGCGCCGCATTGGTGATCGCTTCGAAGACGATCATCCCCAACAGCCAGCAGCGCTCGGAGTTGATCTTCAGCGGGTGCAGCAGAAGTGAGAGCGCAATCCCCTCGCCTTCGAGGCTCGAGCGGCTGATCGACCGGCACAATTGCTGAAGATAGGCCGCGAGATCGACGGTGGTGGTGAACTGCGGCATTTGCAGCGCGCGGTAAAGCCGCGCGTGACTTTCCAGCCTGTCCTGCACGGAAGCGAGGGCAGCCCTCGCTTCCGCGCCGTCGCAGCGGTTGGCCGCCTTCGACACCAGATCGATCACCGAGGCAAGCTCGTCATCGATCCGATGCGCGAAATCGCGCAAAAGCAGGCGCTCCGCCCTTACGTCGCCATCCGGCAGGAGGTCCGAGAGGCTGCTCATCCTTCACCCGCTTCCCGGCCGAACGGCATGCGCTGCACTTACGAATTCGGACCGCTGCGGCCGGTCTCGTACAGGAACCAGACGCGCCGTTCCGTCTCGTCAATCCAGTTTTCCAGGAGGCTTGCGGTGGCGATATCGCCATATTCGTCGCAGAGCTCGTGGACCCGGCGCATTTCCCGCGTCAGCTGCTGATTGTCGCTGCGCAGCTCGGCCAGCATGTCCTGCGGATCGACATAGTCGGCGTCGTTGTCGAGAATGCGCTGCTCGCGTGCGATCTGGCCGATCGAGCGCAGCGTCGTTCCGCCGATCTTGCGCGCGCGCTCGGCGATGTCGTCGGTCATCGCGAAGATCTGGTCGGCCTGCTCGTCGAGCAGGAGGTGGTAGTCGCGAAAGTGGCGGCCCGATACGTGCCAGTGGAAGTTCTTGGTCTTCAGGTAGAGCGCGAAAACGTCGGCCAGCAGCGCCCTCAGCGCGGCTGGAACGTCCCGGTTCGCGTTGGCTCCGAGGTCCGTCGGGCTTTGGATATCTGCTTTGGTCATGGTCGGCATCCTTGTTGGAGGTTGAAAAATCCTAGCCGCCCGGCGCGCAAGCGGTCTTTCCGGCCCGCAGGAGCATTTTTGGATCGCACGCCTGCGACGGGCGCCTGCCGGCACGCTGGCCGCGTTCACTCCGCTCGTGTCATCCTGTCCCGCAGCGGCAGAAGCGCCATCGTCCCGAATACGCCATCGCGGCGGATCAATGCGTGGAACAGCCCCGCCGCCAGATGCAGCAGCACGAGGGCAAAGAACGCGAAGCCCAGATAGGCGTGGGCATTCCACAGCAGCGTGTGCACGCCGTCGCTCTGCGGCAGCAGCGGGGGAATTTGAATCCCGCCATACAGGACGACCGGATAGGCCGCGGCCCAGAGCATGCCGAGGCCGAGCACCGGCAAGACGATCATGAGACCATACAGGAGCTGGTGCGACAATCTCGCTCCGAGCTTCATGGTTCCCGGGAGATCGGCCGGCAATGGCGGCGCGCCGTAATACAGCCGCAACGCCAGCCTGATCAGGACGAGGACCAGCAGCGTGACGCCGAGCGTCTTGTGGAGCAGGATGAGCGGCAGATATTTCGGCGCGATGGTGGCGACCATCCCGGCGCCAATGAAAAGCATGGCCAGGATGCAAACCGCCATCAGCCAGTGCAGGAGCCGCTGGATCAGGGCAAAACGATGCGGAGCGGTGGTCATGGCTTGGCGGCCTCGGTTCGCGGATAATCCTTGGCCTCGGCAGCGCGCAGATCGTAGGACCTGCGGTAGACCGATGAGCGTGCAGCCGGGAACGGATCGTCCGATACCCGGATTCCCTGCGGCAGGACGGCCGGATCGAAGTTGATGTCGCGGCACGGCCCATCCCGCTCCGGCTCGATCCGCTGCACGATCAGCGTTCCGACCTGCACGGTGCGACGGGTCTCCGGCCACGGCTTGCTCGGGTCCGCGGTCGGATCGCCCGGATCGGCCACGGTCGTGACCATGGTCCATCGTAGCGGCCCGGCGCTCCGGACCCGTTCCGTGATCTCCTGCTCGAGAAAATCCGGACCGCGCTTTTCGAGGTCGGCCTGCGAGATCGGAACCGGTCGTGCCGAGGGCAGCAGCGACCATCGCACCGTGTGGTCGCCGCCCTTCGCATCCGTGAACACGAAGCTGTTGAGGCCGTGATAAGGCTCTTCCGCATAACTGCCGGTCCAGGGCGCCGTCTTGGCCCAGGCCGCGAAGGGACCGAATTCCGGATTTGCCTGGATGAACGCCTTCATCGCCTCCGGATCCTTCTTGCCGGATGCGATCAGCAGGTCGTGAAACGCCTGCGGCGTCGAAACTGCGAAGAACGGCGGGTTGATCATCGCCATCCGCCACGCCTCGCCATCCGCTGCCGTGATCTGCAATCCCATGCCGCGCACGCGCACGGTCGCATCGACCGCGTTCGGATCGGCGGTGCCGAGATTGAAACGGCCCAAGGCTGGATACCGACCCTGCTCGAACACCTTGGCCCGGGAGAGTTCCACGCCGTTTCCGTTCGCCTCGAACGTCCCGGTGAAGCAGATTCCCTTGGCATGATTTCGCCGGTGCCCGAGCGGCACGCCGCTTGGAGGCGTCAATGCTGCGATCATCCGCGCCGGGGTCAGGCGCTCGGGTGAGAGCCACCCTGCCGTATATGCGAACGCAGCGGCGCCACCGCCGAGGACGGCTGCAATCATGACGAGCGATCCAAGACCCGAGCGCGATGGCTTGCCTGGCAGATTCATTCGGTCTCCTCGCGCGCCCCGCGACCGCCTGGCGACCGGATACGCGCAGCCCCATTGTCGAGTAACGAGAGGTCGTTTTAGCGGGCCGCCGCGGCTGCGATCTTCTCAAACTCACGGCCAATTTCGCGAAGGCACGCCAGCTTCTGCCCGGCCTTCCTGGCTCGAGCCCTGGCCGGAGGCTCATACGACCCCGCTTCGGGCGTTCTGGAAATCTTTCGTGCGTTTTGAAAATCACACATCACGCTCGAAAGACCCGCCTTGCGGCGGGTCCTATGTCAGAGGCTCTCTCGCGAGGGCAGCGGCCCGAACACCAGACGATGGACCGCATCGCAACGTCGTTGCCCACTCTCGCGAAGGTCGCGCGCGCGATTGGGAATCCAATGAGCAAAGTGATCATTCTCACAGGAGCTGCAAACCGCATCGGACGGAGCACCTGCAAGGAACTGGTACGGGCGGGTCACACGGTCTACGTTTCAATGCGGAAAGCGGATGGCCCCAATGTGCACGGCCTCGATGAGGCCGGAGCAGAGACCGGCAACGACGGCGTCGGTCTTCGTCCCATCGAGTTCGACGTCTCCTCGGAAGCCTCCGTGAATTCGGCCATCGAAGCCATCATCGCCGAAGAAGGCCGCCTCGACGTCGTCGTGCACAATGCACGGCAGATCGTTTACGGACCGACCGAGGCCTTTACGCCGGAGCAGCTCGCCGAGCTCTACGATACCAACGTGCTGAACGCGCAGCGCCTCAATCGCGCGGCATTGCCACAATTGCGCAAGCAGGGCCAGGGGCTGCTGATATGGATCACGTCGAGCAGTGCGCGTGGCGGCTCCGTACCCTTCCTCGGCGCCTATGCCTCGTCAAAAGCCGCCATCGACGCGCTCGCGCTCGGTTATGCCGGCGAGCTCGCGCGTTGGGGCGTTGAGACAACCATCGTTGTTCCCAGCGCGCTCGGGCCCGGCCATTACCTTCGCTCCGGCCGGCCAGTGGACACCGCTCGGGCCGAGGAATATGCGGATGGCCCGACCGCCGACGTCAGCGAAATTGCGCTCTCAGGACTTGCGCAGCTTTCGCCGAGGGATCGAGCCCCGCAAGAGGTCGCGAGCGCCGTAGCCGATGTCGTGAACATGCCATTCGGCCAGCGCCCTCTGCGAGTTCATTTCGATCCGGATGACGACGGGGCCGCAGCCGTCGACGCCGTCGCCGACCACGCACGCGCGGAACTGCTCCGCCTGATCGGGCTGGAAGACATTCTCAAGCCGGCGTCCATTGGATAGGATCAAGTTCCGCAACCACCGCAATCGAGGTTTATTCCCCGAAAGATCGGAATATCTGTTGGAGTCCCCGTCCCAATATAGACGAAAGTGATTTGCCTCCCGCGGCGGTGATCCTTTACCCCGATACTGTCGAATGTTACCTTTGGCGCTGCCACTACGTTCATGCGTCTTGGTGCGCTTCCAAGTCATAGAACGTGACGCGTCGGTTGTCGGGTTGATATTCCCAAATGGCTCCCCGCTGGCAAAGCGACAATGCAACGGCCGCTGCCGGCCTCTCCACCCAAGAGACCTCCGCCCAAGAGGTCTTCGTCTTTGGGCCATTTCGCATGGACGCCTTGCAGAGGCGGATTGAACGGGATGGCAGCCCGGTCCAGCTCTCGGCTCGCGCATTTGACATCCTGCTGACCCTGATCCGGCAGGCCGGCAGCGTCGTCAGCAAGAGCGATCTGATGGCCAGGGCATGGCCGGACTCCAGCGTCGACGAGAACAGCCTGCGGGTTCATATCGCAGCACTGCGCAAGGCGCTCGGGGACGGCAATGACGGAGCCAAATATCTGAGCACGGTCTCCGGACAGGGCTACTGCTTCGTCGGTTCGATCTCCGGCCCGGAACAGCAGCGATCTGAGCCGCCCGAACCGGCTTACGTCCACAACCTGCCGGCGCCTCCCCGGCAGATGGTGGGACGCGAGCAAGCCATCCAGGACATATCGGAAAGACTGAGAGTCCAACGCTTCGTCACGGTCGTCGGTCCCGGCGGCATCGGCAAGACCACGGTCGTCGTTTCCGCCGGCCATGCCCTGCTCGCGGAATTCGCCGGTCAAGTCCATTTTGTCGGTCTCGGCGAGACCGACAACGCCGCTCTGGTGCCAGCGATCGTCGCATCTTCACTTGGGCGCCGGACCCGATCGAATGATCCTACCAACAGTCTTGCGGCATTCCTGCGCGACCGGCGCATGCTGCTCATTCTGGACTGCTGCGAACATGTCATCGAAGCCGCCGCGGCGCTGGCCGAACGGCTCTACCAGGCAGCACCGGAGCTGCACATCGTGGCCACGAGCCGGGAGTTGCTGCGCGTCGAAGGCGAGTACACATACCGTCTCCCGCCGCTGCCGAGCCCGCCGGACAAGGCCGTTCTGACCGCCGCGAGCGCGCTCGCCTATCCCTCCGTGAAACTCTTCGTGGAGCGTGCGGCCGCAGGAGGCGGCGAGTTCGCGCTGACGGATACGAACGCCTCGGACGTCGGCAATCTCTGCCGTCGGCTCGACGGCATCCCGCTTGCAATCGAGCTCACCGCCGGCCGTGTGGGCGCCTACGGCGCGAGAGCGATGATCCAACTCCTCGACCAGCACCTCAATTTGCTGTGGGAGGGACGACGCACCGCACTGCCCCGACACCGGACGCTGCGTGCGACCATCGAATGGAGCTACAATCTTCTATCCGAGCCGGAACGCGTGATTCTCGGCCGGCTGTCGGTGTTCGTCGGCAGCATGACCCTGGACGCCGCCCGGTCGATTGCCGCGGCCGGGGAGGACGACGACACGATCCTGGCGATCATCGACAGCCTCGTCGCCAAGTCGATGCTTGCGCTGAACGCCGGCTCGCAACCGACCCGCTACCGGCTTGCGGACGCGACCCGGGCCTATGCGCAGGAGAAACTTGCCGCCAGCGCGGATGCCGGCGCGACAGCGCGACGCCACGCCTGCTACTTTCTCGGTCTCCTTGAAAAGATGGCTGACGAATCGGGGCGAGACTTTTCGGCGGCCGCCGAGGAATTCGGCAACGTGCGCGCCGCACTGACGTGGTGCTTCTCGGATCAGGGGGACCGCAGAACCGGCGTGGCGCTCGCTGCAGCATCAATACCGTTGTTCTTCAAGCTGTCGCTCCTGGCGGAATGCGAGCTCTGGGTCACCCGCGCGATCGAAGCACGCGATGACACGAATGAAAGCATCAAGCACGGTCTCGCACTCCACGCCGCCCTAGGGGCTGCCCGGATGCTCACGGGACAGCTGGACGAACTGGGCGCCAATCACCTCAACCGGGCGCTCGAACTAGCGGAAAAGATCGGCGACGTCCCCGGGCAGATCCGTTTGATTGACCAGTTGCATCTCCTGCAATTGTTCGTCGGCAAGTATGACGACGCACTGGGCACCGCCAAGCGCGGCGAAGCCATTGCCCTCGCCAGCAACGATTCCGTTGCGGTGGCGCGCATGCGCGTAATGCTCAGCATCTCCTGCCAGTATCTCGGCAGGTTTGTTGCCTCTCGCTCCTATATCGAAGCGGCATTGCAGCATCCGGGCCTGGAGCGGGACGTCCATGGCGGCCTCACCCTCGAATATCCCAAGCGCGCTCAGATCACCCTTGCTCGCGTCCTCTGGCTTCAGGGACATCCCGATCAGGCCAAGCAAATGGTGCGCCGGGCCATCTCGGATGTCATCGCAGTGAACCACCCGATCATGTTCTGCAGAGCGCTGCCATGGGCATTCGGCGTCTTCTTCTGGAATGGCGAGCTGGAGGATTGCGAAGAGCATGTTGACAGGTTCGTCGTGGAGGCTCGAAGGCACAACCTCGCCATCCTCCAGATGGTCGGCGAGGCCATGAAGGGGATTACGCTGCTGGCCCGGAGCGAGACCGATATCGGGCTCGTTATGCTGAAAGGCGCGATCGAGAAGCTGCAGAGCCAGCGTTTCGGTACGGTGCCAGGGTTTCGCATGCCGCTCGCCGAAGCCCTGGCGGCGATGGATCGCGGCGATGAAGCCCTGGACACCATTGAGCTGGGGATTGCCCAGGCCCGGCATTGCAACCTCATGATGAACATGCCCGACATGTTGCGGGCGCGCGCGGAAGTGCTGATGCGCAAGAGCAATCCGGATCTTTCGCAAGCGGAGCAGAGCTTCGTGCAGTCGCTTGAGCTGGCCCGACGTCAGGGGGCGCTCGGATATCAGCTGCATGCGGCGATCGGTCTTGCAACGCTATGGCAGCGGCAGGGCCGCCGCAGAGAAGCACAGGACATGCTTGCGTCAATCTATGGTCGGTTCACCGAGGGATTCAATACGCCCCGCCTGACGGCGGCCAGGGAGCTGCTCGCCAAATTGGGGGCGCCGCCTTCGAGCTCGCTCGCCGCGAGTTGACGGCTCCGTGGCAGGCGCGACCGATTTGTCCGGGTTGGATCCGATGTCGGGCTCCGTGTCGAAGCCGATCGCGCCGCCGATATTCTCGACATGCCGTGCACTCCCGATAGAAGGGCGCGGAGTGGAAAGATAAGTTCGAGGCGCCATGGCATCCTGGGCCGGCAACGAGGCGCCGAAGCCATTCGTGCCTGTTTTCTGCGGCGAAGGGGCTCGACGAGCAGTTTTCCGGAACGTTCCGGAGCACGGGGGATGCGGCGCTCGCCGAGGCCGCAACGGCATCCGATTGCATGGATCGGATGCGCCCCCGGGGCATCGGCTGCGACACCGCAGCGCGACTCTACGAGGTCGAAAGCTGCGCCATCATGGCTCTGGCGCGCCTCAGATCGGCGGTCTCAAAACCTTCGGTGAACTTTCCGTACACGGAATTGAGAACATGGCGCGCATCGGCGGGACGGCTCTGACTCGTCCTCAATCGCGCCAGACTGATCGCCGTCCTCAACTCCCAGAACAGCGCCCCCTGGCCACGCGCCACCTCGGACGCCCTGGCAAAGGCCTGCTCGGCGGCGATGGCGGAGCGGTGTTCGCCGGGATGCAGCAGCAATTCGCCTTTGATGCGCCAGAGTTCGGCCTCGTACCACCGCTCGTCCCTCGCCTCGCATCGCGCAAGCGCCTCGTCGACGGTCGCAAGCCCCAGCGACACCTCGCCAGCCTCTCCGAGGCATACCGCCAACTCGCCGAGCGGAAGCAGGAAACGCGGCAGGAAACGCGCCTCGCCCGCCAGTTCGAGCGCCTTGCGCAGCAGCGGCAACCCGACGGCAACGTCGCCGCTTCGCGCCATCACGACGCCTCTGAAGGCGCGCGCCCACACGTTCCACAGGCGGATCGGATGACGTTCCGTGTGCTCGATCAGCATCGTGCAATAGCGTTCCGCCGCCTCGAGATCACCGGCCAGCAGAGCGATCGGGCAAGCGCCCTGGCCCAGTACGCTGCAGAATGTCAGGGCGTGGCCGCTCGCACGGCCCTCCTCGACGTTGCGCTCGACGACGCTCAATGCCTGATCGCCCAACCCGAGCAGCCACAGGATGCGCGCCTGGAAGTAGCGCGCCGAGGCCCGCAGGTCGAACCGGAAACGGATGACCTGCGGCTTCGCCGTCAGATCCGAAAGACGAGACAGGGTCCGCCCAATGTGATGATGCGCCAGCCGCTGGTCACCGAGAAAATGCAGCGTGGTGGCGAGGAGCCGGTCGGCCATCATCCGGTCGACGGAATTGCTGGAATCGGCCACGACTTCCGCGAAGCGGTGCGCGAATTCGAGCGCCCTGCGGAACTCGCCATTGTTGAACTGATCAATGCACAGCCCCCAGAGCGCACGCAGCAAATAGTCGTTGTCACCGAGCTGCTCGGCAAGCTGCAGGGTCGCGGTCCAGGCGGGACCGGCCTCGCGAGCGCGTCCGACGCCGTACATCAGCGACCAGCCTCGGGCGGCCGACAATTGCATGCGGAGCCGCAACGCGCCTGCGGCGGTGTCGTCAAGGCTTGCCAATGCAAGTTCAGTCCGCTCGCGGCATTCTGCGAGGAGTGACAATTGCACCCATAGCGGCACTGCCGCAGCGGTCAACGCCACTCCTATCTGCGCGTCTCCGCGCGGCGAGAAGGCCCAATCGAGGCAGGTTCGCACATTGTCGATGTGGCGGCCGTAGACGGCAAGCCACTCCGTCTGCGGCTTCATTTCGCTATCGGCCTCGGCACGGGCAAAGAACCCGCAATAGTACCTCGCCTGGCGTCTGGCCGCGTCGGGAAGTTCGCCGCTGGCCTGCAGCTTTTCCAGCGCATAAGCGCGCGTGGTATCCTGCAGGCGATAGTGGGGGCGGTCGCCGCGTATGTCCGCAAGGACGAGCGACTTGGCCACCAGATTGGCAAGCTGGCCGGTGACATCGCTCGCGCCCTCGCCGGCGACGGCGGTCACTGCATCGAGCAGAAACTCTCCGGCAAAGATGCCGAGCTGCCGCAGAAGCCGGGCCTCGGCCTCCGGCAGCAGGTCGTAGCTCCAGTCGAGCGTGGCACGAAGCGTCTGTTGCCTGGGCAACGCCGTACGCCGGCCGGTCGTCAGAAACTTGAATCTGTCGTCGAGAAGTGCCGCAATCTTCGGCGGACTGAGCATCACCGCGCGCGCCGCCGCGAACTCGATCGCGAGTGGAATGCCATCCAGCCGCCGGCAGATGGCGGCGACCGCGTCGAGGTTTTCCGCGTCAGGCGCGAAGTTGGAGCCCAGCGCCTTCGCCCTGGTCGTAAACAATTCCATGGCCGTATACGCCGATGCGATGTCGGGCTCGAGCCGGGCGTCGGGCGGCACGACCAGGGGAAGAACGCGATAGACGTGTTCACCATCAATGCGCAGCGCTTCGCGGCTTGTCGCTATGATGGTCGTCCCCGGACAGCGGTTGACGATCGTCTCGGCCAGCTGGGCCGCGGTATCAACGACATGCTCGCAATTGTCGAAAATGAGCAACAATTGCCTGGCGCCGATCGCACGCGCGACAGATTCCGGCGAGATCTCCTCCCCTTCGAGTTTGATGCCGAGCATGCCGGCGACGGCCGAGCAAACGAGCTTGGGATCGGACAACGAGGCCAGTTCGACCAGCAATCGATCGGCCGCAAAGCCGGCCGGCGGCGTTCTGGCGGCTTGGAGCGCAAGCGCTGTCTTGCCGATCCCGCCAGGGCCGACGAGGCTCACGACGCGATAGGCCGACAGCAGCTTCCACAAATGCGCGATCGCGGTGGTGCGGCCGATGAGATCGAATGATGCGCTGGGAATGTTGGTCGACGGCAGCAACGCGGGTGCGGCAGATTGTAGCGGAGCGTCCACCTGCCGGATTTGCCATGATCCCAACAGGCGATAACCGCGGCCGACCGTGGTTGCCAGCATGTCGCGATCCGGACCAAAGGCCTTCCGGATCGCCGCAATATGTACCCGAAGTGCACTCTCCTCGACAAAGACGCCGCGCCAGACTCGCTCCGTCAGGTCATCCTTGGTGACCAGCTGGCCCTCGGCCTGGGCCAATTCCGCAAGAATCTCAAAGGCTCGCCCGCCGAGGGGAACGGACTCTCCCATCGAGCGAAATTCTCGCCTGGCAAGATCGATTTCCCATTCCGCGCACGCGTAGACCGGACGCTGGCCTGGCTCAACCATCATTGGGATTGCCCCAAGCGGTACCTGAGTTCGTCTCAAGCTTAGCACCAACCCTTTCGAAAAACACAGCTTCCCCGGACGCGAGGACCGCCGGAGACCGAACGCTCCTATCGCGCTACTTGCATTTCAGCAGCCGCGACAGATGGACCCTTCCAGCATCTTCTCGAGCTTGGCGTCGTCCTTGTCGATGCTCGGGTAAGTGCCGAGCAACGGTCCCGTCATCGCGTGACCGCCAGTTTCGGACGCCGGCAGCGCGGTGCCGAGCGAGTTCGTTCCGGGCGTGGCGGCGCTGGTCCCGAGCTCGCCGCCGCTTGCCATCGACATGTGCGATCCCATGCCGCCGCGGGCAGATGCGGCGCCCGAAAGCGCAATGCAGGCGGCGACGCAGAGAAACGAGGACAGTCTCATGACTCACACTCCACAGGTTGTATTGCCTGAACCCAGAGCTGGGCGCCCTGCGCATTTTTGACCACGCACGATCGCGCGAGCGATTCTGACAAAATTGACAGTGGGATTGCCGATCGGCGTGCCCATATAGCCTGTAGAGAAAATAATCCCGGAAGCGCCACCAGCCGAGCAGCGATCATCGCCAAGCGACTCTCCGCACCGAACAAGCAATGGAGAATCGCTATGAGTGCATTCAAGATCCTGATCGCCGCAGCGCTGGTCTCAACGGCAACAATATCCTCCGCTTCCGCGTCCTGGTCTTTCGCCGATCAGGAGCCCGCCGCATTTGCATCAATGTATCCCGATCGCGACGTGCTGAATGGCGGCGCGCTGACGCCGGCGGGACGAATGGGCCTCGAGCGCCCCGGCGGCGCCGCTCCCGTGTTCGCCGCAGGCCATATTCACAACCGCCACTGGCAACGATGACCAAGTGCTACGAACGACCATCATGCATCCTGTCAGGTGCAGGCCATGCCGCCCGTGACCTCGTACCGAGTGCGACCGCCCCGCGCAGCGCACCCCGCGGGCTCGAAATGAATTCGGTCCCATAGGCCGCAAAGGCCTTCCCGGAGCAAGGACGAGACCCGCGCAAGGCGCCGCCGGCCGGCGCCCCCGTGATCCGCTTTCCCTCCGCCCGCAATTGCGAAACTTAACGGTGCTTCAGCATCTGTAACCGCGCCTGCCGCAGGGCGCCGGCTATACTCCCGAGGCCGACTGTCGCTTTTGCTTGTCCGGCAACCCGCAGCATCACGGAGGCATTGCTTGATCACGAGCAGAAGTGACATTTCGATTTCGGGCATTGCACGACGCTTGATTGGCATCACAAGGCTTCGCATAACGAGGCGTCGCATAACAAGGCTTGGCATCACAAGGCTTGGCATCGCCACCGCCGTGCTGGCGGCCGGCACGGCCGGCAGCTCCGCGCAACCGCAATACGATCCCGGTGCGAGCAGCACCGAGATCAAGATCGGCAACATCATGCCGTATAGCGGCCCGGCATCAGCTTACGGCATCATCGGCAAGACGATGAGCGCCTACTTTCGCATGGTCAACGACAATGGCGGCATCAACGGCCGGAAGATCAACTTCATCTCGTATGACGATGCGTACAGTCCGTCCAGGGCGGTCGAGCAGGCACGACGGCTCGTCGAGGACGACGAAGTGCTCGCGATCTTCGCGCCATTCGGCACCGCGAGCAACGCCGCCATTCAGAAATACATGAACAATCGGCATGTGCCGCAATTGTTTGTCATAACGGGAGCGTCGCGTTGGGCCGATCCCGTGCATTTTCCGTGGACCATTGGCTGGCAACCGAGTTACCGGACCGAGGCACGCATCTATGCGGATTATATCCTGGCGCACCATCCGGGCGCCAAGATCGGCGTTCTCTACCAGAATGACGATTTCGGGCGCGACTATCTCCTCGGATTGCAGGATGCCCTCCAGGACAAGTACGCCGAGACGGTCATTACCAGCCAGCCCTATGAGATCAGCACGCCGACGATCGAGTCGCAGATCGTTGCCATCAAGGCCGCCGCTCCCGACATATTCATCAATGTCGCCACGCCGAAATTCGCAGCTCAAGCGATCAGGAAGCTCGGCGAACTGGACTGGCATCCCATCCATATCATCACCAACGTCTCGGTCTCGGTTGGCGCGGTGCTCAGGCCCGCCGGACTGGACAACGCAAAGGGAATTCTGAGCGCCGGCTATCAGATGGACGTGACCGATCCGCAGTGGGACAGCCATCCGGGCATGCAGCGCTTTCGCGCGTTCATGGCGAAATATTATCCGGACGCGGATCGATCGGAGAGCGGCCCGTTGATGGCGTTCAACATGTCGAGCGCGCTGGTGGAAGTGATACGGCGCTGCGGCGACGAACTCACGCGCGAAAGAATCATGAAGGTGGCGACGGATCTCGATATCGAGACTGCCGCCTACATTCCCGGTGTTCGGATAAAGACATCGCCAACGGACTTTCGCCCGATCGAGCATCTGAAGATGATGCGCTTCACCGGCGAGAGGTGGGAATGGTTTGGCCCGCTGCTGGACGGACATGCGGACCAGACGATGCCTTCGTCCGACTAGCGCGCCGAACAGCGCAGGCCGCGACTTCGTGCAAAGACGAAAATGATCGTTCAAATGATACTGCCGATCCGGCGCACGCATGCACATGTCAGGCAAGCGAGCCGAGGCGTTCCCGGCGTCGCTTCATCAAGGAGACGTTCTATGACGACACTGAAGCTCTTGTCCGCCGGACTGATGGTTGCAGCCATGATTGCCTCTCCCGCGATGGCTCGCGAAGGCAACGCGAAGCGGACCAATGTCGACGCTTATGCGTCGGCTCAGCGCGTGCCGGTCACCTCCAAGCGCAGCTGCGTTCGCGCTCCCGACGTCGGCGCATACGCATCCGACCCGTGGCGCCGGCCCCCCTGCGAGCCCACGTCCGGCTATTGAGCACGCGAGCCGAAGGAAGCCCCGTCGGCGCAAGACAACCGCTGGCGCTGAGCTGAAGGAGTTCATCTCGGCGCCTCGGGGCCGTCTGTCGCACGGACGGAAGAATGGCGGCACTGCATGAAGCCGCTGTTCTTCCGGCCCGCCACATTTCAGTGGAGACCTTCCGCAGCAGGCGACAGGGTGCCTTGCCCCCTACCGGTCGTGCGGCCCGTTCCGCTCTCCCATTTTGGCACTCCTGATCGCGTCACGAATTCGTGTATCGAACCGCGAGCATTGCGGGCGCTTGCGTCGCGCATGGCGGACAGCCGTCTACGGAGAAGGTCGTCTTGACACGCCAACGGCCTCGCCTGTAGGACACCAAGGCATATTCACGCTTTTCAATATCTTGCCAGGGGGCGGTGATCTTCGGGTGGGCTCTCGCTTTCCCGACATCACGGCATTGAATCTGATCCACGGACCCCGATGTCTTCGCCGGCTGATCGAACTTACACTTTCGGAAACTGGCTCATCGACTGCCAGCATAGAGAGCTGAGGCACGACAACGTCACGGTGCCGATCGGAAGCCGCGCATTCGAGATTCTCGAGAAGTTGGCAGGCTCTGCCGGTCTCCTGGTGACCAAGGATGAATTGATCGGGAGCGTCTGGTCAGGCCTGGCCGTCGAGGACAACACGCTCCAGGTCCATATCTCCGCCGTCCGCAAGGCGCTCGGCAAGGATCGCGATCTCCTCAAGACGATCTCGGGACGTGGCTATACGCTCGCCGGAAGCTGGCGAAGCGGGCATCTGGATCAGCCTGCAGCCGCCGCACCGGTATCCGTTCCGGCCGCGTCGTCCTTTTCGAGCAATCTGCCCAACACCCGCGCGCCTCTCATCGGTCGCGAGGATTGCCTGCACGAGTTGGCCGACGTGCTGTCCGCATATCGGACAGTGACTCTCGTCGGCCCCGGCGGCATCGGCAAGACGAAGCTGGCAATCGAACTCGCGCGGCGCGTCGCGCCGTCGTTCAACGATTCGGTCGCGCTGGTCGAGCTCGCGACTCTGCAGGATCCGGCGCTCGCAACATCCGCAACCGGCCGTGCCCTCAGGCTTGCCCTGAGCGACAAGGACGTCTCGGCGGCAAGCATTGCCCAGGCCATCGGCTCGCGCCGCTTGCTTCTTGTGCTGGACAATTGCGAACACGTCATCGATGCCGCGGCACAGATCGCCAGTGCCGTGCTGCGCTATTGTCCGAATGTCACCGTTCTTGCAACCAGCCGGGAAGGCCTCCGCATCGACGGCGAATATGTTGCGGCGATCCCGCCGCTGTCGGTGCCCCACCCCGACATCCATGACCCCGATTATCTTCTCCGGGAAAGCGCAGTGCAGCTGTTCGTCGCACGCACGAGGGCGTTGCGCGCAGGCTTCGCTCCCGGCGCGCACGACCTGCTGAAGATAGCCGCCATCTGTCGCCGGCTCGACGGGATCCCGCTCGCGTTGGAATTTGCCGCTGCCCGGGCCGCGAACCTCGGGGTCGACACCGTATTGCTTCGCCTGGACCATCGTTTCGAGCTGCTGAGCGGCGGCCGCCGCGACCAGCTGCCGCGACATCAGACCCTGCGGGCAACACTGGACTGGAGCTACGATCTGTTGCCGCCGACGGAGCAGAGGCTGCTGTGCCGGCTTGCGGTGTTTCCGGCCGGCTTCACGCTCGATGCGGCCATCGCAATGATGGACGACGACTCGTCCCGGTCGGACGTCATCGAAACACTGTTCAATCTGGTTGGAAAATCGCTCGTCTCGCTGGACCCGTCCTTTGAGGGGCGATGGCGCCTCCTCGAGACCACCCGCGCTTATGCCCTGGAGAAGCTGGCGGAAGCAGGCCTCGTCGAGCAAGCGGCGAGACGGCACGCGAGCTTCCTCAGGCAACTCGTCGCGCCGCTCGGCGACGCCACTCCCGCGTCCGACGATATCTCTCGTCTTGCCCAAGAGATCGGAAACGTGCATGCGGCGCTCGACTGGGCCTTCGCACCCGATGGCGATGCCGCGCTCGGGATCGAGCTGACGGCCGGCTTTGTTCCGGTATGGATGCAGTTGCTGTCTTTCATGGAGTGCTCGAGCCGGATCGAGCACGCTCTCGCGCATTTCAGCCCTGAGCTGACCTGCGACCCGAGGCTCAAGGCGCACCTCTATGTCGCTTTGGGGTTCGCGCTGCTCAACACGACCGGCTCGGCGGACCGCATGAAGGCGGCCCTCAACATCGGGCTTGTGCTCGCCGAAGAGCTGTCCGATCTCGAGCTTCAGCTCAGGGCCGTTTGGACGCTGTGGAGCCACAATCTCAACTCGGGTCAATATGACGCGGCCAAGCACGTCGGAGAGCGATACCTCGAGATCGCCTTGCGCACGGGAAATCCCGCCAACGAGACCGTAGGCCGTCGCCTGATCGGCGCGGCGACCCATTTTTACGGAGCGCAGGAGGATGCAAGGCGCGAATTGACCCTGTCCCTGGACCATTCGGCTCACGGATTGAAGGACGGTGCGAACCAGATGTGGTTCCTGCTGAACCAGAGCGTTCTGGCCAAAGCCATGTTGGCGCGCGTCCTGCTGCTACAGGGACAGATCGCCCAGAGCAGATCCCTGGCCGCCGAGTGCCTCCAGGAGGCGCAGCGCGAGAAGGACAAGCTTGCGATCGCTTACGCGCTGCGGAACGCCGTCTGCCCGATTGCGCTGATGACGCATGATCTCGCCGCTGCCGATGAGGCGATATCGTCTCTTCTCGAGCTGGTCACGCGCGAGGGCATAGCGTTCTGGGCCAGCTGGACGTCCTGCCTGAAGGGTCAGTTGCTCGTCCTGCAGGGCAAGCATCGCGATGGAGTAGCACTGCTGCGCACCGGGCTGAAAGCGCGAGCCGAGAATGGATGGCTGATGCGCAATCCCGAGTTTATCGGATCGCTTGCCGAGGGCCTGCTCGCGAGCGGCGAGATTGCGCAGGCCCTCACCGCCGTGGAAGATGCCCTGACTATTTCCCGGCAGGGCAAGCAATTGTGGTGCCTTGCGGATCTGTTGCGGATCAAGGGCGAGATCCTGCTGGCCGGAGACTCGTCCGAGACCTCCCGGTCGGAATTGCTGTTCTCAGAAGGTCTATCCATTGCGAGAGAGCAGCAATGCCGCTTCTACGAGCTGAAGGTCGCGGCGGCCTGGGCGAGGATCATGGCGGCATCCGACCGTCAGCAGACCGCGCTCGACCTCGTCGGTCCGGTCAGCGCTCTGTTCGATCGTGGGGTGGATCTTCCCGCGCTCGCCTTTGCGCGCGGTCTCGCTGCAAGCCCGGGCGCCTCGGTTACGACACACCCCGGCGACCGGCCCGCTTCCTGCACTTGCCACTAGGTCGCTGCCGCCTTCAGCCCGCCCGACATGTCCCGCATCGCCGCAACAACCCCACTCAACCCTCCGGACCGCGCTTGATGAGCATTTCCAGACGACAGGCCTTGGGCAGCATTGGCGCTTCGATCTTTTCGCCTGGCATCCTCCGGGCGCAGGGCACGAGACCGATAACGATCGGTGAAATCAACTCCTACAGCAGCGCGCCGGCGTTTACGCTGCCCTATCGTCGCGGCTGGCAATTGGCGGTCGAACAGCTCAATGCGAAGGGCGGCCTTCTCGGGCGTGAATTGCGGGTCATCAGTCGGGACGACGAAGGCAAGCCAAGCGTAGCGATTCGCGCGGCGGAAGAGCTCGTGCGCAGGAACGGCGTCGATCTGCTGGCAGGCGCCTATCTGTCGAATGTCGGACTGGCGATCAGCGACTTCGCGCGGCAAAACCGGATCCTGTTCGTGGCGAGCGAACCGCTCACGGACGCCCTCGTTTGGGAACGGGGACATCGATATTGCTACCGGCTCCGGCCCTCGACATACATGCTGGCCGCCATGCTGGTGGAGGAAGCAGCCCAGCTGAAGGCGACACGATGGGCGACGATCTCCCCGAACTACGAGTATGGGCAATCGGCCGTGAAGTGGTTCATGCAGCTTCTCAGCCGCCGCCGTCCCGACGTCCAGTTCATTGGCAGTCAGTGGCCGCCCTTGGGTGCCATTGATGCCGGCATCGTCGTGAACGCCCTCGCTCAGCAGAACCCCGAGGCGATCCTCAACGTCACCTTCGGACCCGACCTCGCCAAGTTTGTTCGGCAAGGCAATGATCGCGGCCTGTTCGAAGGACGAAACGTCGTGTCGTTCACGACCGGTGAACCCGAATACCTCATTCCCCTCGGACAGGACGCACCGGAAGGCTGGATCGTGACCGGCTATCCCGTGACCGAGGCTCTGGGTCAAGCCAACAGCGCTTTCGTGTCGGCCTATTCCTCGCGCTATGGCGAGGCTCCCACGATGGGCTCCGTGGTCGGTCACGCGCTGATCAGCTCGATCGCAACTCCGATCGAGAAGCTCGGGAGCCTCGATACCGAGGCGATGGCCGACGGGTTTGGCAATGTCAGCTTCGAAACGCCGTTCGGACCGGCAACATGGCGCTCCATCGACCATCAGAGCACCCTGGGGACGTTTGTCGGCCGCACCACCGTCAGGGGCAACACGGGCGTCATGGTGGACTGGAAATATCTGGACGGCGGAACGATGTTTCCGCCGGATGCCGAAGTTCGCAAATTGCGCGCGTCAACATGAAACGCAGAGCCTCGCCTCGGGGCGACGCGTCACCCGTGCATTCGGCCGGAGCGCTTGGCGCAGTCCGGCGCGCGCTGTGCGTGCTGCAATAACTTCGCCTCAGCATCCCGGCGGCAGGATCGGCGACACCCCCGGCGTTGCCGCCGCACCTGACGCGTTGGCCGGCAACATTGTCGCGGGCGATGCCAGATTCATCGAGACCCCCTCTGCACAGCTCGAGCTGTTTGGACTGGGCACGATAGCGGCATTTGGATCGATGCCTGTGCCCCCAGCGCCGTTGGTGGCCGCCAGGATCGTACCAGGCGCCGGACTGGCGGCGACTTGCGGGATCGAGAGCGGCAGCGACGCGGCGCTCACTGCAAGCCCTCCCGGCGTCGAGCTGCATGCAACGGTCGTCCCCGTTCCCACCGGCGTCGCCGCGGCAATCGTGCCGGTGGCACTGCCGTTTAGTCCCGTGACAGGCAGTATCGGAACGATGCTGCCTAAGGTCGAGACACCCGTGCTCGATACGCTCGGCGTCAGCGGCATCGGCGTTGGAGGCGTCGATGGCGGAGCGCAGACGACCACCGTGCCCGGTGTCGCCGGATCCGAGGCGAGCGGAACGGGCGCCAGCGTCGTATCGGGTGCGCCCGGCTCGGTCGTTGCGGAAAACGGGCCTGGACTATTGAGCGGCGAGGTGACGATCGCGCCCGGCACCGTCGGAAGGCCCATCGCCGTGGTGCCCATCGTTGCGACCTGCGCCTCGCCCGGAGCGCAGCCCGACAGCAGAACGATCATCGTTGCGAGCACGATCCGCATCTAGCTCACCTCGGTCTTGCGGATGGCGACCTTGCTGCCCTCCGTCAGATTCACCGTCGGATTGAGCACGACCTGGTCACCGGGCTGCACGCCGTCGCGGACTTCAACCTCGGTGCCGAAATCGCGCGCGATCGAGACCTTCTGCAAATGAACGGTACCGTTGCGGACGACCGCGACATGAAGTCCGTTCTGGTCGAAGACGAGTGCATCGGCCGGGATCGTCATCGACGGCGTCCTGCGTGGAATCGACAGCTCCACCGTGCAGTAGATGCCGGGATTGAGCGCCCCGTCCGGATTGGGCACGTCGATCTCGGTCAGCAACGTCCGGCTTCCCGGCTGCAACGCGGTTGCGATGCGTGTGACTTTCCCCGGAAAGGTCCGGTTCGGAATCTCGGGGACGTGGATTTCCGCGTCGACGCCGGGTGCTACTCCGAAGGCCTCGTCCTGCGGCACGAAGACCTGGGTTCGGATCACGTTGGAATGCATCAGCGTGAACATAAAGGTCGACCCGGACTGCACCAGGCTGCCATTGTCCACGTTGCGTTGTGTGATCACGCCGTCGAACGGCGCCACCACGCGCTGGTAGGCCTTCTCCTGCTGAAGAACGCGAATCTGCGCTTCCTGCGCCGAGATGTTCGACTGGGCCACATTCACGGCGGCCTGCTGCGCGCGCAGGGTGAGACGATCGTTGTCACCCTGCTGCGCCGTCAACCAGCCTTGCTTGACGAGATTGCTGTCCCGCGCATTGGTGACATCGGCGAGCTCCCGGCTTGCTTGCGCCTGCTGCAAGGCTGCCTGGTTCTGGGCCAGCGTCGCCTGTGCCTGCGCGATCTGCTGGTCGAGTTCCGGAGCGGTGATTTCCGCGAGAAGATCGCCCTTCTTCACGCGATCGCCGATATCCACGTAGCGCTTTTCGATATAGCCACTGGTCCGCGCGAAGATATTCGCCGCCTCGAACGCCGTCGTCGTCGCCGGCAGCGTGACCTTCATCAGGTCGCCGCTGGGCCGGACCGCGGCCACCCGAACCTCCGGAATGGCCGTTCTCGCCTGCTCCGCCACTGCGGCGACCTCACGCGCGGCCTGATAGTGCCGCCAGCCTCCAACGCCGAGACCGCCGGCGAGGAGCAGAAGCATGCCTCCTCCGAGCAGCGCGCCGCCATAGCGGCGTTCCGGCCGCGAGCTCTTGCCGGGCAGCTCCACGATCCGGCAGCTCTCGCCATCAGGCCGGTTCTTCACGTCGTCGCCATCGGTCCGCGCGCGAACGTCGGTCATTCCGGTTGCTCCTCGAATACGCCGTGGTGAGGCTTGCCATCGTTGCCTTTGCGCAGCATGGCAAAGAGGTAGGGCACGATCAGCAATGTCGTCGGGGTCGCGAACAGCAGTCCGCCGATGACGGCACGTGCGAGCGCCGCATTCTGCTCCTCGCCCGCACCTCCTATCGCCATCGGGATCATGCCCACGATCATCGCGGCGGCGGTCATCAGGACGGGACGGATCCTCGTGCGGCCTGCGCTCAGCGCCGCCTGGAACGCAGGGTGTCCCTTCAACTGTTGTTCGCGCGCGAAGGTCACGAGCAGGATGGAATTCGCGGACGCGACACCGACCGCCATGATCGCTCCCATCAGCGAGGGCACGTTCAACGTCGTTCCGGTGATGAACAGCATTGTCACGATGCCGCAGAGGGTTGCCGGCAGCGCCATGATGACGACGAAGGGATCGCCGAAGTTCTGATAGTTCACGACCATCAGCAGGTACACCAGGATGGCGGCAAACAGCAGTCCGATTCCCAGATCGCGGAATGACTGATTCATGCTCTGGATCTGCCCCAGAACCTGGATCGAATTGCCCGGCTGGAGCTGCTTTTGCAGAGTTGACGTCACCTTGTTGATATCGGCCGCCACGCCGCCGAGATCACGGCCCTGGACGCTGGCGTAGATGTCGAAGACGGGCTGCACGTTGGCCTGGTTCGAATTGGTGGGAACGGTCCCGCGCTTGAACGTCGCGACATTGCTGAGGAGGCCGGGCACTGTCTGCCCGCTCGCGGCAACCGAGGCCGCCACCGGCGTGTTCCCCAAGGCGTTCAGCGAGTTGGCCCTGTACTCGGGCGTCTGCACCGCCAGATAATACGGGATGCCCGACGTCGGATCGGTCCAGAAGTTCGGCGAGACCTGGGCGGATGAGCTGAGGCTGACGTTGATATTGGTCGCCACCGTGCTGGCGTTGAGCCCCAGCTGCGCGGCCCGGGTCCGGTCGATATCGGCGTAGAACGCCGGGGCGTCGACTTCCTGCTGGAGATGCGCATCGACGACGCCGGGAATTGTGGCGAGACTCTTCTGCAGTTCCTTTGCGACGGCCAGGTTGTTGGTGCCGTAGCCGACGGTGCGGACGTCGATCTGCGCTGGAAGACCGAAGTTCAGGATCTGCGTGACGATATCGGCCGCCTGGAAGTAGAAGGTGTCCTCGGGGAATGCCGCCGGCAGCACCTGGCGCAGCTTCTTCACATAGTCCGCGGTCGGCTTGTGCCCGTCCTTGAGCGACACGAGAATGGTGCCGTCATTGACGCCGATCGTCGAGCCGTCGGCGAATGCCAGGTTGTAGGAACGCGCCGGAAGCCCGATATTGTCGACGATCAACGCCCGGTCCCGCTCGGGAATGACCTCGCGGATCTTGTCTTCGACCGCCTGAAAGATCCCCTCCGTACGCTCGATGCGGGTGCCGGCAGGCGCGCGGACGTGGAGCTGGATCTCGCCTCCGTCGATCAGCGGATAGAAGTCCCTGCCGACATAGGCGAACATGACGGCTCCGAGAGCCAGCACCAGCACGGCAATGACGGGGACGACGGCACGACGCCGGAGCAACGTCGTCAGGAGATCGGAATAGCCGTCGCGCAGGCGCTCGAACCCGCGCTCGAACATGGCCGAGGCGCGCGAGAAAATGCCCGACGGCGTCTCCCCCTTGGCAGGATGCCGCTCGCTCTTCAGCAACAGACCGATGGTGATCGGCGTCAGCGTCCGCGACAATCCGTATGACGCCAGCATCGCGAACACCACCGCCAGACCAAGCGGCGTGAAGAGGTATTTGGCCGGCCCTTCCAGGAATACGACCGAGGTAAACACGCAGCTGATCGCCAGCGTGGAGACCAGCGTCGGCACCGCGATTTCGGCCGCGCCGTGCAGGGTCGCCTCCGACAACGGCATGCCCTCCTCGGTCCACAGCCGATGCGTGTTCTCGATCGTCACCGTCGAATCGTCGACCAGGATGCCGACCGCGAGCGCAAGCCCGCCGAGCGTCATCGTGTTGAGGGTCTCGCCGAGAAAATACAGCACGACGAGCGAGGACAGCATCGCCAGTGGAATTGAGATCATGACGACCAGCGTCGACCGCCACGATCCGAGAAATACCAGAATCATCAGCGCGGTGAGGCCGGCCGCGATTCCGCCTTCGCGCAGCACGCCATCGACCGAATGGGTGACGAAGACCGACTGATCGAACAATTCGCTGATCTTCAGGCCGGGAGGCGCCGACGCGCGAATCGATGTCAGGGCCTTCTTGACGCCGTTCACGACGGCAAGCGTGGAGGCGTTTCCGTTCTTGATCACGCTGAGCAGAACGGAACGGTGGCCGTCCTCCCGCACGATATTCTGCTGGACCTGCGATCCGTCGCGAACCTGAGCGACATCCTTCAGGAGGATGGTGGCCCCGTTTGCGAACTTGACGGGGATCATGTTGAGATCCTTGATCGAGGCCGGCGTCGCGTTGGTTCTGACGGTGTACTGGGTGTCGCCGATCTTCGCCGTGCCTGTCGGCAAGGTCAGATTCTGGGTGTTCACGGCGTTGACGATGTCGAGCGGCGTCAACCCACGCGACAGAAGCTTGTTCGGATCGATGTCGACCATGATCTGGCGATACTTGCCGCCCGCGGGCGTGGGCAGGGTCACTCCCGGAACGGGAGCCAGTTGCTGCCGGACGCGATAGATCCCGAAATCGTATAATTGCTGCTCGTTCAGGCTATCGGACTGCAGGCTGAGCTGCAGCACCGGCACGCTCGAGGCGTTGAACTGCACGATGATCGGCGGCTGAATGCCCGGCGGCATCAGCGCGCGGATGGCGTTGGTCGCCGAGACGATCTGCGCAATCGCGAGATCGAGATTGACGTCCGGCTGAAAGTAGATCTTCTGAACCGACAGGCCGTTGAGCGTCTGCGCCTCGATGTTCTTGATGCCGGTGACGTTGGCGCTGATCGAATACTGGCTGTAGGTGCTGACGCGCTGCTCCATCTCCGGTGTCGAGAGACCCGTGTAGCTCCAGATGACCGTGACGACGGGGATACGGATCTCCGGAAAGATGTCCGTCGGCATCGACCACACCGCGATGCCGCCGAGAAACAGGATCAGGGCCGCCAGTACATAGAATGTGTGCGGAAACCGCAGAGCAAAGCGAACAATTCCCATGATCGTTTCCGTCTGGAGCAAGTCGCGCTAGATCTTTGAACAGATGACGATGGAGGGCCATCCGTGCAAATGAAAACGAATTCATGGGCTCCAGGGCGGGCGGAGTGCGCTCCTGCGAACCATCACCGTTTCTCGATCGCTCAAGGAGCGGTGAGCTCCCTCGACCTTGGGCTCGAGATACCGTCTGGGCGCGTGCCGGCCGCGGAAGAGGATGATGCGCGCCCGCTGCATCGGGAGACGCGCGCAGCATCCTGCGCGGCCAGAATCGCGGCCCGCCTGACCTTGGCAAAGGCGCGGGTCTCGATCTGCCGAACCCGTTCGCTGGAGATCGAAAGCTCGCGGCCAAGCCGATCGAGCGTGACGGCGGGTTCGGCCAACCGCCTCGCCTTCAGAACGTGAAGCTCACGCGCCGTGAGGACATCCAGCGCGATGCGCAGGGCGCTGGTGCGACGCTCCATCTGATCCTGATCGGCGAGAACCGTCTCGGCATCGATCGCGCCGTCGACCAGGGACGCCTCCCAATCGGCTCCGTCCTCGTCGCCTCCAACGCGCGCATTCAGCGACAGGTCGCCGTTCAGGCGGGTATCCATCTCGATCACGTCACGCGCCGTGACGTCGAGGTTCGCGGCGATCACCTCGGCGACCTCCGGGGTGAGCCGCGCCATCTCGCCGCCCGTGGCCTTCCTCATCTCGCCGCGGAGCCTGAAGAACAGCTTCTTCTGGGCGGCTGTCGTGCCGATCTTGACCAGCGACCAGGACCGCAGGATGTATTCGTGAATGGATGCCTTGATCCACCACAGCGCATAGCTGGAGAACCGCGAGCCACGACCGGGTTCGAACCTTGACGCCGCGATCACGAGCCCAAGATTCGCTTCCGCGATCAGATCTGCCAGCGGAAGGCCGTATCCCCTGTAGCCTCGCGCCACCTTGGCAGCGAGCCGGAGATGGCTCGTGACCAGCACGTTCGCTGCGTCTCGATCCCGCCTCTCCTGCCAACGTCGTGCAAGCTGCTGCTCCTGAACGGGCTCAAGCAGTTCGTAGCCCCTGATGGCCGCGGAATAGGCGCTGAGAAAGGGGACGGACGGGGCTCTGCCCGGTACGGCCGCGGCATTGTTCCTGGTGAGCTCGTGGCGGGTCTGCATCTGTTACGTCCACATTCGAAACCGGCAAGCCGACTCTAAGAGGCCTTCGAACGAAGGCGCGACTGAATTGGGCTTAACAAACCTGAATTCGCGTTCAAACATTCGGCCCCGTCCCGGCGTTCGGCGCAGCGCGCGTCGTTTGAGTCATCACACCTGGCTCGCGTTTGCGTGAAGCGAGATCCGAGACCGGGATGCGGCGGCTTTGGTCGCTCCTCCGGTCCGGGCGAGGATCTCGATCCGCCCTCCAGGGGCCGGACGGATGATCAGCTGAAAGCCATGCAGCTTGACGATGGCAGCCACCAGGCTCAGTCCCAAACCAACTCCCGGCGTGTTGCGCATCTTGTCGGAGCGATAGAATCGCCGCAGCACCGCTTCGCGCTCCTGCTCGTTGATGCCGGGCCCGGTATCGCTCACGCGCACAAGCGCGGTCTTGTCGTCCGACACGAGTTCGAGTCTCACCTTCCCGCCCGTGGGCGTAAACTTGACGGCATTGTCCACGAGATTGGCGATCGCCTCGAACAACAGATCCCGATCGCCCCGCACCCGCGCGGTGCGATCGATGACGACGCCAAGTTCGATGTTCTTGTCTTCGGCGATGGGCTCGTAGACGTCGCACACTTCGCGCAGGATCTCGTCGAGCGCGACGTCGCCGAACCCGGCCGTGCGGCGGCCGTTCTCGATTTCGGCCAGGCGCAACAGCGCGGTAATGATCGCGAGCGACTGGTCTATTCCGGCGATGGCCTTGTCGGTGACCTCCTGGAGCGCCCCCAGCGTGGCCGCGTGCGTCCGCCCGCGCTCCAGCGCCAGCCGGACGCGCGTGAGCGGAGTTCTGAGATCATGGGCGATATCGTTTCCGACACCGGCAAGGGCGTTGATCATCGTCTCCATCTCGTCGAGCATGCCGTTGACGATCCCGGCCAGTCGCGCGAACGGATCGTCTACATTGTCGAGTGGCAGGCGCTCGCGCAGATCCCCGGCAACGATCCGCTGAACCCGCTGGTTCACCTGCTCCACGCGTCTCTGGGCGCGGACGCTCAGCCACGCGCCGGCCAGCAGGCAGAGACAGAATGCCGGCAGGAGGCCCAGCGCGAGCGCCTGCCCCACGACACTCGATATCTCGCGCGTCTCATCGACGTTCCTGCCGATCACCAGGATCTCGCCGTCGCCCAGACGCCTGCCTGCCGCCCTGACGACCGGATCACGGACCGTCGATTGCCCGCTTCGGGCAAGCCGCACGCCGCGCACCGATCCGCCGAGCGCGAGATCTCGCGGCAGGCGCTCGATGTTGCCGGCAAGCCTCGCTCCGGCAGCATCGAACAGTCCCGCATATTGCACGCCTCTGGAATCCTGTCCGAGATGATCCGAGATCACATTGACACGGCGGTCCGATGGCAGCCCGGCCATGAAGTCGATCTGCGCGACGATCATGCGGTCGGACCGGGCGATCAGGTAATCATCGATCTTCCAATAGATGAACGCGAACAAGCCGACCACGAGCAACGCAAACGCCGCCGCCACCGCCAGGGCCCAGAGGAACGTGTTCGAACGAATGAACTGAATCTGGCGCATTGCTTCGAGGTCCGATATTCGCGCAAGCTCTGCTCCACGATTCCAGGGACGCCGCGGCGGCTATTGGCGCACGCGCAGAATGAACCCCGAGCCGCGAACGTTGTGGACGAGTTGCACCTCTCCGGGACCATCGACCTTGTGACGAAGCCGGCCCATATGCACATCGATCAGATTCGTGGTTGCCGGAACGAACTTGTAGTTCCAGACCTCTTCGAGCAGCATCGCGCGCGTCAACAACTGGTCGCTCCGGCGCATCATGTATTCGAGAAGGCGGAATTCGCGCGGCAACAGGTCGATCTCGCGCTCGCCTCGCCTCGCGGTCCGCTCGATCAGATCGAGCTCCAGCGGACCCGCGCGCAATGTGGTTTCGCGGCTGTCCATCGGACGGCGCAGCAATGCCTCGATCCGGGCGACGAGCTCGATGATCGCGAACGGCTTGGTGAGATAGTCGTCTCCTCCCACACGCAATCCGCGTACCCGATCATCGACCGCGCCGAGCGCACTCAGGACCAGCACGGGCGCCCTCACCTGGTCCTTGCGCAGGGCCTCGATGACGGTCAGCCCGTCCATTCCGGGCAGCATGCGATCGACGATCAAGGCATCGGGACACGCTGAACGCGCCTGGTCGAGACCGTCGATGCCATCAGGGGCCCATTGAACCTCGAACCCGCGGTCGCCAAGTTCGGCAACGATCGCCTCGGCGGTTTCGGCGTCATCCTCGATCAGAAGAATCCGCGCCATTGTCCTGGCCTTGCGTCCTGCGGGGCGTTTCGGCCCGCGACGGAGAAGCATGGGCTCAGCGGTCCGCGACGTCATCGTCAATGCCCGCCGGTTCTGAACGCGCCGGGCTGCGAAGGCATGCCAGGGACCGCTGGCTCTCCGACGAGGTAGTCCCAGGGAGAATGGAGCACCACTAAATAGCGATTCAGGAAGCCGGGAAAGCCGGGCGACAGCGCCGGTGCGGCGGCGATGCGGCTTGCTGTCGTCGTGATCATCTTCTGTCTCCGTTCTGAACCGCGTTCTACCGGAGATATGTCCTCGACGGGTTCGCTGTTACTCCCGAAGCCAGCGGGCATTGCGAATTCGCACGATCGTGTCCGCCGTCCCGCTCCGGTTCACACGCCGTTGAAGCCGAGTGAGCAATTCGTGCGTTTGATCGCGCCTGGGTCGTCCACACCTCCATGAGCAGCCGGCTTCATCGGCCTGCTGTCATCAAAGGAGAAGCCATAATGACCACGCTCAAGTTCCTGTCGACGGGCCTGATCGCGATCGCCGTGCTCGGAGGACCCGTCATGGCCCGTGAACACCATCACGTCGCACGACAGCCCAGCATGGAAGCCGATACGGTCGCGGCAGACACGCCCTTCTATCAGGGAGGATATCAGGGAGCCCGCGCCTGCGTTCCCGCGCCGCGCGTCGGAGCTTTTGCGACGGCGCCATGGACCGGCGACAATGTCCCTTGTGAGCCGGGCACGGGCAGCTTCTGATCGCTGCAACATTTCGGCCGGCCGGGCGCCTCGGTCGGCCGCTCCGCAACGGCAGGGACGGGCTGGAATGTTCAGCCCGTCCCTTTCCAACGCCGCAACCACCAGCGGCGGATCGCTTCCCGACCGGCGGCGCGTCGTTCCTGACATTGATTTCAGTGGGATTGTCGCCCGCCGCTCCTATCTTCCTTTCATCACAGGACTTGGCGACGGCACGACGCTCAACCGGACTGCACGGACCGCCGGGCCTCGACACGAAAGGAGTGTCCCATGAAACGAATGATGATGGTTCTGGCAACAGCGGCGCTCGCCTCGACTCTGGCGGTCGGCGCGGCCGAGGCGCACGGCGGCGGTGGCGGCGGCCATGGAGGCTTTGGCGGCGGCGGTTTCGGCGGCGGGCATATGGGCGGCATGGCGGGTCATGCGGGAGGATTCGGCGGAGGAATGCACGCCGGCACGTTTGGTGGCGGAGATCATGTCGGCGGCGGCGACCACTTCGCCTTTCACGGCACAGGCTTCGGCCAGCACGCATTCCATCATTATGGTCGCTATCGGCCCGGATATGGCTTCTATGGCGCCTACCCGGATTGCTACGATTGGTACGACCTGCATCCCGACCAGCCGTTGCCGCTAAGCTGCAGCTAGTTTGCGCGCGCGGCGCTTCGCCTTTGGCGGGCTCTGGCCGGCACTGATCCGGGCATCGTCGTGCTCGTGATGGTGCCGGCCATCATCCGCGCGCCAAATCATCGCTGTCGCCGAGACAGCCCGCGGTTCTCAACGCCAGCTCAAGTGCGCGTTGCTCGATCGGCGTCACCGCCATCTGCGGCGGACGGACCGCGTCACAGTCGAGCCGCCCGAGCAGCTTCAGGCAGGCCTTCAGCCGCGCCGAGGCACGTCCGCCCGGGCCGTCACGATAGATTGCCCTCGCCAGCGGATAGAGCTTTTCATGCACGGCGCGCGCCTGCATCCAATCTCCGGCCTCGGCCGCTTTCCAAAGCTCGACCACAAACTCCGGCGCGACGGCAGCAAGGCTGACCTGGCTGCCCGCCGTTCCGATCATGTAGCTCGTCAGGAGGTGCTCGTCGCCTGAGCTGAGCACGGTGAAGTCCGGACGCCGCTTGCGGATCGATCGCAGGTTCTGCTCATAGGCGGCGACCTCCCAGCTCCCCTCCTTGATTGCCACGAAGCGAGGGTCCGCCACCAGGTGCTCCAGAAGCGGTGGCGCATAGGCCATCGCGCCCGCGCCGACGGGGGCGGCGTAAAGCATCAAGGGCACGGACGTCGCGTCGCGGACACGACGGTGGTGCTCGATCACGCAGCTGTCGGCGTGGGCGAGCGCCCAGCTGTTGGGAGGAAACACCAGGAGCCCTTCAGCTCCGGCCCGCTCCAGCGCGGCCGCTTCTCGCGCCGCCTCGAGACTCGATTCGTGGTTGACCCCCGAGACGATCAGACAGTCCCTGGCATGCTCGCGCGCGACCTCCACGACACGCCGCTTCTCGGCCAGGGACAGCACAAAGTTCTCGCCGGCATGGCCGTTGACCAGCAACCCATTGATGCCGGGCACGGATGCCACCGACGCGATATGCGCTGCCAGCGCCGGCTCGTCGATCGCAAAATCGGACGTCATCGGCACGATGGTCGCGGCGTGGATGCCGCAAAGGCGAGCGCTGAACGATGGAACCGTCTTGGTCACGACCGATGCCGCCTGAGATCAGTGAATGATCTGGTCGAGGAACGTCCTTGCCCGCTCGGACTTCGGATGATTGAAGAACTCCTCCGGCGCGGCCTGCTCGACGATCTTCCCCTCGTTCATGAACACGATGCGGTCCGCGACCTCGCGGGCGAAACCCATCTCGTGGGTCACGCACAGCATGGTCATGCCCTCCTCCGCGAGCTTCTTCATGGTCTCCAGAACCTCCTTGACCATCTCGGGGTCGAGCGCCGAGGTCGGCTCGTCGAACAGCATGATCTTCGGCCGCATGCACAGCGCGCGCGCGATGGCGACGCGTTGCTGCTGGCCGCCCGAGAGCTGGCCAGGAAACTTCTCGGCCTGATCGGGAATCCGGACCTTGGTCAGGAAATGCATGGCAAGCTCCCTGGCTTCCCCCTTCGTCATGCCGTTCACGGTCATCGGCGCCAGGATGCAATTCTCCAGCACCGTCATGTGCGGGAACAGGTTGAAGCTCTGGAACACCATGCCGGTGTCGCGCCGGACCGCATCGATATTCTTCTGCTGACGGTCGAGCTCGGTGCCGTTGACGTAGATCAGCCCCTCATCGTGCTTCTCGATATGATTGATGCAGCGGATCAGCGTCGACTTGCCCGAGCCGGAGGGACCGCAGACCACGATCTTCTCGCCCTTGCCGACCTTGAGGTCGACCTCGTTCAACGCGGTGAAGTCGCCATAGTGCTTGTAGACGGCCTCCATGCGAACCGCAGGCACCTCGCGCAATTGCGGCTCCACCATTGCGCCGTCGGCACCACGAGCCGCATTCATCGACATCTCGCTCATGCGCGGGCCTCCACGCTTGTCTGTGCAACCGGCGCCCTTGCCGCAACCCGCCGGGATTTCGCAGCGCTCGATCGACCAAAATGCTTCTCCAGCCGGCGCTGAACCGCATCCCAGACCGAGGTGAGGATCAAATAGTACGCCGTTGCAGCGGCATAGACTTCGAGGATCTGAAAGTGCTCCTGCATCAGCATGTCGCTGCGGCGCATGAGCTCCTCGACCGAGATCACTGACGCCAGCGAGGTCGCCTTCAAGAGCGAGTTGATGGAATTGCCGAGTGGCGGGATCATCAGCCGAAACGCCTGCGGCAGGGTGATGCGCCGGAACGTCACCCATGGCGACAGGCTCAAGGCCCACGCGGCCTCCCGCTGCCCCGCCGAGACGGCCATGAAGCCGCTGCGGACGATCTCGGCGAGATAGGCGGCCTCGTTGAGGATCAGTCCGACCAACGCGCAGGTGATCACGGAGAACTTGATCCCCAGCTGGGGCAAGCCGCTGTAGATCACCACCAGCTGGATCAACAGCGGCGTGCCGCGAAAGAACCAGACGTAGAACCGCGCCGCGCCGGACAGCAATGGATTCGACGACATCCGCAGGAGCGCGATGCCCATGCCGAGAATCAATCCGCCGACGACGGCCGCCACCGTCAGGCCGATGGTGACCAGCACACCCTTCATCAGGAAGTAGTTGAAGAAGTAGTTGACGGCAGCCGTCGGACTGAAATGGCTCATCAGCGTATCTCCGTAGGTATCAGACCGGACCGGGGCCCGCGATCGCAAGCGGCTGATCGGCCGGCAGGCTGGTCAGGCCGAACTTGTCGAACAGTGCCTGGTAGCTGCCGTCGGCGCGCATGGTGTTGAGCGCCTTGACGACGGCATCGACCACCGTCTTGTTGCGGAAACCGAGCGTGGTACGCGCCGTGCCGAGGCCGCTCAGCACCTCCTTGACCCGCCCGCGGCCGACGAGATCGCGCGCCACGCTGTCGACCAGCAGCGCGTTGTCGACCTGTCCGGCGAGCAGCGCACTCACGACGTTGGTCGCCGTCGGGAACGTGCGCATCTCGATAGCGGGCCCGCCCTTTGCCACGTTCGCATCGCTGAGTTTCTTGAGCCAGTTCATCTGGTAAGTGCTGACCTCGACGGCGGATGTTTTCCCGATCAGGTCTCCTTCGGTAGCAATTTTTGTGCCGCTATCGGGCGCAACCACGACCGAAATGGCCTGAATTGCATAGGGCACCATGTACATCAGCTTGGAGCGTTCCTCGGTCCAGAACATTCCCGTATCGATCCCGTCGATGCGGCCCGCGGCCATGGCCGGTATCATGGCCGGAAAATCCATCCGGACGAGTTCGACCGGAAGACACAACCGCTTGCCGAGCTCCGCGGCCAGTTCCACGTTGAGGCCCTGCAGCTGGCCGTCCTTGTCGACGAATTGCTGCGGCGGATTGGTGGGGTTGATGGAGAGCTGCAGCTTTCCGGGCGCGATCAGATTGTCGTTGGTGATCGCGGGCGTGCACGCGGCATGCGCGGCGGCGGATGCGAGAACGAGTGCGGCAGCGGCACTCAAGCGAAGCAGTGTCGAGAGCATGTGATACCTCCAGTAAGACGCCAATGACCGATGCAGTTCCTCGTCCGGCTTTCCCCTCAATGTTCTTGGATGCGGCCGGCCGGATCTCGCGACACGGCAGGCAGCATCGTCCTTGATCCCCTCAAGCCGGTCCCGACATCGGCTTGAGCTGAATACGCGCGAAATTCTTCACCAGGGATTCGAACGGGCCGAATCCCTTCACCTTCAGGAACTCCGGCGTCTCGAACGCCCACCGTCCCGCGACTTCGTACATGGCCGCGTATTTCGGTCCGTCGCCGACCGAGACGAAGCGTTTTGCGGACAGCCAGCCGGGACAGGCGAGCAGATCGGGAAAATGCGTCTGCTCGTACCAGGCGTTGAACGCAGCCTCGTGCTCGGGGTCGATGTCGACGCGCACGATGTGGATGAAGGTCTCGTCCGGCATGAGCGGCCCTCACGCCAGACGAATGTCGCCGGCCGCGCGTGCAGCGCCGACCGTCGTTGCAATGGCATCGCACAGCGTTGGCAGAACCGGCAGCAGCGGCGGCCGCGGATCGGCGTTACCGATCAAGCCAAGTGCTTTCAGCCCGACCTTCATGCGGGTGTGCATGTCCATGATCGGCGCCGGGCCGTAGATGGCCCGGACGATCGGATAAAGCCGCTCGTTGACGGCGCGCATCGCCTTGAGATCGTCGGCGAGCGACGCCTGCCACAGCGCAATGAACAGATCCGGCGCCAGGCTCACGAGGCCGGACAGAATACCGTCGCCGCCGATCGCAAGCTGCGGCAGGAACCAGTTGAAGTTCGACGGCAGGATCGCAACGGATGGATCGGCCAGCCTCACCGCGCGCCGGTTCTCGTCATAAGCAAAGATGGTGTCGCTGCCTTCCTTGATGGCGATGACGCTGTCGAGCGCTGCGATCTTTGCCAGCGTCTCCGGCGAATAGCCGAATCCGGACGCCAGCGGATACTGGAAGATCGACACGGGAATGCCGATGGCGGAGCTGACCGCCTGCACGAAGGCGACCGGCGCGCGCGAGGTCGCCGATGCCCCGCCGCCGAGCGGCGCCGGTGGAAACAGCACCGCGCATTCGGCACCCGCTTCCTCGGCGAGCTGCGCCTGGTGGATCGCCTCCGCGGTGGAGTGCGCGATGATTCCGGCCAGCAGCGGTTTCTTGCCGATATGCCTGCGCGTCCGCTCGATCACCGCCTGGCGTTCTTCGTCCGAGAGCGATCCGCCCTCGCCTGCGTGCCCGTTGACGAACACCGCCGCGACACCATCCGGGCACGCGCAATAGTCGAGCACGCGTGCATAGCCATCCCAATCGATGGAGAGGTTGTCGTTGAACGGCAACACGGTCGCCACCGTGATGCCGCGCAGGTCAGGTTTTCTCATCGGCTCGCTCATGACGGTTTGCGCCGTGGAAATTTCAGGCTCGCGCGCGCTTTCAGCACTTCGAGGCCGGTCTCGTTGCGCGCGCTTGCCTCCCATATGATCGTGCGGGTCTCGTCGTGCTGCTCGGCAATCCAGACGTCGAAAGTGAGCGTGTCGCCATAGAACACCGGCCCCGTGAACCAGAACCGATCCTCCACCGACACGCCGATCGTACCGACCAGCTCGCTGGTGAGAATGCTGGTGCAGAGGCCGGCGACCATGATCCCCGGCGCCAGCCGGCGTCCGAACCGCGTGGCGCCGGCGTAGACCTCATCGACATGGACGGGACCGAAATCACCGGTCGCGGCGATGTAGAGCGCGCCGTCAGCTTCGGTAATGGTCTTGCTCAGGCTGACCCTGTCGTTCACCTTCAGCTCGTCGAAGGATTTCGGCTCGTACATGGCTCAGCCCCTGGCAAAGGGAACGAGCGTCGCGGTGCCGTCCACGACGGTCGCGCCGGAAGGCGACAGCGTGCAGGTGATGCGGCAGACCGCCTCGTCACCGGCGACAGAGACGATTTCAGCCTTCGCCTCGACGGAATCGCCGACGATCACCGGCGCGGAGAAGCTCAACGCGATGCTGCCGATGCGCCGCGCGGGTCCGCCGAGCTGGCTGAGGCAGGTCGTGGCGAGGCCGCCGACCGCAAGTTCGAACGCAACCATATTGGATGCGCCGGCCTTCCTGGCGCGAACGGCGTCGACATAGAGACCGCCAAGGTTGCCGCTGATGCCGGTGAACATCGCCTGCTCGGCCACCGTCATGGTCTTGCGGAACGAGAACGCCGCACCGGTCTTCAGGGGAGCGAGAGAGGTGGTCATCGGGGCTCCTACAGTCTCAGGCCGTTCTTGATGGTGCTGCGCGCGACGAGCATGCGATGAATCTCGGAGGTGCCGTCGTAGATCCGGGTGACGCGGGCATCGCGGTACATGCGTTCCAGCGGCAGGTCCTTGCTGAACCCCATGCCGCCGAACACCTGGATGGCGCGGTCGACGACGCGGCCCTGCATCTCGGATGCCGCGACCTTGATCATCGAGACCTTGTCACGCGGCTCCAGCCCTTGGTCGATCTCCCAGGCGGCGTTCATCACCATCATCTTGACGCCAAAGATCTCGGTCGCGGAATCGGCGATCAGCTTCTGCACCATCTGGAAATCGCCGATCGCCTGGCCGAACTGGCGGCGCTCCGCGGCATGCTTGCGCATCATCTCGAGCGCGCGCTGCGCCATGCCCACGGCGCGCGCGCCGATATGGGCAAGGCGGATCTGGAGCACGCTCTGCATGATCAGCTTGAAGCCGCCCCCGACCTCGCCGAGCACCGCGTCCTTCGGGATGCGGCAATCCTTGAAGCTCAGCTCGGCATGGCCATAGCCGCGATGGCCCATCATCGGCTGGGTGCGCGCGACCCTGAAGCCGGGCGTGCCGCGATCGACCAGAAACAGCGTGATGCCGCCGCGCGCGCGCTTGTCCTTGTCGGTCAGCGCCATCACGATCACATAGTCGGCAATGTCGCCGTCGCTGATGAAATGCTTGGTGCCGTTGAGCACCCAGGCGCCGCCATCGAGATGTGCCGTCGTGCTGATCGCCGCCGCATCGGAGCCGGCGCCCGGCTCGGTGATCGCCATGGCGCAGATCTTGTCGCCCTTCACCGTCGGCAGCAGATAACGATCGACCTGCCCGTCCTTGCAGGCCATCAGCATCGGATAGACCTGGCCGAACACCCGGCGGATCAGCGCATCGGAAGTCTTGCCGAATTCTTCTTCGACGAGGCAATGCTCGACGCAGGACAGTCCGCCGCCACCGACGCCGGCCGGCATGTTCATGGCGTAGAGGCCGAGCTTCTGTGCCTTGGCCTTGGTGACCGCCAGAGCGTCGGCGGGCACTGTGGCAGTGCGTTCCACCTCGTCCTCGAGCGGCTGCACCTCCGTTTCGACGAAGCGGCGGACGGTATCGACCAGGAGGCGGGTATCCTCGGGGACTGAGAAATCGATCATTGCGCGACTCCCACAGCCTTGCCGGCAACCATGGCGTCGATCTCGGCGGCGGCGTAACCGGCTTCGCCAAGCACCTCGCGCGTCTGCGCACCTAACCGCTGCGGCACCAGCCGCACCTCCGGTGTCTGGCCGTCATAGCGAGCGGGATGCGCGACCATCCGGATTGGCGCGCCCCCTGCACTCTCGGCGCTCTTGAACACGCCGAGATGCTTGAGCTGGGGATCGGCCTCGAGGTCGCGATAGTCCTGCACCGGCGCGTGCCAGATCCGCGCCGCTTCAAGCGAGGGCAACCAATCGGCAGTCGGCTTCTGTTTCAGACGCGCCGCGACGATCCGTGTAATCTCTTCACGCTGCGAGAAGCTGTCGGCCTCGCCAAACCGCTTCAACTCCTCGCAGTCGAGCCCTGCCGCGAGCGCTTTGGGCGCCGCCATGGAGATCGCGAGATGGCCGTCGGCCGTCGCGTGAATGCCGTACGGCCCGGGGCTGAACCAGGCCGCGATACCAGCCGGCCCGCGCGACGTCGGCGATGGCGCACCGTTCAGCCACGCCGTCAGCGGCTCGACCTGGAGATCGATGGCCGCCTGATAGAGGTTGACCTCGACGAGCTGCCCCTTGCCTGTCTTGGTCCTTGCGAACAGCGCCGCGAGAATGCTCATGGCATAGAGCGAGGCCGCGTGCTGATCGACGATCACGGCGCCGACGGCGGTCGGCTCGCCGTCGGCACGACCGGTCCGCATGACCAGACCCGACATCGCCTGAAGCAGGAGATCCTGGCCCGGACGGTCCTTGTAGGGCCCTTCCGATCCGAAGCCGGTCGCCACCGCGTAGATCAGGCCCGGGTTGATGGCCTTGAGCGTGTCGTAGCCGAGGCCGAGCTTGGCCATGGTGCCGGGCCGGAAATTTTCCATCACCACGTCGGCGATCGCGACGAGCTTCTTCACGGCGGCAACGCCGTCGGGATGCTTGAGATCGACCGCAAGGCTTCGCTTGTTTCGTCCCGTCGCGAGATGATTAACGCTGTCGCCTGCGACGAAATGATTGGCGACCGCCCAGTTGCGCTGAAACGCGCCCTCGATCGGCTCGACCGCAATGACGTCGGCACCGAGATCGGCGAGCGTCTGTGCGGCCAGCGGCCCCGCGAGGTAGTGGTTGAAGCTCAGGATCTTGACGCCATCGAGTAGTTTCATCCGGTCACACCATGCTTAGCGCGCGCGAGCCGTGCGTTCGAAACGTCCCGGTCGCAACGCAATGTCTTGCGCCAGCGTAAGCTGCCGCTTCGACCACCGACAACATCGCGATCAATTATTTTGCGAGCCAAGTTGATAACCGAAATCTATGATGCACATTCACATCGCTCACCAATGATCGGACCATCGTCATGAACCTTCGGCAGCTGGAAATCCTGCGAGCAGTGATGCGGACGCGCTCCACGGTCGCGGCGGCGCAGGATCTCGGCATGTCGCAACCGGCGGTCAGCAACGCCATCAAGCACGCCGAGGCCGCGCTCGGCTTTCTGCTGTTCGATCGCGTCAACAAGCGCATGACCCCGACACAGGAAGCGCAGATCCTGCTCGCCGAAGCCGAGCCGCTGTTCCTGATGCAGGACCTGATCAACCAGACCGCGGCGCACCTGCGCGCGGGCCGCAAGGGCCGCATGCGGATCGTCGCCACCTCGGAATTGTCGGAATCGCTGCTGCCGCAGGTGGTTGCGCGGTTCTGCCGCGATCATGGCGGCGTCGAGATCTCGCTCGAGACGCAACGGCTCGATAATCTGCTGGAATATGTCGAGACCGGAATCGTCGACATCGGCTTCGCCATGGAGCCGCACCCCCGCCAGACGCTGACCTGTCTGCCGCTGGCGCAGCTCGACATGGTCTGCGCCTGCCCTGCCGACAGCCCGCTGGCGCAGCTGAGCTTCGTCAGCCCGACCGATTTGCGCAACACGCCGCTGATCAATGCCCGCACCTCCAGCCGCATCAGCAGCCTTATCCAGGACGCCTTCCGCCGCAGCGCCGTCAATTACGCCCCCGCCATCGACGTGCGCTTCATGAACGTCGCCGGGCATTTCGCCGAGGAAGGACTGGGGGTCACGATCATGGATGAGCTCACGGCGTCCTCGAAGCGCTATAGCCGCCTCAGAAGCGTGCCGTTCAAGCCGAAGACGGAGGTCACCGTGTCCGCCATCGTGCCGTCGGACCGCATGCAGCAACGGCTGACGCTGGCCCTGGTCAAGCATGCCCGCGAAGAGATCGCGGCCCGGCTCGCGGCATCGAGGCAGTGATGCGGTCATCCGGTCGCCCTTGAAACAGCTGCCGCATTCGGCCAAGCCAGGCCAAAGCGCTTGACCAGCGCAAGCGCGGCGGCGTCCTGCACGGCCGGCAATGGCAGGCGCGGCGGACGCGGATTGCCATTGGCAAAGCCCATGTGGCCGAGCAGCGCCTTGGTGCCGGCGACATAGGCCTGGCCGCCGACGAACTCGATCAGCGGCAGATATTTCAGGTAGAGCTCGCGCGCGTCCGTGATCGCGCCGTCATCGGCGACGAGGCTGAAGATGCGCGCCATCGCCGACGGCACCACGTTGGAGGCAACCGCCACCCAGCCTTGCGCGCCTTCGACAAAGGATTCGAAGCCGAGGATGCCGCCGAACACGGTCATCTTGTCGCCGCAGAGGCGGATGATGTCGCGCACGCGCGTCACCTCCAGCGTCGACTCCTTGATATAGAGGCAGTTGTCGATCTCGGCGAGGCGGGCCACCAGCGGCGGCCTGAGGTCTACATTGGCCGTCGCCGGGTTGTTGTAGACCATGATCGGCAGCGAAATCGCATCGGCCACCGTCTTGTAGTGATGAACGAGCTCGTCGTCGGTCGGGGTCGAATAGAACGGCGGAATGATCATCACGCCGTCCGCGCCCAGATTTTCAGCACGGCGGCTGAGACGCACCACCTCGCGCGTGTCCTCCGCGCCGGTGCCGATCAGCACCGGGACGCGTCCTGCCGCCTGGCTGATGACGATCTCCGCAACCAGCGCTTTCTCGTCGTCGTCCAGGGACAGGAATTCGCCGGTCGAGCCGAGCGGGATCAGCCCATGGATACCCTCCGCGATTTGCCAATCGACGAAGGCACGCAGGGCCGCGACATCGACGCGACCGTCCGGCGTGAACGGCGTGATCATGACGGTGTAGGTGCCGCGAAAACTCTTCATCAGGGAACTACCAGGCGATTGGAACAACTCACGTGACGGCGATGTCTTGCGGAATAACCGCAAGACGACTGCAAACGATTGCAAGACTGGCTCTGCATTGGGCACGCTGATCCAATATTTAGGCTTGATCAGCGTCTATTTAGCTCATAGCGTTTTGCAATCGTTTGCAGTCTATCGGCAGGTTTGATGAGCGTCACGCTCAAAGATGTGGCACAGGCGGCCCGCGTTTCGATCAGCACCGCCTCGCGCGCGCTGTCCGGAACCGGCCTGACGAGCGAGCGCACGCAGCAGCGCCTGACGCGCATCGCGCGCGAGCTCGGCTATCGGCCCAACCCGATCGCCCGCGGATTGAAGACCGGACAATCGCGGCTGGTTGCGCTGCTGGTCCACAACCTCACCAACGCCTCGTTCCAGGTGATGGCCGAAGTGGTGCAGGCGCGGCTCAAGGCGCTGGGCTACCAGATGCTTCTGTGCATCGGCGGCGACGATCCGCAACAGGAGAGCGACACCCTCACCACGCTGGTCGACCACCGCATCGACGGGCTGATCGTGGTGCCCACGGGGAAAAACGGCCCGCAGCTCAAAGCCTTGGCAAACGACGTCCCGATCGTCTGTCTGGTGCGTCGCGACGACGCGACCGACCTCGAGACCGTGCTCGCCGATGATCCGCAGGGCGCGTATCTCGGCACGCGCCATCTGATCGAGCTCGGGCACCGGCACATCGGGCTGATCGTCGGCCGCCAGGACACCACCTCGGGCCGCGAGCGGCTGTCCGGTTACGTTCGCGCACTGCGCGAGGCCGGCATCGCCGCCGACGATTCATTGATCCACGCCGGCCATTTCGTGCCGGAGACCGGCGTGACCTGCTGCCGCAAGCTGCTGGATCTCGCGCATCCGCCCAGCGCGATCTTCGTCGCCAATCACGAGGCAACCCTTGGCGTGCTGCGGGTGACGGCGGAGCGCAACATTGCGATCCCCGACGATCTCTCGCTGCTTTGCTACGAGGACATGCCGTGGTTCGAATGGCACCGCCCCGCCATCAGCATCGTCGATAACGGTGCGCGCGACCTCGCCAACCTCGCCGTCGACCGGCTGCTGCAGCGCATGGATGCGAAGGGCAACGGCAATGACGGCGTCCGCGAATATCGCGTCGGCGCCCGGCTGATCAAGCGCGACTCCTGCCGCCAGATCGATGCCCCGACCACCGCCAGATCCGCGAAGCCCAAATCCCCGTCCAAATCGTCTGCGGCCAAGTCCGCGAAGGTCTGATCGATGCCTTATGTTGAAGTGCTCGCCCCGCAAGTTCCGCCGCAACGCAAGGCCGCGCTGGCGCGGTCCGTGACCGACGGCCTGATGTCGGCCTTTGGCGTTACCGCGGACACGGTCACGCTCTATTTCCTCCCTATCGCGGCCGACGATTACGCGCATGCCGGCACGTTCGGCGCTCAGGCCACCGGCCAGCGCATCCTGCTCAAGGTGCATGCGTTCCGCCGCAGCGAGGCCGAACGCCGCGCCGCGGCGATCGCGCTGACCCGCGCCGTCTGCAATGCCTATGGCGTCCCGGGCGACGATGTCGCGGTCTATTTCCTCGATCGCGACCGCAGCGAGGTCGCCCACGATTCCAAGCTCGCCAGCGACTGACGGGAGCACGCCATGGACCGCTTTTACACCCAGGACCAGAAGGCTCTCCGCGAAACCGCCCGCCGTTTCGCGGAAGCGGAGATCCTGCCGCGCGCGGCAGCGATCGACCGCGAAGACCGCTTCGACCGCGCGCTCTACAAGGGCATGGCCGATCTCGGCCTGTTCGGCATCTGCCTGCGCGAAGGCGCGGGTGGCGCGGGCCTCGATGCGGTCGCGGCCTGCATCGCGATGGAGGAGCTGGCGCGCTGCTCCGGCGCGGTCGCCAATGCTTTTGCGATTCCCGTCGAAGCCGTGCTGTTCTTCGACCATCACGGCACCGACGCGCACAAGGCGCTGATTCCGCAGATCCTCAGCGGCGACATCATCCCGGCCACCGCCGTCTCCGAGCCCGACCACGGCTCCGATGTCGCGGGCATCCGCACCACCGCCATGCGCGATGGCAAGGGTTGGCTGCTCAACGGCACAAAAGCCTGGGTCACGCTCGGCGGCGTCGCCGACCGCATTATGGTATTCGCGCGTACCGGCGCGGATGCCGGTCATCGCGCCATCTCCTGTCTCCTCGTCGACGGTGCCCTGCCCGGCATCGCGCGCGGCAAGAACGAGGAGCTGCTCGGCATGCACGGCCTCGACGACTGCCAGATCACCTTCTCCGACGTGCAGCTGCCGGCCGACAGCGTAATGGGGCCGGAGAACCAGGCCTTCAAGATGGCCATGAGCAACTTCAACTTCAGCCGGCTGATGATGGCGTCGATGGCGCTCGGCATGGCGCAGGCCGCGTTCGAGGACGCCACCGCCTACGCAAAGGACCGCAAGCAGTTCGGCCAGGCGATCATCGGCTTCCAGGCGGTGCAGTTCATGCTCGCCGACATGTCGACCGACATCGCCGCCGCGCGCCTGCTGATCCACCACGCCGCGCGCCTGCATGATGCCGGCGAGCCGATCGCCAAGGAAGCCGCGCAGGCAAAGCTGTTCACGACCGACATGGCGATGAAGCACGTCTCCAACGCGCTGCAGATCCATGGCGGCAACGGCTATTCGCGCGAATACCGCATCGAGCGGTTGTTCCGCGACGTGCGCCTCGCCCAGATCTACGAGGGCACCAACCAGATCCAGCGGCTGATCATCGCCCGCCAGGTCGAGAAGGAGGCCGCATGAGGCAGAGCGTGGGCGCATGCTGAGCATCATCACCGCGGCACAGGCCGCCGGCCTGATCCGCGACGCCGACACGTTGATCGTCGGCGGCAATGGCGGCACGGGGGCTGCCGAAGCCATCCTCGACGCCCTGGAGCAGCGTTTTCTCGGCGGCCACGGGCCTCACGGCCTGACGCTGATCAACATCACCGGCGTCGGCGCGGTGACGGAGAAGGGCCTGTGCCATCTCGCCCATGAAGGCCTGATCGCGCGCGTGATCGGCGGCAATTTCGGACTCCAGGTGCCGTTCATGCGCCTGGTCCGCGACGAGCTGATCGACGCCTACAACTTCCCGCAAGGAGTCATGAGCCAGCTCTGCCGCGCCATGGCGGCGAAGCATCCGGGCGTGCTCACCCATGTCGGCCTCAACACCTATATGGACCCGCGCCAGGACGGCGGCCGCATGAACGCGCGCACCACCGCGCCGCTGGTCGACCTGCTCGAGCTGCACGGCCAGCACTGGCTGCTCTACCGCGTCCCCGCTCCGCCGAACGTCGCCATCATCCGCGGCACGTCGGCCGATGAAGACGGCTATGTCAGCATGGAACACGAGGGCACCACGCGCGAGGATCTCTCGATCGCGCAGGCCGTGCACAATGCCGGCGGCACCGTGATCTGCCAGGTGAAGCGCATCGTCAAGCGCGGCTCGATCCATCCGCAGATGGTCAAGATCCCGGGCTTCCTGATCGACCACGTCGTGCTCGAGCCCGACCAAATGCAGACCTACGGCACTGCCTACGACCCGGCGCGCTGCGGCGAGACGCGCGTGCCGGAGGCGCTGATCGCGCCCGATCCGCTGACCGAGCGGCGGGTGATCGCCCGCCGCGCCGCCTTCGAGCTGCGACCGCGCGACGTCGTCAATCTCGGCGTCGGCATCTCGGCGATGATCCCCAATGTCGCCGCCGAGGAAGGTATCTCCGACCTGATCACGCTGACGGTGGAATCCGGCGTGGTCGGCGGCGTACCCGGACACGCACGCGAGTTCGGCACCGCCATCAATCCGCGCGTCATCCTCGACCAGGCCTATCAGTTCGACTTCTACGACGGCGGCGGGCTGTCCTGCGCCTTCCTCTCCTTCGCGGAGGTGGACGAGGCCGGCAATGTCAACGTCACCCGCTTCGGCGAGCGCCGCGACGGCTCCGGCGGCTTCATCGACATCACGCAGAACGCGCGGCGGCTGATCTTCAGCGGCACCATGACCGGCGGCAAATTCGACATCGGCGTCGAGAACGGCCGCCTCGCGATCCGGCGCGACGGCGCCTTCCGCAAGTTCGTGCCTCAGGTCGGCCAGATCAGCTTCAGCGCCTCGCTTGCCGCACAACGCGGCCAGCACGTGAGTTACATCACCGAACGCGCCGTGTTCGAGCTGGAGAACGGCAGCGTCACCCTGACCGAGATCGCGCCGGGCGTTCGCCTGGAGGAGGACATCCTCGCGCATATGGGCTTTAAGCCGCGCATCAGCCCGCAGCTCAGGGACATGGACCCGCGCATCTTCCGCTCCGGGCCGATGGGGATCGCGCAGAGCTTCAAGGCCCTGCCGGCACGGCCGCGCAAGGTCGCCTGAGGGATACGCATGGACGCCAGCGCACCCACCAATCTCCGTTACGAGGACATCGCGCTCGGCGCGGAGTTCGAGACCTCGGCGCACACCGTGACGGAGGCCGACATCGCCGTCTTCGCCGACGTCACGCGCGATCACCACCCGCTCCATGTCGATTCGGGCTATGCGCGCTCGCGCGGCTTTCCCGCAGTGATCGGCCACGGCCTGTTCGGCCTGTCGCTGATGGAAGGACTGAAGTCGGAGCTGAAGCTGTATGAGGAGACCTCGGTCGCCTCGCTTGGCTGGGACGAGGTGCGATTCAAGGCGCCGATCGTCGCCGGCGACGCCTTGCGCGTCCGCTTCCGTTTCGTCGAGAAGCGGCCGACCAGGAATCCCGGGCGCGGCATCGTCATCGAGACGCTCGACCTGCTCAACCAGCGCGACGAGGTGGTCACCGCCGCCCGCCACATTTCGCTGATCCTGACCCGGCAGGCCGATCGCGATGCGACGGCCGCCACATGATGCGACAATGAAGAAGAATCCGGACCGGAGAACGGCTCCTCTGCCACCCACGATTTGACAGGAGTACTTAGATGCGATTTCTCGAGACCATCTCCGCCCTCGCCTTGCTGATCGGCCTGTCCCAGGCGGCCGTCGCCCAGAGCTGTACGCCGAAAGTGCCGGCGTCGAGCCTGATCGAGGCTCCCAAATGGCAGATGTCGATCAACCCGACCCTGCCGCCGCAGCAATTCGTCGACGACAAGGGCGAGCTGCAGGGACTCAATGTCGAGCTCGCGCGCGAGATCGCCAAGCGCATCTGTGTCGAGGCGGTGTTCCTGCGCATGGATTTTCCGCCCATGATCCCGGCGCTGCGCTCCGGCCGCTTCGACGCCATCAATACCGGCCTGTTCTGGACCGAGGAGCGCTCTAAGATGCTCTACCTCGTGCCTTACGCGCAGCAGGCGATCAGCATCTACACCGATCCCTCCTCCAGCCTGAAGCTGGAGAAGTTCGAGGATCTCGCCGGCCGCGTGGTCGGCGTCGAGTCGGCGACCTACACCGAGCGCAAGGCGCGCGAGTTCAACAACGAGATGGTCGCGAAGGGCCTCAAGCCGATCGAGCTTCGCACCTTCACCACCGTCACCGCGACTTCGGCGGCGCTGCGCGCCGGCCAGCTCGAGGCCGCGCTCAACATCAACGAGACCGCCAACTCGCTCGAGCAGAAGGGCATCGCCAAGATCTGGGTCCGCGACATCGCCGGCACGGACATCACCTTCGCCTTCCGCGACAAGCTGCTCGCGCAAGCGTTCGCCGACGCGCTGACGGCGACCCGCGCCGACGGCACCTATGACAAATTGTTCGACAAGTTCGGCATGACCAAATTGAAATCCACCAGCTTCGCCATCCGCGGCGAAGGCCCCACGAACTGACAGCGTCGGCATCCACCGTTTGCCCGTTGCTGAGCGGCAGCAGCGGGCAACGGAAACGCATGACTAGTGCGGATGGCCGAACAGATCCGCCGTGGCGTCGTCGACGGCGATATCGACCAGCGCGGGGCCGCTCGACGCCAATGCCTCGACAAGACAGCGGTCGAGATCGTCGACGTCGGTTACGCGCCGGCCCGGGCAACCGAGCCCCTTGGCGAGCGCAACGAAGTCGATCCCGGGCAGGTCGATCCCGGGCGGCCGATGCGCCTGCATGAGCTGGCTGAAGGCGCGCATCGCGCCATAGCCGGAATTGTTCATGATCACGAAAGTGATCGGCAGTTGGCGTTGCGCCGCGGTCCAGATCGCCTGGACACAGTACATCGCCGACCCATCGCCGATCAGGCCCACGATGCGACGGCCCGGCCGCGCCAGCGCCACGCCGATGGAGGCCGGCAGACTGTAACCAAGCCCGCCGCTTGCCATGGTGTAGAAGCTGTCCGCCCCCGGCCGCGGCAGGAATTGCTGTATGGCGGGACGGTGCGACGGCGCCTCCTCGACCACGATCGCATCCCGCGGCATCAGCTCCGACAGCCGGCTCAGCGCATAGRCCGGCGGAATGGGATTCGTCGCGGCGGGAACGGCGGGCTGCCGGCGCGCGGTGGGCGCGTCGCGCTCCGCGACATCAGGCAATGCCGGCAGCAGCGCAGCGAGCGCCTTGGGGAGCGTGCCGATGATGGTGTCGCCGACAGCGGCGGACGCCGCTTCGATCGGATCGTCGGTGATCTGCCAGACCGGCGTTCCGTCGTCGAGCAGCTCGCATCGTCCCTCGACGTGGAAGGTGAACACGGGCGCCCCGAATACGACGATCAAATCGGCCCCGCGCAAGGTGCGTGCGAGCCCTTGCGGCGCGGCCGGAAGGAAGCCTGCGAACTGCGGATGACGTTCCGGAAAGCTCGACCGGCTCGACATCGGGCTTGCCCACACCGCTGCCTTGGCTCGTTCGGCCACCGCGACCATCGCGTCGACACAGCCGTTGCGATCGACCTCGGGCCCGACCACGAATGCAGGCCTCTTGGCCGCTGCGATTGCTGCGCCAAGCCGAACGATCGCAGCCGGATCCGGCGCAAACTCCGTTGCGATGTGGCGGACCGGCGGAGCGACCGCAGGCCGCGCCCAGTCATCCGACGGCACCGACACGAATGTCGGGCCTCGCGGATGCTGCATGGCGGTGAGGAAGGCCTGCGCAATGGCCGCGGGGACGTCTTCGGCGCGCGCTGGTTCCGAACTCCACTTCACATAGGGCTTTGGAAACTGTTCGGCGTCCTCGGCAAAGAGATAAGGCCGCATCCGCAGCAGGCTGCGCGCCTGCTGCCCGGCGGTCACGACCATCGGCGTCTTGTTGCGGAACGCCGTGAAGAGATTGCCGAGCGCATGGCCGAGACCGGCCGCCGAGTGCAGATTGACGAAGGCCGGACGCCCCGTGGCCTGCGCATAACCATCGGCCATGCCGACGACGCAGCCTTCCTGCAAGCCCAGCACGTAATCGATGTCGTCAGGCCAATCGCCGAGAAAGGCAAGCTCCGTCGAGCCCGGATTGCCGAAGGCGCGGTCAACGCCGAAGGAACGAAGCACACCGAGGGTCGCTTCCCGAACCGTCAAGACTTTCGAATTCATGGACTGATTTCCCGGCGTGCTTCCTGTCGAGACGCGATCAGAAGGGATAGTGCTGAGGCTGGGTCTCGATGGTGATCCAGCGCAGATCGGTGAACTCGGCGATCCCGGCCTGGCCGCCGAAGCGGCCATAGCCGGATCCCTTCATGCCGCCGAACGGCATCTGCGCCTCGTCGTGCACGGTCGGTCCGTTGACGTGGCAGATGCCGCTTTCAATGCGCTGCGCCACCGTCAGCGCTCGCGCGACGTCGCGGCCGAAAACGGCGGCCGAGAGGCCATACTCGGTATCGTTGGCAAGACGCACCGCATCATCCACGCCGCGCGCGCGGATCACCGAGACGACGGGACCAAAGCTTTCCTCGGTGTAGATGCGCATGCCGGGCACGACGCGGTCCAGCACCGTTGCCGGTACGACAGTTCCGGCCCGCTCTCCACCCGCAAGCTTGGCGGCGCCCTTGCCGATCGCATCATCGATCAGCGCAACGACGTGCCTGGCGGGCGCCTCATCGATCATCGAGCCGATGACCACCGGGCCGGAGCGCGGATCACCGGCCGGAAGCGCGCTTGCTTTCCTGGCGAGCTTCTCGACGAAGAGATCGGCCACCGTCTCGTCGACGATCACCCGCTCCGTCGACATGCAGACCTGGCCCTGGTTGATGAAGGCGCCGAACGCCACGGCCGCGACGGAAGCGTCGAGATCGGCATCGTCGAGCACGACCAGGGGAGCCTTGCCGCCGAGCTCGAGCAGCACCGGCTTGAGGTGGCGGCCGGCGAGTTCGGCGATGACGCGGCCGACGCGGGTCGAGCCCGTGAAGTTGATCCGTCTGACGGCGGGGTTGGCGATGAGTCGTTCGACCACCGCCGGCGCATCGGCCGGCGCATTGGTCAATACGTTCACGACGCCGGGCGGAAATCCCGCGTCCCTGAAGACCTCTCCGATCAGCCGGTGCGTTCCCGGACAGATCTCGGAGGCCTTGAGCACCACCGTGTTGCCGCAGGCGAGCGGCGTCGCCACGGCGCGGACGCCGAGAATGATCGGGGCGTTCCAAGGCGCGATGCCGAGACACACGCCGGCCGGCTGACGAACCGACATCGACAGACATCCCGGCTTGTCGGACGGGATCACCTCGCCCGCGACCTGCGTGGTCAACGACGCCACCTCGCGCAGCATGCCGACCGCGAGCTTCACGTTGAAAGCCGACCAGACTTCAGTGGTGCCGATCTCAGCCATCATGATCCGGATGAAGGCGTCACGCTTGGCCTCGAGCACATCGGCCGCCTTCAGCAGCAGGCCGCGCCTCGCGTTCGGGCCGAGCGCCGACCACGCCCCCAGCGCGGCGGAGGCCGCCGCAACCGCGGCATCGGCATCCGAAACCGTCGCGGCGGCCGCCCGGCTCGCGACCTCCTGTGATAGCGGATTGCGCCGCTCGAACAGCTTGCCGGTCGAAGCGGCCAGATCCTGCCCATTGATCAGAAGACTGACGTCCATGAGAACCTCCCTTGTTTCGGCAACTGGGCCTAGCCGAGCAGCCGCGATTTGCTGGTTTCGTGTGCAAAGCCAAGCGCGATCATCGCCGCAAGCGCGAGCACGACGTAGTATCCGGTGATCGCGTGGGTGGAGCCCGTCTGCGCGAACAGGCTGGTGGCGACAAGCGGCGCGATACCGCCGCCGAGCACCGTCCCGAGCTGCTTTCCAATCGACACGCCGGTGAAGCGAATGCGGGTCGGAAACAGCTCCGGGAAATAGCTACCTTCGGTGCTGAACATCAGCGGATGGATCACGCCCGCGGCCAGGATCAGCGCAGCCGTTATCAGCAGCGTGTCACGGCTTGCGATCACGCCGTAGAACGCGAACATCGAGATGGCGGCGAGCGCAACGCCGGCGATGAACAGGCGTTTCCGTCCGATCCTGTCGGACCAGGCCCCGATGAGCGGCATGGCAACGAGGCCGACCAGATTTGCGAACAGCACAGCCTGGGTGATCACGTCCTTCTGAACGCCGAGCTGGCGCGTTGCAAAGGAGATCGTGAAGATTGCGGTCAGATAAAAATAGGACGTCTGCGCCATTTCGGCGAAGAACACGATGAGGATCGGACGCCAATGACCCCTGACCGCTTCGACGGCAGGCACCGCTTCGACCTCCCCCACCTTGCGAAACGTCGGGCTCTCCTCGATGCGCCAGCGCATATAGATGCCAAGCGCAACGAGGACCGCGCTGATCAGGAACGGGACGCGCCACCCCCAGGACAGCAGGTCGGCCTCCGGCAACCGCGAAATCGTCAGCGCAGCCAACGACGCCAGCACGACGCCGACGGGCCCTGCCGCCTGGATCACCGCCGCGGAGAAGCCGCGCCGGTTGCCGGGCGCCGTTTCGATCGCCATGAGGATTGCCGCGGTCGACTCGCCGCCGAGCGCGAAGCCCTGCAGGAAGCGCAGCACGACGAGCGCGACGGTCGCGATCGCGCCTACGCTGCCGTAGGTCGGCAGCAATCCGATCGACATGGTCGCAAGTCCCATGATGAGCAAGGTGCACAACAGGACGGACTTGCGGCCCAGGCGATCGCCGAAATGACCGAACACGAGCCCGCCGAGCGGTCGTGCCAGAAATCCGACGGAAAACGTCGCGAAGACAGCGATGGTCGCCGTGAGCTGATCGAATTTCGGAAAGAAGAGCTGGTCGAAGACCAGCGGCGCGATCAGGCCGTAGATGAAGAAATCGTACCATTCGATCGCGGTGCCGATGGTGCCGGCGATCAGAATGCGCCGGCGGCTGCTCGCCGTCTGCGCGGCAGCGGTGGCGGCATGTTCGTCGTAGTCTTCGAATGCTCCTGTCGTCACGTTTTCCTCCTCCGTTGTCATTGCTTGTTGTTATTGCGCTTGTTGTTATTGCCTTGCGGCCACAGGTTGGATGTGGCCGCGGAAACAGATCAGCTTGCCAGACGCGCGCCGTCGCTCTCACCGTGCCCGAGCGCGCGGGCAAGGATGTGCCCGATCGTTCCGGCCTGTGACGCGCTGCCGCGCCAGGCCACAATCTGGTCGGGACGTATCAGGGCGAGGTCGGCCTCGTAGAGATCGCGCAAGGATCTCGGCAGCGTGACGAGCTTCACATCGGCCCCAAGCCCGCGTAGCGCCTCGCCGAGCGCACCGGAAGCGGACACGACCTCTCCGAACTGGAGCAGCGTCCATTCGAGTCCGAACAGGTCGTACAAGGAGACGCCATCCTCCAGCCACGCATGCGGTGCGCGGCCCCCGGGACAGGCGCTTGGGACATAGGCATTTGCGGCGTCAGGCGGCGGCTGGCTGCCGTCGGAGACGATCAGCGGCGAGCCGTCGTAACGTCCGCCGAAGGTGACGCCGGGAATGTTGAATTCGGCACGGGCATGCTGCTCGAGATAGCTGCCTGCCGTCCGCCTGGCCTCGCTGCCGGCCTCCGTGGCGTCTTCGATCTCCGGCGCCGGCGCGAACAGGCCGAGGGAATCGGCGAAGCCGCGCGCGTAGGCGGTGTTGCGGAGCGCAACCGGACGCCGCTCGATCTCGTAGCTGTCGAGCAGCGCCGCCGGGCTCACGCCCTTGACGACACTCGCGAGCTTCCAGCCGAGATTGACCGCATCCTCGATGGCGGTGTTGTAGCCGAGGCCGCCCGTCGGCGTGAACAGGTGCGCCGCATCGCCACCAAGGAACACCCTGCCCCGCTGCATCGCATTCGCGACCAGCGCGTGGCCGGCGGTCCAGGTCAGGAAGGACAGCACCTCGCATGCGATCGGCGMGCCGCATGCGCGCTGGAACGCCGCCTTGGCCTCGTTGACCCTGATCGCACTCTCGTCTTCGCCCGGCCGGAGCTGCGTGTGAAACGCGAACTCGTCGCGTCCGTTCACGGAGGCCATGAAGGCGCGGCGATCGCCGTTGAAGCAGTTGTACATCCACGCCCTGGCGTGCGGAATGCCGGCGTAGAAATCAGGTGAGCGGAGATAGACGGCCAGCATGCGACCGCCCATGAAATCGCGCTGGGTCCCGGTCTCGCCGCCATAGGCGATTCCGAGCGACTGCCGGACCATCGAGCGCGGCCCGTCGGCGCCGACCAGGAAGTCGGATCGGACCTCAAAGCGGCGACCGTCGTCGAGGCACTCGACTTCGCCGACAATGCCCTCGTCACTTTCGGCGTAGTCGATCAGCCGATGACCATAGTCGAGCCGGATTCCGGGGAGCCGCTCGGCGTGGCGGCGAAGCACGGCCTCGACATATTTCTGCGAGACGCGATGCGGCAGCTCCGCGGCGCTCCAGGAGCCCGACATCCCCTTGATGAGCTCGCTCGCACGCGACGATGATGGCAACGCAAATCGCGCCAGTTCATAACCGGTGTAGCGCGTGAAGTAGGCGACGTCGGTCGGATAATCGGCGGGCAGACCTTCCCGTCTGATCTCGTCGGCGAAACCCAAGCGCCGATAGTGCTCCATCGAGCGGGCCTGGGTCGCATTGGCCTGCGGATTGAACGCCGTTCCGGGCTTTTCGTCGATCAGGATCGCGGAAACACCGCGGCGGCCGAGCTCGTTGGCCAGCATCAGACCGCATGGCCCGCCGCCCACGATGAGCACCGAGGCACTCAGATTTGTCTCCAAGACGCTTCTCCCTACCAGCATTATCCTGCATGGTAAGGTAGCCTGACGATATCGTCAAGTAGCCTGACTACTTGGCGTCGTCGAGCGTGTCGAACCTCTCGCCATAGAGTGCCAATCCCTTCAGGATCGCATCCATCGTCGCCTTGCCGAGCTCGGCGCGCATCTCCCGTTCGGCGATATCGACCGCATCACGAAATGCGTCGAGCCATTTGAGCCCGGCCGGTGTGAACATGACGATGCGGGCACGCCGGTCAGTCGGATCTGCAACGCGATCCACCAGTCCGAGCTCGGCGCATTGATCGACCAGTTCGCCCATGGCCTGCTTGCTCATCGAGGCGCGGCGGGCGAGCTCGGTAAGTCTCGTCCCCTCCACGTCGAGATTGCGGGTCAGGCCGACATGCGCGATGCGCGTTTCGTCATGCCCCCTGTCGCTCATCAATTCGAGCACACGGGCCTCGAAGCGCCGCACTGCGTTGTTGAGCAGGCGGCCAATGTTGGCATGCCGCCACGCGGTCCCGGATGTCCTGGCTTTCAATGATATGCCTTCTCGAAGCAGTCGGTATTCCAGAGTGTTTGTGACTTATTTCGTGGCGTCTATCCAGATCCCCGGCTCTGAATGCTCGCGGATGTAGGTCACCAGGAAGTCGGAGAAAACCCTGATCTTGGCCGGCAGTCCCGCACGATTCTGATAGGCGACGTTCATGGTGAGCAGAGGCAGCTCCCAATCCATCAGGATCGGGACGAGGCGGCCCGCGGCGATGTCGCTCTGGACGATGTAGAGCGGCTGGATGAGGATGCCGAGACCCGCCAGCGCCGCGCCGCGGATGACCTGGCCGTCATTGCTGTCGAGCGTCGGCGTGATACGGATGGTCTGCGCACCGCTGCTCTTGCGCAGACGCAGGGAATACGGGTCGTTCGCAAGATTGTAGACCAGCATATTGTGACGCGCGAGATCGGCGGGCTGCTCCGGTTCGCCATGGCTCGCGAGATATGACGGCGCGGCCGCGAGCACGCGGCGCATCTGGCCGATGCGGCGTACGATGATGTTGGAATCCGGCTCTTGCTCGCGCGTCCGGATCGCCACGTCGATACCCGCCTCGATGAAGTCGGGGTAGCGGTTGGCGGTGGTGATCTGCATGTTGAGCTTCGGATAACGCGCGCGGAAGGCCGGCAGCATCGGCGCCAGATAGATCACCGCAAAGGACAGCGAGCTCGTGACGCGCAGCGTGCCCTGAGGCGACAGGGCGCGATCGCTGACGATGTCCTCGGCTTCCGCCAATTCATTCAGCACCGGGTTGCAACGCTCCAGCAGCTCCTGCCCTGCCTCCGTCAACCACAACCGGCGCGTATTGCGCTCGATCAGCCGAACGGCGAGGCGCTCCTCCAGCGCACTGAGGTAGCGGCTGGCGGCGGCATTCGACATGCGCAATGCCTCGGCGGCTTTGGACAGGCTGCCGAGCTCGGCGGTCTTGGAGAACACCTCCAATTGCAGCAAGCGGTCCATTTTTTCACTTTTAGAAAAAGAGACTTACAATTATTGGCCTTTATTTCCATATCCCGCAAGGCAAAGTGGCCTGAAGACAAGCAAGATGCAGGCGAGGAATAGGGAAATGTCGGGCCCGATCAGGCACATCGTGATGTGGCGGCTGCGCGGGGAGACGCCTGAGGAGCGCTCCGCTGCCCGGGTCAAGGTCAAGACCCTGTTCGAAGGCCTGCGCGGCCGGATCGAAGGCCTCACCCATATCGAAGTCGGCCTCGACGTCAGCGATGTCGATTACGCCTGCGACGTCGTCCTGTTCTCCGAGTTCACCGATCACGCGGCGCTTGCCGCCTATGCCACCCACCCCGAACACCTGCGGGTGCGCGAGGCGCTGGGCGACTTGCGGATCGGGCGCTTCCAGGTCGATTATCCCATCAAAGAGACCGGCACATGATCGGTTCGTTCACCTTTGAAAACCTGCCCTGCCGCGTCGTGTTCGGCAGCGGAACCTTGGCCGCGGCCAAAGCCGAGGTCGAGCGGCTCGGCGGCAAGCGCGCGCTGGTGCTGACGACGCCGCAGCAGGAAGCGCAGGGCAAAAGCCTGGGTGCAGCGCTCGGCCCGCTCTATGCCGGGCTTTTCCCGGGCGCCACCATGCACACCCCGGTTGACGTCACGGAGCGGGCCCTCGCGGCGATGAAGGCGTGCGATGCCGACTGCGTGGTTTCGCTCGGCGGCGGCTCGACGACGGGGCTCGGCAAGGCGCTGGCCTTGCGCACCGGCGTCAACCAGCTTTGCATTCCCACCACCTATGCCGGCTCCGAGATGACGCCGATCGTCGGCCAGACCGAGAACGGCCTCAAGACCACGGTGCGCGACCCGGCCGTGCTGCCCGAGACCGTGATCTACGATGTCGATCTCACCCTGACGCTGCCGCCGAGCCTGGCCGCGACATCCGGCATCAATGCGATCGCGCATGCCGTGGAGGCGCTTTACGCGCGCGACACCAATCCCGTCACCTCGCTGATGGCGGAAGAAGGCATTCGCGCACTCGCGCGTGCCCTGCCCGCCATTGCCGCCAAAAGCAACGACCGCGAGGCCCGCACCGAGGCGCTCTATGGTGCCTGGCTGTGCGGCGTCTGCCTCGGCACCGTCGGCATGGCGCTGCATCACAAGCTCTGCCACACGCTCGGCGGCACCTTCGATCTGCCGCACGCCGAGACCCATACCATCGTGCTGCCGCATGCGCTGGCCTACAACGCACCGGCCGTGCCCGATGCGATGGCGCGCATCTCGCGCGCGATCGGCGCCGCCGATGCGTCGCAGGGACTTTACGACCTCGCAAAACGGCTGAATGCAAAGCTTGCGCTGCGCGACGTCGGCATGCCCGAGAGCGGCATCGACAAGGCGGCCGATCTCGCCGTCACCAATGCCTACTGGAATCCGCGCCCGCTCGAGCGGGGCGCCATCCGCGACCTGATCGCGAGCGCCTGGGCCGGCGAGCAGCCAGGCGCAATCAAAGCGGCGGTTTAGAGCGATGCGGCGCACGCTGATCAAATCCGCGGCCGTCATCAGCATGGATGATGCGATCGGCGATCTTCGCACCGGCGACGTGCTGGTCGAGGGCAATCGCATCGTCGACGTGCGCCCCGACATCGACCTCGGTAGTGGCACGGCCGAAACGGAGATCGTGGACGGCACAGGCCGCATCGTCATCCCCGGCCTGATCAACGCGCATATGCACACCTGGCAGACGGCGTTGCGTGGCTACGCCGCGAACTGGACACTGCTCGAATATTTCCGCCGCATGCATGCCGGGCTGGCAACAGTGTTCCGTCCCGAGGACATCCATATCGCGACGCTGGTCGGCGCGCTGAACCAGATCAATTGCGGCACCACGACACTGGTCGACTGGTGCCACAACAATCCAACCCCCGCCCATACCGACGCCGCCGTGCGCGGCCTGATCGAGAGCGGCATCCGCGCCGCCTTCTTTCACGGCTCGCCCAAACCCGAGCCGAAGCCGGGCGAGCCGCACTTCTCGGAAGTGCCGCATCCGCGCCGCGAGGTCGAGCGGCTGCTGGCCGGCCCCCTCGCCGACCGCGATGGCCTCGTCACGCTCGGGCTTGCGATTCTCGGTCCGCATTATTCGACGCTCGACGTCGCGATGCACGACTTCCGCATGGCGCGGGAGCTCAAGCTGATCGCCTCGATGCACCAGGGCGGCGGCCCGGCCAAGACGCCGGGCGGCTGGGAGAAGCTGATCGCGGCCGGCCTCGTCGGTGCCGGCGTCAACATCGTCCACGGCAACGATCTGCCCGACGACCTCCTCGACCGCTTGGTCGACCTCGGCGTGTCGTTCTCGGTGACGCCCGAAAACGAGATGATCCAGGGGCACGGCTTTCCGATCACCGGACGGCTACTCAAGCGCGGCGTGCGTCCCACCATCGGCATCGATCTGGAATCCGTGCTGGCCGGCGATCTCTTCTCCGCCGCTCGCGTCGCGCTGTCGATGCAGCGGGCGCTCGACAATGCGGAATCGCGCCGGGACAGCGGCACCATTCCAGCGACCACCACCATCCCCGTGCGCGAGGCGCTGCGCTGGATCACGACGGAAGGCGCCCGCATGCTCGGCCGCGAGAGCCAGATCGGCTCGCTGACGCCGGGCAAGCTCGCCGACCTCGTCATCATCAACGCATCCGATCTCAACCTCTTTCCCGTGCACGACCCCGTCGCGACCGTCGTGATGCAGACGAGCCTCGCCAATATCGAGGCGGTCATGATCGGCGGCGCCTGGAAGAAACGGAACGGCCGGCTGCAGGCCGAAGGGCTCGAGAGCAAGAAAGAGCTGCTCGGGCAATCCGGCCGGCGACTGGTGCAGGACATCGAACGACAGGGACGCGCCGCCTGAAGGCGCCAACGGACGAGAGCAATGACAGACGCTTCGAAGAACATCGCTTTCATCGGGATCGGCAAGATGGGCCTGCCGATGTCGGTGCTCGTCGCCAAGGCCGGTTACGCCGTGACCGCCTTCGACCAAAGTGCCGCCCGGCTGAACGAGGCGCGCTCGCAAGGCATCGGTATCGCCGCTTCGCAGGCCGAAGCCGTCATCGGACGGGCCGCAGTCGTTACGTCCCTGCCCGATGATACGGTCTTGCGCGCCGTGACGCTCGGCCCCAGCGGCCTCATCGCCGCCATGGCCCCTGGCGCCGTTCTGATCGAGACCAGCACCGTGAGCGTCGAGGCTTCCGCCGAAGTCGACGCCGCCGCGCAGGCCCGCGGCATTGCCTATCTTCGTTCGCCGGTGTCCGGCAATGCCAGCATCGTCCATACCGGCGCGCTGAGCTGCTTCGTCTCGGGGCCGAAGGACGCCTTCGAAAACGCAAAACCGCTGTTCACAACCTTCACCCGCGCCCAGACCTATCTCGGACCGGGCGAGGAAGCGCGCTATGCCAAGCTCGCGGTCAATCTGATGATCGCGGTGTCGGCCGCGATGATGGCGGAAAGCCTGGCGCTGGCGCGCAAGGGTGGGATTGCCTGGCAGGATATTCTGAAGGTGCTCGACGACAGCGCGGTGGCTTCGCCGATGGTGAAGTACAAGACCGCGCCGCTGCGCAATCGTGATTTCGAGTCTACTTTCTCCTGCAAGCAGATGGCCAAGGACCTCGATCTCATCCTCGGTGCCGGCCAAGCCGTAGGCGTACCCTTGCAGCTCGCCGCGCAGGTACGAGAGACCTACGGATCGCTGGTCGCGCAGGGCGATGGCGACACCGACTTCATCGCGACCGTCAAACATCTCGAGCGGCTGTCCGGCCTCGGCGAGCCCAAACTGTGATCAACGGAGGCACATATGCGCAATTTCAACGAGAACACGATCACCGACGCAGTGCTCGAGCGGATCGAAGGCGCGACTGATCCCCGGATCAAGCAGGTCAGCGAAGCGTTGGTCCGGCACCTTCATGCTTTCGTCCGCGAGGTCCGCCCGACCCAGAAGGAATGGGAATACGGCATCGACTTCCTGACCCGCACCGGTCACATGTGCGACGACAAGCGCCAGGAATTCATCCTGCTGTCGGACACGCTCGGCGTCTCCATGCTGGTTGATGCAATCAACCACCCGGTGCCGGAAGGCGCGACCGAGACCACGGTGCTCGGCCCGTTCTTCGTCCAGGCCTCGCCCGAGAAGCAGAACGGCGCTGACATCTCCGGTCCCATGGAGGGTGATCCGATGCTGGTCACCGGCTCGGTCTCGATCGTCGACGGACGGCCGCTTGCGGGCGCCGTCGTGGACGTCTGGCATTCCGACGATGACGGCTATTACGACGTGCAGCAGCTCGACAAGATCGGCGATCTCGCGATGCGCGCGCGCTTCCACACCGACCAGAACGGCCGCTTCCATTTCTGGTCGATCAAGCCTGCCGCCTATCCGATCCCGCATGACGGTCCGGTCGGCGAGATGCTGGAGGTGCAGGGCCGTCATCCCTGGCGGCCGGCGCACGTGCATTTCATGATCTCAGCGCCGGGCTTCGAGCAGCTCGTGACCCATGTGTTCGTCGCCGGCGACCAGTATCTCGACAGCGACGTGGTGTTCGGCGTCAAGGACAGCCTGATCCGCGAGTTTGTGCAGTGCCCGCCCGGCCGTGCGCCGGATGGTCGCATGGTGGACGCGGCGTATTTCCACCTCAACTATGATTTCGGTCTGAAGCAGGTTGCGAGCAGCGCGCAGGCGGCCTAAGCCGGACAAACCGAACGGGCCGGCAAGAGTCCGCGAGAGGATACGAACGGGGAGAGATGATGGGACCGCGGGTCAGCATAGCCGCATTGGCCGATCGCCTGTCGGGCATGATCGGCCCGCGTGCCAGCGTGGCGCGGGCCGTGCTCGATCAGCATGGCCAGAGCGAATCCCACTACCGCAACCTGCCGCCGGACATCGTCGTCTTCCCCGAGACCACGATGGAGGTGGCCGCGATCGTCAAGCTCTGCGCCGGCGCGAATATGCCGATCGTGCCGTTCGGCGCCGGCACCTCGCTTGAGGGCAATGCGGCCTCCGTCGCCGGCGGCGTCTGCTTCGATTTCGCGCGCATGAACAAGGTGCTGGCGGTGCACGAGAGCGACATGGATGTCGTCGTGCAGCCCGGCATCACCCGAAAGCAGCTCAATGCCGAGCTGCGTGGCACCGGCCTGTTCTTCCCGATCGACCCCGGCGCCGATGCCTCGATCGGCGGCATGACGTCCACCCGCGCCTCCGGCACCATGGCGGTGCGCTACGGCACCATGAAGGACAACGTCATGGCGCTGGAAGTGGTGCTGGCCGACGGGCGCGTGATTCGCACCTCGCAACGGGCACGCAAATCAGCGGCCGGCTACGACCTGACGCGGTTGTTCGTCGGCGCGGAAGGCACCCTCGGGCTCATCACCGAGATCACGCTGAAGCTGCATCCCGTGCCGCAGGCGATCTCGGCCGCGGTTTGCAGCTTCGACACCCTGCATGATGCCGTCGACACCGCGATCTCCGTGATCCAGTCCGCGATCCCCGTGGCGCGCATCGAACTGCTCGACGACGTCATGATGCGCGGCATCAATGCCTACGCAAAGCTCGGCTATCGCGAAGCCCCGACCCTGTTCTTCGAATTCCATGGCTCCGAGACCTCCGTTGCCGAGCAGGCAGAGGCCGCAGAGGCGATCGCCGCCGACCATCGCGGCCATGGCTTTGCCTGGGCCAAGGCACAGGAAGACCGCAGCCGGCTCTGGCACGCCCGCGACAACACGCTCTATGCCGGCCTGGGCTTGCGGCCCGGCGCGCGCGCCGTGATCACCGATGTTTGCGTGCCGATCTCAAGGCTCGCGGAATGCCTGACCGAGACGCGGCGGGACGCGGACGAGCACGGTTTCACCGCTCCGATCGTCGGCCATGTCGGCGACGGTAATTTCCACATGCTGATCCTGATCGATCCGGCAAAGCCGGAGGAGAGCGAAGGCGCCAAGGCGCTTCAGGCGCGCATGGTCGCGCGCGCCATCGCCATGGACGGCACCTGCACCGGCGAGCACGGTATCGGGCTCGGCAAGATCGACTATCTCGCCGACGAGCTCGGCGAGGCCGTGGACGTGATGCGGTCGATCAAGACGGCCCTCGATCCCAATGGATTGATGAATCCCGGCAAGATTTTTGCGGGAGCACACGCATGAGCACCGCGGCACTGGCCACTGCGCCCTCGCCCACGCCACTGCTCGAGCTGCGCGGCATCAGCAAGGAGTTTCCCGGCGTCAAGGCGCTGGACGACGTGTCCTTTGCCGTCTTCCCCGGCGAAGTCCACATGCTGTTAGGGGAGAACGGCGCCGGCAAGTCGAGCCTGATGAAGGTGCTGTGCGGCGCCTACAGCGCCGACGCCGGCGAGTTCTACCACAAGGGCGAGAAGGTCGCGATCAACTCGACGGCCGATGCACAGAAGCTCGGCATCGCCGTGATCTTCCAGGAATTCTCGCTCGTCCCCTATCTCGACATCGCGCAGAACATCTTCCTCGGCCGCGAGCCAATGGGCCGCATCCCCAGCACGATCGACCGCCGCAAGATTCTGGCCGACGCCAAGCGCGTGCTCGATATGATCGGCTTCGAGATCGATCCCTCCACCACCGTCGACAAGCTCGGCGTAGCGCAGCAGCAGATGGTCGAGATCGCGAAAGCGATCAGCCAGAATGCGCGCATCCTGGTCATGGACGAGCCGACGGCGGCGCTATCCGACCGCGAGACCGAGCTCCTGTTCGCGCTGATCGCGCGGCTCAAAGCCGACGGCGTGTCGATCGTCTATATCTCGCATCGCATGGCCGAGGTGTTCGCGCTCGGCGACCGCATCACGGTGCTGCGCGACGGCCGCCGCATCGACGGCGTCCGCCCCGCCGACGTCACGCCGGACCAGCTCGTCCGCATGATGGTCGGCCGCACCGTGGACATGACCTATCCGCGCAATTTTGCCGACAAGCCCGGCGAATTGCTGCTCGAGGTCAAGGGCCTCTCCTCGTCGACCGGTATCTCCGACATCAACATCGAGGTGCGCCGGGGCGAGATTGTCGGCCTGTGCGGCCTGGTCGGCTCGGGTCGCAGCGAGGTTGCGCGGGCCATTTTCGGCGCCGATCCCGTCAATTCCGGCGAGATCATCTTTGACGGCAAGGCCATTTCCGGCGAGCCCGACCTCGCCGCACGCCGCGGCATCGCGCTGGTCCCGGAGAGCCGCAAGAGCGAGGGCCTCGCCCTGTTGCGGTCGGTGAGCGACAATCTGGTGGTGTCGGCGCTGCGAAAACTGTTTCCGAGCGGCCTGTTCGACCGGCGTAGCGCACAGCGCACGTCGGACGGCCTGATCCGGCAGCTCAGGATCGCCACGCCGAGCGCGCGGCAGACCGTCGGACTGCTCTCCGGTGGTAACCAGCAGAAGGTCGTGATCGGCAAGTGGCTGGCGGCCGGCTCGAAGCTTTTCATCTTCGACGAGCCGACGCGGGGCATCGACATCGGCGCCAAGTCCGAGATTTTTGCACTGATCGACCGGCTGGTCGCGGAAGGCGCAGCCGCCCTGATGATCTCGTCCGAGCAGGTCGAGATCTGCCATGTCTGCGACCGCGCCTATGTGATGCGCGAGGGCCGCATTGCCGGCCATCTGACCCGCAACGAATTGACCGAGGAGAACATCGTGCGACTGGGGATGCATCATGCGTGAGGCCGCGGTCGTTTCACAGCCCAATCCGCTGCAACGCATTCCCGGCGTTGCCATCGTGCTGGTGCTCCTGATCGCGCTGTTCGGCGCAATCGCGCCCGGATTCCTGTCGGTCGCCAACCTCTCCAACGTGCTGGTGCAGTCGACGATCCTGACCATGCTCGCATTGCCGATGACCCTGATCATCATGACCGAGGGGCTGGACCTGTCGATGGGCGCGGTGCTGACGCTGACCTCGCTCTGCGTCGCCATCGTGTCGCTCGCGACCAAGTCGATGCTGCTGGGCCTGGGCGCCGGCCTGCTGGTCGGGGCCGCCTTCGGCACCGTCAACGGCTGGCTGGTCGCGATTGTCGGCATTCCGCCCTTCGTCGCGACGCTCGGCACGCTCGGCATGGCGCAAGGCCTGTCGCTGATCGTGAGTGACGGCCAGAGCGTGGTCGGCATTCCCCACAGCGTGCGCGACATCTATTCGGCGACGCTTCTGGGTGTGCCGGTCCCGATCGTGATGGCGCTGGTGACTTACGCAGCGTTCCACGCGCTGCTCTATCACACCCGCTTCGGCACCTACATCTTTGCGCTCGGCGGCAACCGCGAGGCGCTGCGTTATGCCGGCCTCTCGCCGAACCGGCTGCTGATCGCGGTTTATGCGATCGGCGGTGCCATGGCCGGCATCGCCGGCCTGCTGATGACCGCAAGGATGAACTCCGGCCATCCGACCGCTGGCCTCGGCCTTGAATTCGATGCCATCGCCGCGGTGGCGGTCGGCGGCACCTCCTTCGAGCGCGGCAATGGCTGGCTGCTCGGCACGTTGCTCGGCGTGATCGCGGTCGGCGTGCTGCGCAATGGGCTCAACCTGATCTCGATGCCCTCCTCGGTGCAGGTCGCAAGCGTCGGCGTCCTCGTCATCGTCGCACTGTTCCTCGACGGCCTGCGGAGCCGCGCATGACCGACATCAGCAAAGAGGCGATCGTGCCGCCCCGCTCCTTCCTGTCGCAGGACGCGATCCAGGTGTTCTATCGCCTGCTCGCGGCGCTGCTGATCTGCGCGGTGCTGGCCGTGCTCAGCGATTCCTTCCTGAGCCTCGGCAACATCCTCAACGTGCTCCGGCAGGCGAGCCTGACCTTCTTCATCGCCTCGGGCTTGACCCTCGTGGTCCTGACCGCGGGCCTCGATCTCTCCGTCGGCGCCAATGTCGCGCTGTCGGCCTGCATCGCCGGCACCGTGATCCACAAGACCGGCTCGCCAGCGCTTGGTATCCTCACCGGGCTCGCCTGCGGCGGCATCGTCGGGCTGCTCAACGGCGTGATGGTCACCGCGCTGCGCATCCCCTCCTTCATCGCCACCTACGGCATGCTCTGGGTGCTGAACGGCCTCACCTACTGGTACATGGCGGGCGAGACCCTGCACGGCTTCCCGGCAGGCTTCCGCCAGATCGGCAGCGGCTATCTGTTCGGACTGCCCATCCCGGTCTACCTGCTGCTGGTGTTCCTTGGGATCGGGACGCTGTTTGCCCAGCGAACGATCTGGGGCCAGGAGATCTATGCGATCGGCGCCAATCCGGTCGCGGCACGGCTCTCCGGCATCCCGGTCGCGCGCCGCCTGCTGCTGGTCTACGCCGTCTCCGGCACCATGGCGGGCCTTGCCTCGATCATCTTCCTGTCGCGGCTCAATTCGGCAGAGGCCGACATCGGCGAAAGCCTGACGCTGCCGGCGATCGCGGCCGTGCTGATCGGCGGCACCTCGCTGTTCGGCGGTGTCGGCACCGTGTTCGGCACCTTCATCGGCGCGCTGATCCTGACGCTGGTCCTGAACGGCATGAACCTCTTGTCGGTCAGCGCCAACTGGCAGCCGCTCGTCACCGGAATCATCGTCATTCTCGCGGTCTGGCTCGACATGAAGACGCGCCGCCGCGCGTAACGAGTACTTGAAAAATCCAACAAGCAAAACGAGGGATGGAGGCAACATGAGACAACAGAAACTGGGCTACGTGACGTCTTATTTGGCGCTGCCGCTGCTGATGGCCGCGGCACTCACCACGCAGGCCCGCGCCGACGGCGAGACCATCGCCGTCTTCACCAAGAACCAGACCAACCCGTTCTTCCAGACGGTGCGGGTCGGCGCCGACAACATGGCGAAGGCGCTGAACGCGAAGACGCTGCAATACATCCCAACCAAGCCGGATTCGATCCCCGAGCAGCTCAGCCAGATCGAGGACGTCGTGGTGAAGAAGCCGAGCGCCATCGTCTTCACGCCGGTCGACTACAAGGCGATGGTGCCGGGCGTCGAGAAGATCAACGACGCCAAGATCCCGGTGGTCAACATCACCGACCGCTCCGCCGGCGGCAAATTCCTGTCCTTCGTCGGCGCCGACGATTACAGCCTCGGGCTCGAGACCGCGCGCCATCTGCTGAAGACGCTCGGCGGCAAGGGCAACATCGTCATCATCGAGGGCGTCAAGGGCTCGCTGACCAATGTCGACCGTGTCAGAGGCTTCAACGACGCGCTGAAGGAGAACGCCGGCGCAAAACTCCTGGCCTCGCAGCCAGGCAATTACCAGCGGCTCCAGGCGCTCCAGGTGATGGAGAATTTGATGCAGTCGAACGCGCAGATCGACGGCGTGCTGGCCGCCAACGACGCCATGGCGGTCGGCGCGATCGAGGCCCTCGACGGCGCCAACCGCAAGGCGCAGGTGATCGGCATCAACGGCACCAAGGAGGCGATCGATGCGATCAAGTCCGGCAAGCTGCTCGCGAGCGGCGACTACAACGGATTTGCGCAAGGCTGCCTCGGCACCATGATGGCGATCCGCAGCTTGCGCAACCAGCCGGTCATCAACGAGATCGTGCTGAAACCGACGGTCATCACCAAGGACAATTACCAGCCGTTCGACGTGCCGCTGGAGCAACGGACCTGCCCGACCTTCGAGGACGCCGGCAAGCTCGGCGGCAAATAAGCCAGCCAATCACGACAGACCCGGACGGCCGCTTCCTCGCGGCCGTCCCAAGAACCGGAGACACCATGCTGTTCGCAATCCACGCTCTCGACCGCGCCGGCGCGCTTCCGACCCGGCTCGCCAACTATGACGCTCACAAGGCCTTCCTGAGCGACACCTCAAAATTTGGCGTCAAGATCGTGATGTCGGGACCCCTCGTCTCCGACGACGGCGCGACCATGATCGGCAGCCTGTTCCTGATCGAGGCCTCGAGCCGCGCAGAGGTCGAAGCCTTCAACGGCGCGGACCCCTTTGCCGCGGCCGGGATCTGGGAGAAGGTCACGATCACGGGGTTTCTGCGCCGCCAGGGTTGAAGGGATTGCAGCACACGCATGCTTCGACCGCCCGCGGTTGATGTTCAACTCCAACAGGATTCGTGGCAGACAGGAGTGAGCAAGGCCGATCGCAGCTACGGTGGGTCATCGCATGCCGCCCCGGAGACTCCATGGTAGATGAGACCCGTTCGCCAAATCGGCCGCTCGATCCCCGCACCAACTGGTCCGCGCTTGCCCAGGCGGAGCGCGACGCCGCCTATGACAACAACAGCGCCGTCAAGAACAGCGCGGCCCTGATCGCCGAGCGCAATGAAGCTTCGGGACGGCTGCGGAAGAGCCTGACATCGCATCTCGATCTGCCTTACGGCGAGCGGGCGAACAACAAGATCGACCTCTACCCGGCCGCGCAGCCTGATGCGCCCTGCCTGGTGTTCCTGCATGGCGGCTATTGGCAGCGCAATTCGCGCGAGCTGTTCGCCATGCTGGTCGAAGGCGTCGCCGCGCATGGCTGGTCGGTTGCGATCCCCGGATACTCGCTGGCGCCCCAGGTTTCCCTGACCGAGATCGTCGCAGAAATCCCCAGGGCGCTCGACTGGCTCGCTGCGCATGGCGCATCCTATGGCATCGCCGGGCCGGTCGTCCTGTCGGGCTGGTCGGCGGGCGCCCACCTCGTGGCGATGGCACTGGACCATCCGCGTGTCCATGCCGGACTGGCAATGTCCGGCGTCTACGATCTGGCGCCGATCCGCGATACCGGGCTCAACAACGCGCTGAAGCTGACGGACGAGGAAGTCGCCACGCTCTCGCCGCTTCGCCTGCCCGTGACGCACAAGCGGCTCGACATCGCCTACGGCACCGTCGAGCTTCCGGCCCTCGTGCTCGATTCAATCAATTTCGACGACAAGCGCGCGGCCGCGAAGGCGCCCGGCAAACTGATCCCGGTCGAGGGCGCCGACCATTTCACGATCCTTGAGGCGTTGCGTCGCCCTGACGGCATTCTGGTGGACGCTGTCCGCCGGTTGCTGGATTAAAAAACGCGAAAACAACCCCATGCACAGTAGGACTGCCCTTGTTTCTAAAGACGAATCCACGCCGCTTCTAAAGGCAAATCCACGTCGCGCGAGGCTTTGACACGTCGGGCAAAACAGGGGCAGAATGCCATCATCGCCCCGACTGTCCCGCCCCCGCATCAATCCAGACCTGCTCTCCCGTGACCCGGACCGGATAGAGCCGCAACGGCGGACTTGGCCAGCCCGAAGAAATGCTGCCGTCGCGCAAATCGAACGATGCTGCGTGACGCGGACAAACCAGCCGGCCCACCGCAACATGTCCAAGGCCGAGATCCGCCTGCTCGTGCGGGCACGCGCGTTCGCAGGCGGTGACCTCGCCGTCGTTCCAGATCACGAGCATATCGAGCCCGGCGACGCGGACGATGCTCTCTGCCTTCAGCCGGCTGAGGTCGCAAACCGGAATCCACCCATGCCCGTCCGGGCGGACAGACGCGTCATCCACCGAGATAGGCCTTCCGCACATGCTCGTTCTCGATCAGCTCGGAGCCTGCGCCGGACAACACGATGCGGCCGCTCTCGAGCAGATAGGCGTGGTCGCACATGTCGAGCGCGGCGAACGCGTTCTGCTCGACCAGAAGCACCGTGGTGCCGGCGTCGCGGATGCGACGGATGATCGCAAAGGTACGTTCGACGATGTTGGGAGCAAGCCCGAGCGAGGGCTCGTCGAACATGATCAGCCGTGGCCGCGACATCAGCGCACGCCCGATCGCGAGCATCTGCTGCTCACCGCCGGACAGCGTACCCGCCGCCTGGCGGCGCCGTTCGGCAAGCCGCGGAAATTCCAGGTAGATGCGGTCGCGATCGGCCGCGATTTCGCCCGAACCGCTCCGGAGGTAAGCCCCCATGTCGAGGTTCTCCTCGACGCTCATATGCGGAAACACCCGCCGGCCTTCCGGGCAATGCGCAATGCCGCTCGCCAGCACGCGCGGCGGCTTCGCCGCGGTGATGTCGATGCCGTCAAACAGCATCTGCCCCGAGCGCGGCGGCACCAGTCCCGAAATCGCGCGCAGCGTCGTGCTCTTGCCGGCGCCGTTGGCGCCGATCAGAGCCACCAGCTGTCCGGCCTTCACCTCCAGCGAGATGCCGCGCAGCGCGGTGACGCCGCCATAGCCGCACACCATGTCGCGGATCTCAAGCACGCGCCGCTCCATGTCCGAGATAGGCCTCGATCACCGCCGGATCGTTACGGATCACGTCGGGCGTCCCCTCGGCGATGATGCGGCCGTAGTTCAACACCACGATGCGATCCGAGACCGTCATCACCATCGGCATGTCATGCTCGACCAGCAGGATGGTGATGCCGCGGTCGCGGATGCCGCGGATCAGCTCGACGAACCTGTGGGTTTCCGAGGCATTCATGCCCGAGACCGGCTCGTCGAGCAGCAGCATCGATGGCTCTGCCGCGAGCGCCAGCGCGACGCCGACCAAACGCTGCTCGCCGTAGGACAGCGAGCCGGCAGCATCGTGGGCGCGGCGTTCGAGGCCGACCCATTCGATCAGCTCGCTCGCGCGCTGCCGCAGCTTGCGCTCCGCGGCGCGCGCACGCGGCATGCCGAGGATGGCGTCAAGCAGCCCGACCCGGCCCTGGCGGTGCAGCCCGATGAGAAGATTGTCGTAGACCGTGTCATTCGGGAAAACGCTGGTGCGCTGGAACGTCCGGATCAGGCCGAGATCGGCGATCTGATGCGGCTTCAAACCGGTGAGCTCGGTGCCCTGATAGGTGACGCGGCCGGCGCTCGGCTCCAGAAAGCCGGTCATGACGTTGAAGGCGGTGGTCTTGCCGGCGCCGTTCGGTCCGATCAGGCTGACGATCTCACCCTCGCCCACGGTGAAGTTCATGTCGGAGATCGCGACCAGCCCGCCGAAGCGGACCGCGACCTGCTCGATCGTCATGGCAACGGCGCGCCCCGTCATCACGCCCGCTCCTTGACGCCGGTCTCGGTGAGCGCGACCGGCGTCAGCGCCGTCGTCTTGCGCCCTCGCCCGACAAATCGCTGTGCGAGCGACGGCACGATGCCGCGGGGCAGCACGAACAGGATGGCAATCAGCACGCCGCCATAGACGATCCACTGCGCTTCCGGCGCCATGATCGGACGCAGTGCGACCGGCAACAGCCCGAAGATCAGGCCGCCGACAACGGGGCCAGCCAGCGAGCCCTTGCCGCCGCTGATGACCATGATCACCATGGTGACGGTGTTGATGAAGGCAAACACTTCGGGATCGATGATCCGGATATAGTGGGCATAGAGGCTGCCGGCCGCGCCCGCAATCGCGGCTGATATCACGGCCGCCAGTGTCAGCGTCTTGGTCACGTCGATGCCGACGGAGACGGCCAGCGTTTCATTCTCCATCAGCCCGCGCATGGCGCGGCCGAAATGCGAATGAACGAGCCGCGCGATCAGGAGGTAGGCGATGAGCGCCACCGCCAGCACGAGGTAGTAGTTGTGCAGCTTGGTACGCAGCGTCAGTTCGCCAAAGCCGGGCAACGGGAGCGCAATGGAGGGAATGTTGGTCAGCGCCAGCGGGCCCTGCGTCAGCTCGACCCAGTTCAGCGCCACCAGCCGGACCACTTCGGCGAAGGAGATCGTGACAATGACGAAATAAGCGCCGCGGACCCGGAATGAGAGCAGGCCGACAAAATAGCCGCACAGCCCGGCGACGATGATCGCGAGCACGAAGCCTGCGATCGGCGGCCAGGGCTCGTGGACCAGACGCAGACCTCCGGGCAGACCGGCGTCGAAACCGAGCGATGTCAGCGCGCTGACATAGGCGCCGATGCCGAAGAAGGCGATGTGACCGAGGCTGAGCTGGCCGGTGAAGCCGAGCAGCAGGTTGAGGCTCATCGCGCCGATGACGAAGATGCCGGTCGTGATCAGCGCGTTCAGGAGATAGGGATCGCGCAGCCAGAGCGGCACCGAGGCAAGGGCTGCGACGGCGAGGATGGTGATGGCGATCCTCATCCGACGCGCTCCGCGCGCGCGAACAGGCCGGTCGGCTTGAAGATCAGCACCGCGATGATGATCACAAAGCCCATGGCGTCGCGATAGCCGGAGGAGACATAGCCGGCGCCGAGCTCCTCGGCCAAGGCCAGAATGAATCCGCCGATCACCGCGCCGGTGATGTTGCCGAGACCGCCGAGGATGACGATGGCGAACGCCTTGACTGCGGCGAGATCGCCCATTTGCGGGAAGATCACGTAGACCGGCCCGAGCAGCGCCCCCGCGACCGCCGCAAGGCTCGAGCCGATCGCGAAGGTCGAGGTGTAGATCAGATCGACGTTGACGCCCATCAGCGACGCCGTGTCGTGGTCCTGGAACGTTGCCCTCATGGCACGGCCAAGTCTGGTCCGGTTGATCACGAGGTACGTCACCACGATCAGCATTGCCGCTGCCGCCAGGACGAACAGGCGCAGCCAGGACACGGACACCGGCCCGAGCACCAGCGGCGCCTCAGGGAATGGCGTTGCCACCGATTTGGCGACGCCGCCCCAGATCCACAGCGTGCCCGACTGCATCGCGATCCAGGCGCCGATCATGACCAGCATCGTGGTGTCGATGTCGGAGCCGCGCAGCGGCCGGAGCAGCGTCAGCTCGATGGCTGCACCCAGCAGCCATCCGGCCAGCACGGCCACGGGCAAGGCGAGGAAGAAGTTCAGCCCGAGCTGTTGCACCACGATGAACATGATGTAGGCGCCGAACGTGTACAGCACGCCATGCGTGAAGTTCACCACGTTCATGATGCCGAAGATCAGCGTGAGCCCGATGCCCAGCAGCGCATAGGTGCCGCCGAGCACGAGCATGTTGATCAGATGCTGGAGAAACTCGCCCAAGGCTGGTCCCAAATTATTAAGGTGCGCATCGGGAGGGCGGGGTGCGCTGCCCTCCCCCAGAACTTGCGCGACGTCAGAGCGTCTTCATCTCGACCTTGCCCTCGTTGATCTCGATCAGATAGACGTTCGGCTGGCTCTGCCCGCTTTCCTTGCCCTCGGGGCCGGACTTGCGGAACACGATGTCGCCGTTGAGGCCCTTCAGCTTGATGTCCCACATCGCCGCCTTGATGGCCGCAGGTTCCGCCTTGCCCGCCTTCTCGATTGCGGCAGCGGCGGTGCGGATGCCGTCATAGCCGCGGAAGCTCTCGGTGCAGCCGGCAAAGTCGAACCCGCGCTTCTTCCATTCGGCGATGAAGTAGCTGGTGGCTTCCGGGTTCGGCGTCTTGTCGGGGAACCAGGGCAGGAAGGTGGTCAGATGCATGGTGCCGTTGGCCGCGGCGCCCGCCTGGGCGATGATCTGGTCCGGATTCTGCGAGCCGCCGGTGGTGATGATGCGCTTCTTCAGCCCCAGCGCGGCCGCCTGCTTGAAGATCAGCGTGAGCTGATCGACGGCGGTCGTGACGATGACGGTCTCGGACTCCGAGCTCTTGATCTTGGAGAGCTGCGCGCTCATGTCCTGCGCGCCCTGGTCCATGGTTTCGACCAGGCCGATCGTGATGCCCTTGTCCTTCATCATCTTGCTGAAGTCCTCGGCGGTGCCGCGGCCCCAGTCGTTGTTGATGACGAGGAAGTCCACCTTCTTCAGCGCGAGCTTGTCGACGATGCCCTTGAACGCCGCGGCCTCGACCGCCGAGGGCGGCGAGATGCGGAAGATGAAGGGATTGCCCGTCGTCGTGATCTTGCCCGAGGACGAAGTCTCGACCACCATGGGCGTTTCATACTCGATCAGCTTCGGCATCACCGCGAGCGTCAGGCTCGAGCCCCAGGCGCCCATCAGGACCGGCACCTTGTCGCTGGTGATGAGCTTCTCGGCAACGGCCGCCGCCTCGGTCGGATTGCTCTTGTTGTCCTCGATCACGAGCTCGATCTTCTTGCCGAGAATGCCGCCCTTGGCGTTGATCTCGTCGGCGGCGATCTTGGCGCCGTTGACGACGTAGGTGCCGGACGCCGCGAATGCGCCGGTGAGCGGCTCGTTGACACCGATCTTGATGGTCTGCGCCTGTGCCGCGCCGCCGAACAAGGCTGCCGCCAGCGCGACTGCCGGAACGAATCCAAGTGCTCGTGTCATGTTGTCTCTCCAAATCCCACGCTGTTGATCCCTAGGCACTGCAAACTTCGTCGCTCCGCGATGTGCGGACACGCCGATCCGTCATCCCGACCTGTCCCGGCTGGCAAAGAAACGACCGAAAACGCGCGCGACCCGGGCGCGCAACACGCCCGAAATGATCGACAAGCCGCTGAGCTCCGCCGGGACCGCCTCTCCCGGCGATGCACCCGACATGTGGCGGTCGAGATTGCCGGCGAAGTCCGCGACCAGGCGCCGGGCAAGATCGCGTACCAGGCCGGGACGCCCGACCTGGGCCAGCATTCCCGTGAGCGTGTAGCCGATCGACAGTTCGACGGCGGTCGCACGGCCGTCGTCGATCGGCACCAGGCGATAACGGATTTCACCCTGCGTCGCCGAGTGGCTGCGACGATCCGTGCCGATGCCAATGATGCGGCCGGAGAGCGTCACGGGATCGCGTTCGACGCGCGCGACCCCCTCGAAGGCCGCAGCGATCGGCCCGAGCCTGACGCGGATCGCGCCTTCGACGCGCTCCGGGCTTGGCGGCGCCGTCAGTGACACGCCGGGAAGGCAGGCTGCGATGCCCTTGATATCCTCGAACATCGCAAACACTTTTGCCGGCGCGTGCGGCAGCGTGCAGCGCTGATCGAGAACAGTGGCCGGAACGAAGTCCGGAATGACGGCCGGTGCGGAGATGTCCAATGCCGGCGCGAACTCCTGCCGCGCAGGCCGCAGCGGCTGTCCGTTTCCATCAGACACGGCCCGCCCCGAACCGGCGGGACCAAGGATGGTCCGGCCGCCATCGGCTTGCGGCGCGATGTTGCGCGCACGCCGGGCCTCGATCACGGACTGCACCGCCCGCACGATTCCGACGTAGCCGGTGCAGCGGCAGAGGTTGCCGCTGAGACCGACCCGGATCCGCCGTTCATCGGCGTCGGGCAGACGCAGCACCAGGTCGCGCGCGGAGACCAGCATCCCCGGGGTGCAATAGCCGCATTGCAGCGCATGCTCCCGTGTAAAGGCGGCGCGCAGCTCGACCATGACCTCGTCCTCGTCGAGGCCTTCGATCGTGGTGATATCAGCGCCTTGGCAGGCCACCGCATAGGTGATGCAGGACCGCGCCGGCACGCCGTCGAGCAGCACGGTGCAGGCGCCGCACACGCCGTGCTCGCAGCCGAGATGGGTGCCGGTCAGGTCGAGCCTGTCGCGGACGAAATCGGCGAGGCTGGTGCGCGGCTCCGCCAGAACCTCCACCGCACGCCGGTTGACGTTGAGGGCGATCGTGTTCATGCCGCGGCCTCATGAACGGCACGTTGCAACACGCTCACATGGATATGCCGCTGCACGGCGTCGCTGATGCCGGCCTTCGCAAGCAGACCATCCGCGACACGGGCATCGAAACGCCGCTTGTAGTCGGCGGCGACCCGTCCGCCGAACAGCTCCGCTGCATCGGTCACGACGATCGGCACTGTGTCGATCGCACCGATCACGACGCGGGCGGTGGCGGCAGCCGGGTCGACCAGGACCGCACCGATGGCATGGGCAAACTCGCCGGTCTTGCGGCAGCTCTTGGCATAGCCCCAATGCGCCGAGACCACCCGCGCCGGCACATGAACGGCCTCGACGATCTCGCCGGCGTGCAGCGCCGATTCAAGCGCACCGACGACAAACGCCTCGACAGCCATCGTACGCACACCGGCAAGGCTGCGCAGCGTGACCCGCGCGCCTAGAGCGGCGAGCGCCGAAATCCAGTCCGCGGCGGGATCGGCGTGGCTGAGCGAGCCGCCGATCGTGCCGCGGTTGCGCACCGCGCGATAGGCGATATTGGCCGCAACGCCGCGCATGGCGCCACGGGTCACATCGGGCGTGCGTTCATCCTCGATGTCGGCGTGCGTGACCAGCGCGCCGAGCACGAGTTCGCCGCCGCGAAGCTCCGCTTGCTTGAGTTCGGCAAGACCGGAGATGTCGACGATCAGTTCCGGCTGCAGCAGCCGCAAGTTCAGCATCGGGCCGAGCGACTGGCCGCCGGCGATGATCTTCGCCGAACCGTTGCTTGCTGCAAGCATCGACAGCGCCGCATCGAGATCGCGCGGCCGCTCATAGCTGAAAGGCGCAGGCTTCATGCCGCGGTCCTTTCGGCGGCGCGCGCGGCCAGCACGGCCGCGACGACGCGATGGGGTGTGATCGGCGACTGCATCAGCTCGACACCGAGCGGCCGCAGCGCATCGTTGACGGCGTTGGCGATCGCGGCCGGCGGCGCGATCGCTCCGCCCTCGCCGATGCCCTTCACGCCGAACTGCGTGTAGGGCGATGGCGTCTCCATGTGGTCGAGACGCGCCGCCGGAACTTCGGTCGCGCCGGGAAGCAGATAGTCGGCCAACGTGGTCGCGAGCGGCTGGCCGGAGGTATCGAACGGCATCTCTTCGTAGAGCGCGGTGCCGATCCCCTGGGCAAGACCGCCATAGATCTGGCCGTCGACGACCAGCGGATTGACGAGCACGCCACCGTCCTCGACGATCACGTAGTCGAGGATCTCGACCTCGCCGAGATCAGGATCGACCGCAACGACGGCGGCATGCGCGGCGTAGCTGAATGTCCCGCTGTCGCGCACGGGCTTGTAGCCCTGCGTCACTTCGAGGCCGCCGGGATCGACGTCAGCCGGCAAATCCTGCGGGCGGCGATACCAGGTGTGGGCGATCGCCTTCAGGCTGACGCTGCCATTGACGCCGCGCACCTCGCCATTCTGCAGGACGACCGAAGCCGGATCATGCTGCAACAATTTGGCACCGATGCGCCGCGCACGTTCGCCGAGCTCGCGGCAGGCGGTTGCCACCGCGCCGCCCGCCATGACCATCGAACGCGAGCCCCAGGTGCCGGTCGAATAGGGCGTCATCGCGGTGTCGCCGAGGATGATGCGCACCTTGGCGACGTCTATGCCCAGCATCTCATGCGCGACCTGGGCGAGCGTCGTCTCCATGCCCTGCCCGTGCGAATGCACGCCCACGCGCAGCTCGAGGCCACCGTCCGGCGTCAGCCGCGCCGACGCCTGCTCATGGCCCGGCACCATCGGAATACCCCAGCCGGAATAGACCGACGTGCCGTGCGCGGCCTGCTCGCAATAGATGGAGACGCCGACGCCGATCCTCCGGCCGCCGGTCTCGCCCTGGCTTTGCTTCGCGCGAATGGCCTCGATATCGATCGCGGCCAGCGCGCGCCGCATCGCTTCCGGATAATCGCCGCTGTCGAAATGCTTCTTCGTGATGTTGTCGAACGGCATCTGCTCCGGCCGCACCAGATTGCGCAGCCGCACCTCGCCGGGCTCGAGACCGGCCTCCAGCGCCACGAGGTCGAGCATCAACTCCAGCGCAAAGCACACGCCGGTGCGTGCCACGCCGCGATAGGGCAAAATCGGGCATTTGTTGGTGGCCACCGAAAAGGTGCGGCAGCGATAGGCCGGCATCTTGTACGGACCCGGCAGGATGCTCGCGACCTGCGCGGCTTCGAGGCAGGCCGAGAACGGATAGGACGAGTAGGCGCCGGAATCCACCGTCGCCTCGCAATCGATGCCGCGCAACGTGCCGTCGCGATCGGCGTAGAGCGTGATTTTGTAATGGTGCTCGCGGCAATTGGAGCTGGCGACGAGATGCTCGCGGCGGTCCTCGGTCCAGCGCACGGGGTGACCGCGCTGCATCGTCAGCCAGGACAGGCAGACCTCTTCGGGCAGCAAAATGCCCTTGTGGCCGAATCCACCGCCGACGTCGGGCGAGATGACACGGATCTGGCCCTCCTCCATGCCGAGACATTCGGCAAGGCCGCTGCGCGTGATGTGCGGCATCTGGGCTGCCGAATGCAGCGTGAGCTGGTCGAGCCTCGAATCGAAGGTCGCAACCACGCCGCGGCCTTCGAGCGGCGACATGCATTGCCGCGCCGTCGAGATCTCGCGCGTCACCTTGATCGGCGCGTCCAGCGCGGCGGAGATGTCGACCTCGTAATTGGTCTCCAAGAAGACATTGTCGCCCCAATGCTCGTGCACCAGCGCAGAGCCCGGCTCACGCGCCTTCAGCATGTCGTAGACCGCGGGGAGTTCGTCGAGGTCGAGCGTCACCGATGCCGCGATGTCCTCGGCTTCGGCGCGCGTCGGTGCGACGCACATCGCAACGAGCTCGCCGACCTGGCGCACCTTGCCGGAGGCCAGCACCGGCTGCTCCGAAATCTTGAAGCCCGGAAGTCCGGATACCGCGCGGATCGGTTTGACGCCGACAAGATCCGCCGCCGTGAAGACATGGCCACGATAGCGCTCGGGCACGTGGATGCCGCGGATGCGTGCATGCGCCAGCGGGCTGCGCACGAAGGCGACGTCCTGAAGACCCGCAAGCCTGATATCGCCGACGAACTGGCCGCGGCCGCGCATCAGGCGGTCGTCCTCCTTCCGCGGCAGCCGTGCGCCGACGCCCTGCCCGGATCTGCCTGAAGGAAACTCTCGCTCGTTGCGCAACTCCGCGTTCTCCTTCACCGCGCGGCCTATGCCGCAACGGCCTGCGGCAGGATCGGCGCGACCGCGTCGAAGCGCGTGCCGGCACGCAGGCAGAACGCCGGCTGCAGCAGACGCTCGGCGATCACCTCGTTCTTCTCGTTGTCCTTGAGGACGAAGCGGCCGTTCTTCTCCGCGAGCACCGAGACGTCGGCGTCCATGCCAACCTTGAGCGCGCCAATCTCTGCGCTGCGGCCGAGCATTTTGGCCGGATTGGAGGTGACCATCGGCACCACCTGCTCCAGCGACAGGCCGAGCGCCATCATCGAGCTCATCGCCTGGACCAGGCTGAACTTGGCCTGCCCCGCGAACGGATGGTTCTCCTCGTCCTCGTGCTCGTCGGGCGTCCCGGCCGGGGCGGGCACATGGGTGTTGTAGCCGTGAATGTCGGCGCCCAGCGTGGTCGGAATGATGCCGGCGGCAATCGCCTTCTTCGCAAGCCGATAGGAGAAGTGACTGCCGTGACCAACGTCGACCTTCAGGCCACGGTCGAGCGCGGCCTGGATCACCGGATGCACCTCGCCCTCGCGGTTGACGAAGCCGCCCGGATGGCGCGTGAACGGATGGGCGAGAATGTCGCCCTCGCGCAAGAGCGGAATCACGCGCGTCAGGATGGTGTCCGCGTCCTCGCCGTTGGCGCCGCTCTCGGGCAGCCCCCAGAGCTGGCCGAAATGCACATAGACCGGCAGATCGGCACGCTTGCCGATCTCCGCCGCCATCTCGATGACCCGGATGCCCCAGCGCGCGAAGCCGCCGATCTCGGCGTGCGCCTTGATGCCGCGCACGATGTCGAGATTGGCCGTCGCCGATTTGACGGTGGCATCGATATCGACACCGTCCGGACTGTAGAGTTTCGGATAGTAATGGCCCTCGAGCCCGCCGACGAGATAGGCGGACAGAAACGCATAGACGCGCGAGGCCGCGGGCTCCGCGATGAAATGACGAAAGCCGGGCAGCGTCATGCAGGACGGTCCGCCCTGATCGACCAGCGTCGTCACGCCCGACTGCACGCCGACCATGTCGGCATTCATGCCGAAGCGGCCGGAGACATACTGATAGACATGCGCGTGGGTGTCGATCAGTCCGGGCAGCACGAGCTTGCCGCCGACGTCGACCACCTCCTTCGCACTGGTCGGCAGGATGTCCGGCGCGAGCGCTGCGATCTTGCCGTTGCGGATGGCAATATCCCGGATGCCGTCCACGCCGGACGCCGGACAGATCACGCGACCGCCCCGCAGCAGAAGGTCGAAGCTGGCAGTGATGGACATGGCGTTCTCCTCCTCGCGGGCGCTTGCTCTGCATCGAAATGCGAAGCATGCTTCGCATTTTGACAAAAGCAAGCTTCGTGCCATCATCGGATGGTGGCGAGCGCACTCGAATCGAGCTAAGCGCGGCGGAGTTTTGGGTTGGGAGAGCGTGCAGTGCGGCAAGCGAACAAACGTCGCAGCGGGGGCAAGCACCGCCCCTGGCCATTGTCGCAGCGTCCCGGATATCTAATCCGGCGGCTGCACCAGATACACGTCGCGCTGTTCCAGGAAGCATGCAGCGCGTTCGACGTCACGCCACTGCAATACAGCCTGCTCTCCGCGTTGGCGGCGCGCGAAACCGCCGATCAGACCACTTTGGCGGCCGATATCGCCCTCGATCGGACGACAACGACCGGCGCGCTGAAGCGGCTCGCCGCACGAAACCTGGTCGAACGCGCCGTCAACAAGGACGATCGCCGGGCGCGATTGTGCCGGTTGACGCCGGCCGGCGCCGCCCTGCTGGTCAAGATCGAGGGCCCGGCGCGACGGGCGCACCGCGCGACGCTCGGTGATTTGAGCGAGCGGGAACAGGCCCTGTTCGTCGAGATGATGCAGCGCATCGTGGCCGGAAACCCCAGCCGCGACAGCGCCGCTGCCCTATTCGATTAGAAGCGGCTTGCAGCCGGCTGCCGCACTTTTGAGTTGGGTTGCTCAATTTATCATCGTACCGCTGCCCGGCAATGCAACGTCCTCCACGTCTCGCCGGGACACTCAAGCCGCCGAGCACCGTCTCACGGATGCAGCGGCGAACCCGCGCGTGACGTCGGCCGCACTTGAAAACTCAGTAGCAATCCGGCGCGAGCCACATTGCATCCGGCATCGGCGCACGCCCTGCTCCGGCCGCTCCGCAACCAATGGCACGATTTATGCTGCGATGATGCGAAGCGTGCTTCGTATTGGGGGATGTCATGACGGATTCCGAACTTCGCGCTGATATTCACAGCATCGAGCCAATTCCTGATGCGGACCGGGACTCGACCGGACCGCAGCAGATGTGGATCTGGGCCGGCGCCAACATCGCGCCGGTCAACTGGGCGCTCGGCGCGCTCGGCATCATTTTGAAACTCGGCCTGATGGAGACGATCGCGGTCATCGTGCTCGGCAACATCGTGGGATGCGCGATCTTCGCGACCTTCACGGTGATGGGACACAAGACCGGCGTCAACCAGATGGTGCTGAGCCGGTCCGCGTTCGGCGTTCGCGGCGCCTACCTGCCCAGCATCCTGATGTTCGTGATGACGCTGGGCTGGATCGGCGTGAACACCTACTTCCCGGTGAAGGTCTCGATGGGCATCCTCGGCCAGTTCGGTGTGCCCGACACCTGGCTGATCGAGATCGTCGTGATCACGCTGGTGATGGCCGCGCAAGTCCTGATCGGCATCTACGGCTTCTACGCGATCCGCACCTTCGAGAAATACACCGTGCCGCCGACCATCGCCATCATGGTGCTGATGAGCGTGCTGGCCTGGACGCGCCCCGGCGTCGTCAACTGGGGCCTCACGACGTCGCTGCCGCCGGGCGCGCATCTGGCGATGCTGACCCTGCTGATGACGGCGATCGGCGTCGGCTGGGGCATTTCCTGGGTCACCTGGGCCTCCGACTATTCGCGCTTCGTGCCGCGTAGCGTGTCGTCGAAATCCGTGTTCTGGTACAGCTATGTCGGCATGTTCGTGCCGACGGTCTGGCTCGGCATTCTCGGTGCGACCATCGCATCGACGACGCTGGACACCGATCCCGCCAAGATGGTCAGCGCGGTGTTCGGCGGGCCGGTCAGCATCCTGGTGCTGCTGATGGTGTTGCATGGCCCGATCGCCACCAACATCCTCAACGTCTACTCGGCGACACTGGCGGCGCTGAGCGCGGGGCTGAAGTTCTCGCGCTTCTGGCTCACCGTCATCGTCGGCGTTGCCGGCTATCTGGTTACGCTGTACTTCATCTTCGCGCCGTCCTTTGCGAAAGCGTTCGACAACTGGATGATCAGCCTGCTGCTGTGGATGAGCCCGTGGGCCGGCGTCGTGCTCGCRGACTTCTTCATCAAGCGGAAAGGCAAGATCGACGTCGCCGAGCTCTATCGGTCGCCGGAGACCAGCGTCTATGGCGACATCAACTGGGCCGGCATGATCGCGTTCTTCGCGGGCCTCGTCGCCGGATGGCTGGTCGAAGATGGCCTGGTTGGCGCGCTGCAGGGGCCGGTCTCGATCAACCTGTTGGGCGGGGCCGATCTGAGCTGGCTGTTCGGCATCGGAGTGGCGGGCTTGGTCTATCTCGGGCTGAGCAAGCATGTCACCTCGCCGTCCTCGATCGTTGCGAGCAGCGCTGGACGGTGAAGGCGGATCATGGACTTCGTGCTGCGATCCACGCCCGGAAACGTCCAGTGGGGACTCTGGGATGGACGGCTGAAGCCGGTGCTCCGGATTGCATCCGGAGACCGCGTCACCATCGAGACGCTCTCGGGCGAGCCGGACGATCTGCCCGATCCGTCGCTCGGCTTTGATACCGTTCCCGGACACACGGAGGTGCTGGCAAGCGCCTTCCGCGGTCCGGGGCCGCACCTTCTCACCGGACCGATCCATATCGAGGGCGCCGAGCCTGGCGACGTCCTCGAGGTGCGCGTGCTGAACATCGAACTGCGCTGCAACTGGGGCTGGAATCTCCAGGTCCCCACGCTCGGCACGTTGCCGGAGGACTTTCCCGAGTTCCGCCGCATCCACATTCCACTGGACCGCGCGCGCAACGTCGCGAAACTGCCATGGGGACAGGAGCTGCCGCTCGCGCCCTTCTTCGGCAATTTCGGCGTCGCACCGCCGCTCGGCTGGGGCCGGCTGTCCTCGAAGGAACCGCGGGCCTTCGGGGGCAACATGGACAACAAGGAACTCGGTGCCGGCAGCACGCTCTACTTTCCCGTCTTCGTGCCGGGCGCGCTGTTCTCCGCGGGCGACGGTCACGCGCTTCAGGGCGACGGCGAAGTCTGCCTGACCGCGATCGAGGCCGCGCTCACGGGAACCTTCGAATTCCATGTCCGCCGCGATCTCCGCCTCACCTCGCCGCGCGCGGAAACGGCGTCCGACTGGATCACCATGGGGTTCGATGAAGATCTCGATGATGCGGCCAAGGCAGCGCTGCGCGACATGATCGCGCTGATCCGCGAGCGGAGCAGCCTCAGTGCGCAGGACGCCTACACGCTCTGCTCGATCGCGGCAGACCTTCGGGTCACRCAGATGGTCGACGGCAACAAGGGCATTCACTGCGTCCTGGCGAAATCCCGGATGCCGTCACCCAACCCGATCGGTCCGGATCGCTAACAGCCGGCCGATCCGGACCTCGGCCTGCAAGCCATTGATCCCCTTGATCCAATTGACGGATTTGCGACATCCGGTCGCACCTCGCGCCCTTGCAAGATCTAACAACGCTTAAGCATCTCTAACAAGCTTCGTGACGGGATCGGACATATCGTTTGAACATCGACTTGCTGCATTCGGCAGTCCGGCGCGGCCGGCTCAGTTGCAGCGGTCCTCAGGAAACGAGACCAACGATGCTCACCGATATGCAAATGGGCGGCGCCTGGTTCAGCCATGACGTCAGCCGACGCGAACCGGACTTTCCGCAGCCGACGCATGCCTTTCCCTGCGAACGAAAATGGCGCCAGCCGGAGCAAGGCGGCTGGATTGCGGCCGAGGACATCACGATCTCGCGCTGGACCTGCGCGCAACCTGCCGCAAGGCGCGAAGAAGCGACAACGCCTCCCGACCGGTACTTCATCGCCATCGCCTTGAAGACGACCCGTCTCAAGCTAACCAGGGGCAATCAGAGCATTTTCGACGGCATCATGCCGGCGGGCACGCTGTATCTCGGTGCACCCTCGAAGCAGCTCAGCGCGCAGTTCGATGCGCCCTGCGATTTCCTGCATTTCCACATCTGCGTCTGTTGCTTTCCATCCCTTCAGTCCGGAACGGACGCTTCGACCCCCGAAGGCCTCAACGACCTTGTCCTGTTGCGCGACCCGTTCGCCGAGCAGCTTGCAAAGGCGCTGACCGATCACGGCAATTCGACCGACCAGGATTTCATCCGTTGCATCGGCCAGACGCTGGCGCTGCATGTTGCCCGACGCGAACTGCCACGCACGAAGGTCAACGCGCTGCCGAAATGGCGCCTGCGGCGCGTCGAGGAATATGTCGGAACGCACTTCGACCATTGCATCAGCCTGTCTGACCTTGCCAGGGTCGCGGGACTGTCCCGCATGCATTTCGCGGCACAGTTTCGTGCTGCGACGGGATACCGGCCGCGCGAGTACCTCCTGCACCAGCGCATCGAACATGCGAAATCACTGTTGTCGAATTCCAAGACGTCGCTGGCCGAGGTGGCGCTGGCCGTCGGTTTCTGCACGCAGGCGCATTTCTCGACCGTCTTCAAGCGCATCACGGGCGATACGCCGGCACGCTGGCGATGCGCCCGGCGGAGCGAACTGTCACCGGCCGCGACGTTCGGCTGCGATCCGGCTCCCATCCACAACAATTCGTCTCGCGTCGCCGCAAGGGAACGGCGTGAATCATGCGAAATGAGAAACTTCCTCGGTTCGTGAAATACGCCGTCCGCGGGATCGGCGATGCTGAAAATACAGTTGACTGCGCCCCCCGCCAGTCACGGCTCGTGCCCCTCCTCCCTGGCATACGAGCATTTGGGCCGTCCTCTCCCACAAGGACGGCCCTTTTTTTGTCGCTGCACTGCTGGCAGCGGTGCTGTTCAATCCCGCTTCAGTCCGATCGATTTGACGATGGGAGCCAGACGCGTCAATTCCTCCTCCACCAACTGCTGAAATTTGTCCGGGCTGGAATCGTCATCCGGCTCCATGCCTTGCGAGCGGTAGGTTTCCTGCAGCACCGGATCGGCCATGGCGGCGCGGGTTGCCGCGGCAATGCGGTTCACGATCTCATCCGGGGTCGCCTGCGGCACGAACAGGCCGAACCATCCGGCATAGTTGAGATCCGGCATGCCAGCCTCGGTGACGGTCGGAATTTCCGGCGCGCCGCTCAAGCGAGTCCGGCTCGTCACGGCGAGCATGCGCACCTCGCCGGCACGGTGCAATTGCACGAGATTGCTCGATACGACGGCGATCATCGCGGGGATCTGGCCGCTGACGAGGTCGTTGGTCGCGGCCGCTATGCCGCGGTAGGGAACGTGGACGAAATCGGCTGCGCTGCCCGATTGCCGCCTGAACATCTCGCCGACGAGATGATTGCCGGTGCCGACACCCGGGGTGCCGTAAGAAACCTTGCCGGGATTGTCCTTCACATAAGCGGCCAGCTCTTGCAGGTCCCTGACGGGCAGCGAAGGATTCACGACGAAGGCAAGCGTGCTGGTGATCAGGCGATAGACGGCCCGGAAATCACGGATCGGATCGTAGGCGGGACGCGCCGAGGACAACGGAATCATGACCTGCGTGCTGCCATTGCCGAGCAGCAGCGAATAGCCGTCGGGCGCACTTTGGGCCACCACGGCGGAGCCGAGCGCCCCGCCGGCGCCGCCCATGTTCTCGACGTAGACCGGGCCGAGCAGCGAAGCGACCCTGTCAGCCCAAGGCCGGCCGATCTGATCACCCGCGGCGCCCGCCGCATACGGGATCACCAGCCGAATGGGACGAGAGGGATAGTCATTGGCGCGCGCGCCGCCGGGCCATGCGGACAGCCCGGCAACACACGCGCCCGTTCCGAGGACGTCCCGCCGTGACAAAAGCTTCATTGCGCACATATTTCAGGGGCTGCATCGTTGTTCTTACAGCAGCGGAACACCAGGAGATACCGCTCGAGGGGATGAGCTGCCATCCCCATATTGCTTCAGGCGCTGCGGCGCCGTGCAGCAAGATGTCGTGATCCCCGTGTCGTTCAAGGGGGTCGTCCAACGCCATGCAACAGCCCTGACGGGACGCGTCGATCAGGATTTCCCTGCCGCCGCTCCCGCGAAGTCCAGCACGGGCGCGGCCGCGAGCAGAGCCCTGGTGTAATCGTGTTGCGGGCGATCGAAGATGTCGTCGCGCGAGCCCTGCTCGACGATCCGGCCGCTCTGCATCACCACGACGCGGTCGGCGACCTGCTCGACGGCGGCGAGATCATGGCTGATGAACAGGCAGGCGAAGCCGTACTGCGCCTGAAGCCGCTCGAACAATTTCAGTATCTGGGCCTGGATGGTCATGTCGAGCGCCGACACCGGTTCATCCGCGACGACGAAGGCCGGCTGGCGCACGATGGCGCGCGCAATCGCGATCCGCTGCCGCTGACCTCCCGACAATTCATGCGGCCAGCGGCGGCCAAGGCCCGTGAGCCCCACCTCCTCCAACATCGCCTCCACGCGCCTGTCGCGCTCACCGGCCGTCAATTGCGGCACGTGGCGCAGCGGCTCGGCGACGATCTCGCCGAGGCGCATGCGCGGATCGAGTGAGGAATAGGGATCCTGGAACACAAGCTGCGAGGCCAGGCGAAACTCGCGGTCGACCGCGGTCGTCACATCCCTGCCCTGGAATCTGATCTCCCCGCCCGACGTCGGAATCAGCCGCAGCATGGCGCGGCCAAGCGTGGTCTTGCCTGAGCCGCTGCCGCCGACCACGGCAACCGTTTCACCTGCGGCGATGTCGAGATCGACGCCGTTGACGGCCGAGACACCGGCATCGCGGCGGAACAATCGTTGTCGCCCGGCGAAGCCGACCTTGAGGCTTCGCACGCTGACGAGAGGTTTGCCGCCTTGCCGCTGTTTCGCGACGGCACCGCGGCGCGGCAGGGCCTCGACCAGCCGCTTCGTATAAGCCTCTTGCGGCGAGAACAGGATTTGCCGCGTCGTGCCGGTCTCGACCATCTTGCCCTGGCGCAGCACCAGTGCCCGCTGCGCATAGCGCGACACCAGTCCGAGATTGTGGGTGATCAACATCACCGACGTGCCGTGGTCGCGGGCGAGCCCGACCATGAGATCGAGCACCTCGCGCTGCGTCAGCGTGTCGAGCGCCGTGGTCGGCTCGTCCGCGATCAGGAGTTTTGGCTTCAGCAGCATCACCGACGCCAGCATGATGCGCTGGCGCATGCCGCCGGAGAATTCGTGCGGATAGGCGTCATAGGTCCGCTCGGGATCGCGGATCTGCACGCGCGCCAGCATGTCGAGGCAGCGCCGCCTGATCTCGCGCTTCCCGATCCGCGCGTGCAGGCCGAGCCCCTCCGCCATCTGCGCCCCGACGCTGATGGCGGGATTGAGCGAGACCATCGGCTCCTGGAACACCATGCCGACGGCAGGCCCGCGCAGCGCGCGCATCTCGCGCGCCGAGACGGTCGAAAGGTCGACGCCGTCGAGCACGATGCGGCCGCCGGCCTTGCGAAGGCCTGATGGCAACAGACCGAGCACCGCGCGCGCCGCCGCCGTCTTGCCGCTGCCGGACTCACCGACGACGGCAAGGAACTCGCCGCGTTCGACGGCGAAGGAGATGTCGTCGACCRCCGCAACCTTGCTGGCGGACGCCTCGATGCGCAGATTCGCGACCGTGAGCAGCGTCATCCGTGCGCCATCCTGGGGTCGAGGCGATCGCGCAGGGAATCGCCGAGCAGATTGACGCCCAGCAGCGTGAGCGCGATGCACAGGCCCGGCGCGATCGAGAGCCAGGGCGCCGTCTCCATGAACGGACGGCTCGCCGCCAGCATGTTGCCCCAGGTCGGCGCCGGCGGCGGCACGCCAAGTCCGAGAAAGCTCAGGGCGCTCTCCGCCAGAAGCACCCAGCCGAACATGCTGGTCGCCAGCACAGCGACCGGTGCGACCGCGTTCGGCATCACGTGGCGCAGCATCGAATAGACTTCCGAATTGCCGATGACGCGCGAGGCCTCGACATATTCCTTCTCGCGGATCGACAGCACGGTGCCGCGCACCACGCGAACGACCGACGGGATATAGGCGAGACCCAGCGCCAGGATGAGCCCGACCTTGTTGGCGCCGACGACGATCATCACGGCCAGCGCCAGCAGGATGCCGGGGAAGGCGAGCAGCGCGTCGTTGGCCGCCATGATGATGCGATCGGCCCAGCCGCGGACGTAACCGGCCGCGCATCCGATCACCATGCCTGCAACAACGGCCAGCAGCACCGTGAGGAAGGCAATCACCACGCTGGTGCCAGCCCCGACCATGACGCGGCTCAGCACGTCTCGGCCGAACTCATCCGTACCGAGCCAGTGCAGTGACGACGGTGGCTGGAGCCGCGCGCGCAGATTGATGCGAAGCGCGTCGAACGGCGTCCAGAATGCTGCGGTGAGCGCCGCGCCGAGCAGGAGCGCCATGAGGGTGCCACCGATCGCGGTGTTGGCGCGCAACCTCATGCCACCGTCACCCGCGGATCGAACAGCGGATAACAGAGATCGACGATCAAATTGACCACGACGTAGATCACGGCCGTGAACAGCAGGCAGCCCTGCACCACCGGATAGTCGCGCGCGAAGATCGAATCGACCAGCAGCCGCCCGAGACCGGGCAGCGTGAACACGGTCTCGATCACGGCGATGCCGCCGAGGAGATGGCCGAGCACGAGGCCGATCAGCGTCCAGGTCGGCGCGAACGCGTTCGGCAGGACGTGGCGGGCGAGCACGCGCCACTCCGGCACGCCCTTGGCCCGCGCGTGCGTGACATATTCCAGCCGCAGCACCTCGATGGATGCGGCCCGCGCCATGCGCGTGAGCACGCCGATCTCCACCATGGTCAGCGTTGCGATCGGCAGCACGATGAAGGTCGCCGCCTGCCAGAAATTCTCGGCGAACGGCACATAGCCGATCACCGACAGCCATTTCAGCTTGAGTCCGAACAGCAGCAGCAACAGCAGGCCGAGCCAGAAACTCGGGATCGACAGCAGCAGCGTGGCGCCGCCGACGACGGAGAGATCGACGAGGCTGTCCTGCTTCCAGGCCGCGACGAGGCCGGCGGGAACCGCGATGCAGGCAGCTAGCCCGACCGCCACCAGCACGATGATGGCGCTGACCTGGAAGCGGTCGAGGATCAGCGGCAGCACGGCAAGGTTGTTGGTGATGGAATGGCCGAAATCGCCGGCCGCGAGTTTCGCGATCCAGTGCATGAACTGGATCGGCATCGGCTGGTCGAGCCCGAGCTGCGCACGGAGCTGTGCGGCCTGTGCGGGATCGGCGGCGTCGCCGAGCATCACCTGTACGGGGTCGCCGGGAATGAGCCGGACCAGCGCAAAGACCCCGATCGCGACCAGCAGCAGTGTCGGGATCGTCATTGCCAGCCGTCTTGCGAGGTAACCCAACATGGCGCCGCCCTACTCGATCGAGACGCCCCAGAACCGCGGCTGCGGGTAGAGCCAACCGGCATAGCCCTTGATGCTCTTGCGCAGCGCCGTCAGCTCGGCGCCGTTGAACAGCACGATAATCGGCACGTCGGCGATGAAGCGCTTGTGCATCTCGTCGAACAGCGCCTGCCGCTTGGCCGTGTCGTCGATCATCATCGACCGGCGCAGCATGTCCTGCGCCTCCGGATTGTCCCAGACCTTGCGCGGCTGCGTCGCCTTCGGCCCGGTCAGCATCTCGAAGCTCAAGGAGGGATCGAGCCGCGCCGAATAGGTAAAGGCCATCGACTGGTAGTCGCCGCGGTTGTAACGGTCGAGCTGGGCCGCCCAGTCCATGACCTCGAGCTCGATATTGATTCCGACGGTCTGCGCCATCGCCTGCACCAGCACCGAGGCGTCGAACACGTAGCTGTAGCGCTTGTTGGTGATCATCTTGATCGGCTGGCCGCGATAGCCGGCCTCCAGCAGCAGCTTCCTGGCCTCCGCGATGTTCTGCGCGTAACCGTGCGACTGCGCCTCGCTGTAGAACGGGCTGCCAAGCGGCAGCGCCGAATTGTTGGGACGCGCCGTGCCCTGCATCACCGCATCGACGATTTGCTCGGTATCGATGGACAGCGCGATGGCGCGGCGAATACGCACATCCTTCAGCAGCGGATCCCTGGTCTGGAACAGGATGCCGGTGAGGCCGAGCGCAGGCGTGATGCTGAGCTGCACGTCGGTGCGCGATTTGAGCTCCTCGAGATCGGGGATCGACAGGCTCATGATGACGTCGAGCGAGCCGCTGAGCAGCCCCGCCTTCGCCGCCGAACTGTCCGGGATCACGTTGAAGCGCACGCGATCGACCATGACGCTCTTGGCGCCGGTGTAGCCGGTGCGCGGCTCGCTGCGCGAGACATAACCGTCGAAGCGGACGATATCGACATACTGTCCCCGCTTCCACTCGGCGAGCTTGAACGGACCGGTGCCGATCGGGGTGATCCATTTGCCGTCCGGCCCGACGGACTCCCGGTGGATGATCGCGGTCTGGCCGCAATCGGGCCGCGCCAGTGTCGGGAGGAACAAGGCGGTCGGCTGATCGAGCGTGACGGCGACGGTCTGCTGATCGGGCGCTTCGATCCTTTCGATCCGCGCGATGCCGGTGGCACTGAACTCGGACAGGCAGCGCCACTGCGTCGCCGGGTCGAGCCAACGCTTCAGGGACCAGACCACGTCGTCCGCGGTCATGGTGGCGCCGTTATGGAACTTGATGCCCTGCCGCAGATGAAACGCATAGGTCTTGCCGTCGTTCGCAACGGTCCAGCTCTCGGCCAGCATCGGGCCGATCGAGGTATCGTCACGGAAGGCGACCAGCCCTTCCACGACATGCGCGATCACCGCATCCGTGTTGGCGTCGCGATTGGTGCCGGGATCGGTCGAGCGGATATCGGCGTTGAGCCGCGTCCTCAGCAATGTTTCGGCGCCGGCCTTCCCGAGCATGGCCAACAGGGCCAGCGCGGCCAGACCGACCGCCCATGCCGGCGATGGCCGACGCCGGCGCATCATGACGCCCCCGCCGCGGCCGACCGCTCGAACGCCGCCCGCCCGATCTCGTCAATCTCGAGCCGGTAGCTGGTGAACTCGCGATTGAGCGCCGGCAGCGGCGCCACTTCCATCAACCCGCTCGCCGGCTCCATCAGAATCATCGCCACGGTGGCGCTGAGATTGTTGCTGAGATTGCGGCGCGGCGGGCGGCAGACCGACCAGGGATAGGCGAACTCGTCGAACAGCGCGCTCTTGACCGTGTCGAAGCTGATGCTGCCGATATGCGGCTGGAGCAGATCGCGGACGCGGATGTCGCGGTAGAGACTGTCAGGCGTATCCTGGATGCCGGCGTCCTTGAGCTTGCCGAGCGCAACCGGGCTCACGAAGTGATTGGCGTGCACCAGCAGGCCGTTCTGCGGATGCACCTGAAACGTCTCATCCGGCGCACATTCGAAATCGATCGCCACGCCCTCGCGATGGCTGACGATCATGTTGTTGGCCGCGGATTTCTTGGTGCAGTAGACGGCGCGCATCGCCAGCGCGAGATGCTCCTGCTCCAGCACCTTGCGGCGGATCAGCGCCAGCGGCACGCCGACCTGGCGATAGTCACGGTCACTTTGGAGATAGTTCGCGGTGATCGCGATGCCGACGGCATTGAAGCCGCAGCGGCCGAGCGCGCCGGCCTCGGTGAAGGTCATGAGATCCGGACCATCGTCGCGTCGCACCTTCAGCACCACCGCTGTTTCTGCGCATTCGCGCTTCCAGTCCCAGTTCTGGGCGTGGATCAGACGACCGTTACTGGTCGCCGTCGGCAGCGCAACGACGCCGGTGCAGCCATCGGGCTCATCGGGCGTCTTCAGGCGCGCGCGGATCTTTGGATTGGCAAGCTTGAGGATCTCGGTGCGGGCGTTGAGCAGGACGACATCCTCGAACGGAACGTCGGCGCCTTCGGCAATGCCGCGCATCTCCTCGATATAGCTCGGCTCGAACGCCTCGATGACGGGCAGATAATCCCGCACCAGCGCGGCCACGCCCTTCGCGTCGAGCGAAAGCTCCTTCAGCTGCGCGAAGTAATGGGTGGTCCCCTTCTTGATGCGGCCTGCCGCCTTCTGCCCGTACTGACGTCCACGCTCGCGAGGAGGACCGGAGATTTCGATCAGGGGGAAGGGTTCGACCATGGGCACCAAGTTCCTTTTGCTTTCCGGAAGAGGCTAATGTACTTCGTGATGACATGAAACAAAAAACTTCAAGCCGGGGAAAAGCCTCTCCAAGCCGTCTCCAGCGCGAATTGTCCGCCGGGATCCTGGAACTGATCCGGAGCGAGCGGCTTGCGCCGGGCACGCGGCTTGCCGAAGTCGCGCTCGCCGAGCGCCTCCAGGTTTCGCGCACGCCGGTCCGCGCCGCGCTGAAGCTCCTGGCACGACGCAAGCTGGTGCACGCCGGCGCCAGCCGCGGCTATTTCGTCGCAGACACCGCCCCCGCCCCGCACAAGACGCCGCCGAAGCCGAGTCCCGACGAGACCGACCGGCTGTTCCTTGCGATCGCGCGCGACCGCCGCGCCGGCCGGCTGGCGGACGAGGTTTCCGAACGCGACCTGATGCAGCGCTACGATGCGACGCGGCCGGTCGTGCAGCGCGTCCTCACCAGGCTGGCCGAGGTCGCCGCCGTCCAGCGCAAGCCGGGCCACGGCTGGCGCTTCCAGCCGACCATCGCCGATGCCCAGGCGCGCGACGAAAGTTACCGCTACCGCCTGCTGATCGAACCGGCCGGGCTGCTCGAGCCCGGCTTTCGGCTCGATCCGGCGTGGGCCGCCGACATGCGCCGCCGTCATCAGGAGATGCTGGCGATGCCGTGGAGCGACACGGCAAGCATCGCACTCTACGAGATGAACGCGGCCTTTCACGAGGGCCTCGCGGCCGCATCAGGCAACCGCTATCTGCTGGTCGCCGTTCAGCAGCAGAACCGGCTGCGGCGCTTCGGCAATTACGACTGGACCTTCGGCCATGAGCGGGTGATCGTGAACTGCCGCGAGCATCTCGCCATCCTCGATCAGCTCGAAGCCGGCCAGCACGAGGCCGCAGCCGCGCTGTTGCGCCGGCATCTCGAAGGGGCGGCAAAGCTCAAGCGCAGCCCGGCCCATTCCGGCTCTCGGTCACGACCGACCTGACGATTTGCAAGACAGCCGGCCGGCGGCATTCGCGCAAGGCGCTACTTCGAGTCCTTGTTCAGCTCTATTGCGACCTGCGAGACCCAGGCGCCGGGCGCATCCCAACACCATACGTGACTGAAGCCCGCAGCACAGTTCCGCTCACGCGCTCATATGCCGACGATGAAGTCTAATCCTGCGGCAATGCGTCGAGATGGCACGCCACCCACTGATCGCCTCCGCTTGAGCGAAGCTCCGGCTCCTCCGTCCGGCAGCGGTCGAAGACGTACGGACAACGGGTGTGGAAGCGGCATCCGCTCGGCGGATGGATCGGGCTCGGCACGTCGCCGCTCAGGATGATGGGGCTGCGCTGGGCACCAGGCTCGGGCAGCGGCACCGCCGACAGCAGCGCCTTGGTGTAGGGATGTCTCGGCGCGGCAAAAATCTCCCGCCGCGGCGCCACCTCGACGATCTTGCCCAGATACATCACCGCGACGCGGTGGGTCATGTGCTCGACGATCGCGAGATCATGACTGATGAACAGCAGCGCGAGGCCGAACTCGTTCTGGAGATCCTGCAACAGGTTGACGATCTGCGCCTTGACCGAGACGTCGAGCGCGGAGACCGCCTCGTCGCAGACGATCAGCTCGGGTTCGGCGGCAAGCGCCCGCGCGATGCCGATGCGCTGACGCTGGCCGCCGGAGAATTCATGCGGCCTGCGGTTCAGCGCCTCGCGCGGCAGGCGCACGGTGTCCATCAGCGCCGTGACGCGCGCCTCGAGATCGGCCGCCGACTTGGCGAGGCCGAAATTGCGGATCGGCTCAGCCAGAATGTCGCGCACGCGCATGCGCGGATTGAGGCTCGAGAACGGATCCTGGAACACCACCTGCACGCGACGGCGCATCTGCCGCATCGTGCTCGGATGCGCGTCGTCGATACGCTGGCCGTCGAGGATCACCTGGCCGGCGGTGATGTCGAACAGCCGCAAAACGGCGCGGCCGACCGTCGACTTGCCGCAGCCGGATTCGCCGACCAGCGACAGCGTCTCGCCGCGCGCGATCTCGAACGACACGCCGTCCACCGCATAGACCCATTCGGACCTGCGGTTGAACAGGCCAGTCTTGACCGGAAAGTGCTTCTTGAGGTCGTTGACCTGGAGCAGCGGAGGACTCATGCCGCGGCGGCTCCCTTGGCTGCGTAATGGCAGGCGGCGACGTGTCGCGGCCCCTTCTCCTCGAGCCCCGGCGCATATTGGCGGCAGAGATCGGTGGCGAGCGAACAGCGTCCGGCAAACACACAGCCGGTGATCGGCTTGCGCAGATCAGGGACCTGTCCGGGAATCTCGGCGAGCCGCCTCGCCGTGCCGGTCAGCGAAGAGCCGAGCCGCGGCACGGCGCCGAGCAGGCCTTGCGTATAGGGATGGCGCGGCGAGCGGAACAGCTCGGCGACCGGCGCCTCCTCGACCTTGCGGCCGGCATACATCACCATGACACGCTCGGCGATCTCGGCGACGACGCCGAGATCATGGGTGATGAGAATGATCGCCGCGCCGACCCGGCGCTTGAGATCAAGCATCAATTTCAGGATCTGCGCCTGGATGGTCACGTCGAGCGCCGTGGTCGGTTCGTCGGCGATCAGGAGTTTCGGGTTGCAGGCGAGCGCAATCGCGATCATCACGCGCTGGCGCATGCCGCCGGAAAGCTGGTGCGGATATTCGCGCACGCGCCGCTTCGGCTCGGGAATGCCGACCAGCGTCAACATCTCGATCGCGTGCGCCTCGGCGGCCTGCTGGTCCAGACCCTGATGGATCATCAGCGTCTCGCGGATCTGGCGGCCAACCGTCAGGACCGGATTGAGGCTCGTCATCGGCTCCTGAAAGATCATCGAGATGTCGTTGCCACGGATCGCGCGCATCTCGCGGTCGGAGAGTTGCAGGAGGTCCCTGCCCGCAAAGCGGATGACGCCCGCGATCTTGCCGGGCGGCTCCGGGATCAGCCGCATCAGCGACATCGACGTCACCGACTTGCCGCAGCCGGACTCGCCGACAATCGCCAGCGTCTCGCCCTCGTTGACATGGAAGGACACGCCTTCGACCGCACGGTTGATGCCCCCGGGCGTGCGAAAGTGGGTTTGCAGATTCTCGACTTCGAGCAGCGCCATCGCGATCAGCCCCTTGCCATCAGAGGCTCTTGGCCATGCGCGGGTCGAGCGCATCACGAAGGCCGTCGCCGAGCAAATTCACGGCAAGCACGGTGACCGACAGGAAGGCCGCCGGAAAGAACACGATGTAGGGCTTGACCTGCCACAGCGCGCGGCCTTCGGCCATGATGTTGCCCCAAGACGGAATGGTGGGCGGCGTACCGGCGCCGATGAAGGACAGGATCGCCTCCGTGATCATGGCGCTGGCGCAGATATAGGTCGCCTGGACCAGCATGGGCGCCAGCGTGTTGGGCAGGATGTGGCGCAGGATGATCATCGGCGTGCGCGTTCCGCACGCCACCGCCGCATCCACATAGGGCTGCTCGCGCAGCGACAGCACCACACTTCGGACAAGACGGGAAACCCGCGGGATTTCGGCGATGGTGATCGCCAGGATGACGTTGCCGACGCTGCCGCGCGTCAACGCCATCAGCGCGATCGCCAGCAGGATCGGCGGTATCGACATCAGGCCGTCCATGAAGCGCATAAGGATCCCGTCCGCCCAGCGGATGAAGCCGGAGACGATGCCGATGGCAAGACCGGCGATCGAGGCGAACATCGCGACCGAGAGGCCGACCGTGAGCGAGACCCGCGCGCCGTAGAGCACGCGTGAATAGATATCGCGGCCGAGCACGTCGGTGCCGAACCAGAAAGCGGCCGACGGCGCCCGGGTCCGCTTGGCGGGCGCGAGCGCGGTCGGATCGACCGTTCCGAGATAAGGCGCGAAGATCGCGACCAGGACGAGGGTCAGCAGCAGCGCGCCGCCGATCGCGACCGTGGGATGGCCGCGCAGGAAGCCGACAATGCCGCGCCGGATTTTTGCCGGCCGCAACAGCTCGGGCAGTTGCGGCGCGACGACGAACCCGGCCGGAAGCGGTTGCGTGGTGATGGTCGTGTCGGTCAATAGCGGATCCTCGGATCAACGAGCGTATAGATGACGTCGATCATCAAATTGACGAGGACGTAGACGAAGCTGAACAGCAGCACGATGCCCTGGATCACGGGATAGTCGCGGCGCAGGATCGCATCGATCGTGAGCCGGCCGAGGCCGGGAATCGCGAACACGCTTTCGGTGACAACCGCGCCGCCGATCAGAAGCGCGATGCCGATCCCGATCACGGTCACGATCGGCACCGCCGCGTTCTTCAGCGCGTGAACGAACAGGATGCCGCCCTGCCCGAGCCCCTTGGCGCGCGCGGTGCGGATATAGTCCTGCTGCAGCACTTCGAGCATGGTGGCGCGGGTGATGCGCGCGATCAGCGCGATGTAGACGCAGCCGAGCGCGACCGCCGGCAGGATCAAATTCTCCAGCCAGGGCCAGAAGCCTTGGGTGAGCGGCGTGTAACCCTGCACCGGAAGCCATTCCAGTTCGAGCGCAAAGATGTAGGCGAGCATGTAGCCGACCACGAAGACGGGCAGCGAGAACCCGAACACGGCAAAGCCCATGATGGCGCGGTCGATCAGGCTGCCGGCCTTCCACGCCGCCACCACGCCGAGCGGCACCGCGACCACGATCGTGAGCAGAAGCGTGACCATCATCAGCGACAGCGTCGGTCCGAGACGCTGCCCGATCATGGTCGAGACCGGCAGGTTGGTGAAGATCGAGGTGCCGAGATCGCCATGCAGGATGCGCCAGACCCAGCTTCCGAACTGGATCAGGAACGGACGATCGAGGCCGAGGCTCTGGCGAATGCGCTCCACATCCTCCGGGCTTGCCTGATCGCCCGCGATCACCACGGCCGGATCACCCGGCGCGATGTAGAGCAGGCTGAACACGAACAGCGCGACGATTGCCATGACCGGCAAGGTCGCGACGATGCGCCGGAGGATGTAGGAGAGCATGTGGCCTTATCGCACGATCAAGCGGACTTGGATACGCCCCAGAAGAACGGCAACGGTCCCTTGCCAACGCCGGAGACGTTCTTGCGCCACGCGGTGTAGCTCAGGAAGAAGCCGGTCGGCGCATAGACGACGTCATCCATCGCCGCCTTGTTGAGGCGACCGATGGCGGCTTTCTCCTCATCGAGGTTCTTGGCCTCGAACCAGGAGGTGACCTCCTTTTCGGTGCCGGGGCTGTTGGGCCAGCCGAACCAGGCCTTGTCGCCATTGGCGCGAATGGCAGTGTACGGGGCCGGATTGATGCAGTCCGCGCCCGCATGCCAGGTGTGGAACATGTTCCAGCCGCCCTGTCCCGGCGGCGTCTTCGCCGCACGACGCGAGCCGACCGTGCCCCAATCGGTCGCGACGAAGTCGACATTCATGCCGAGCCTCTTCAGGAGGTCGGCGGTCACGTCACCCTGCGCCTTGGTGATCGGCTGGTCCTGCGCCACGAGGCAGGTGACCGGCTGGCCGGAATAGCCGCTCTCGGCGAGCAGCTTCTTGGCCGCGTCGAAATCGCGCTTGCCCTTCAGGATATCACCGCCCACTTCCGTGTAGAGCGGCGTATTCGGCGTGAAGAAGCCCGGCAGCGGTTTCCAGAGCGCGGTGTCGTCGCCGACGATCGCGCGCATATAGTCTTCCTGGCTCAGCGCCATCAACACCGCGCGCCGCGCCCGCACGTCGTTGAAGGGCGGATACAGGAAGTTCATGCGGAACGAGCCGACATTGCCGAGGGGATCGCCGATATCGACGCTGATGTTCTTGTTCTTCTTCAGGACCGGCACGAGGTCCGCGATCGGATTCTCCCACCAGTCGATCTCGCCATTCTGCAACGCGGCGGCAGCGGTGGCCGGATCCGGCATCACCACCCACTCGATGCGGTCGACCAGCATTTGCTTGCCGCCGGCAAGCCACGAGGACTTTTCCTGCCGCGGCGCATAGTCGGCAAACTTCTCGAACACCGCTTTCGCGCCGGGCACCCACTCGGCTTTCGCGAACTTCATCGGCCCGGAGCCGACATATTCGCCGATCTGCTTGAACGGATCGGTCTGCGCGATGCGTTCCGGCATGATGAAGGCGCAAGGCGAGTTGTTCTTGGCGAGCGCGTAGAGCAGCTTCGGGAAGGGCTGCTTCAGCACCCATTTGAACGTCCGGTCGTCGACGGCGGTGAGCTCCTGCTGGAGCGCCTTGATCATCAACCCCATCGGATCGCGCGCCGACCAGCGCGCAAGGCTCGCGACGACGTCCTTGCTCAGCACCGGCTCGCCGTCATGGAACTTGAGGCCCGAACGCAGCTTGAACGTCCAGATCGTGCCATCGTCGCTCACCTGCTCGGATTCGACCATCTGGCGCTGCGGTTGAAGCGAGGAATCGATGCCGTAAAGCGTGTCCCAGACCATCGCGGCGGCGTTGCGCACGACATATTGCGTGCCCCAGATCGGATCGAAATTGGCAAGGTTGGCCTGCGGCACGAAACGCAGGGTGCGGGCAGCCGCGCCTTGCGAAAGCGCCGGAGCCGAGAGGCTACCCGTCAGCGCCAGGCCGCCTGCGCCAGCCAGTCCCTTCAATACGGTCCTGCGATCCATGAAGTCCTCCCAGTAATGCCGTGATGCCGGCCGTTCGTTGGCCAAGGGCAGGTGAAACAGAAGCCATTCGCCTGCAAATGGTATGCCAGTAACCAGGCCTTCGCTAGCCGGATCTGGATGGCTTTTGCGGCTGGTTCGGGCCTCAAAGCGCGGCCGCCAGCGCCGGCCCGGTCTCGAAATGGGGGATCGCCTCGACCAGCTTGCGCGTGTAGTCGGTTTTGGGATTATCGAACAACGCCCGGCTTTCCCCCTGCTCCACGATGCCGCCATTGCGCAGCACGATGGTGCGGTCGCAGAGCATGCGCACCACGTTGAGATCGTGGCTGACGAACAGCAGCGCGATGTCGTTCTCGCGCCGCAGGCGGTCGAGCAGTTGCAGCACCACCGCCTGCACCGAGACGTCGAGCGCGGCGGTCGGCTCGTCCAGCACCAGGAGCCGCGGCCGGCAGGCGATGGCGCGGGCAATGCCGACGCGGGCCTTCTGGCCCCCGGAGAGCTGATGCGGGAAGCGCGGCAGCAGATCCTGCGGCAACCCCACCCGCTCCGCGCATTCTTCCACCCGCTCCCGCAATTGRCTGCCCGCCCGCAAACCGTCGAGCCGCATCAGCGGATGGGCAATGCAGTCGAAGGCGGTAAAGCGCGGGTTGAGGCTCTCATTCGGGTCCTGGAAGACGATTTGAATGTCCTTGCGGAAGCGCGAGCGATGAAAGTCGCGCGCCGCCACGTGACCGATCGACTGCCCGTCGAACACGATGTCGCCTTCGCTCGGATCGATCAGGCGGCAGATCATGCGCGACGTCGTGCTCTTGCCGGATCCGGATTCGCCGACAAGCCCGACGCTCTCGCCGCCGGCCATCGTCATCGAAAAATCCGCGACCGCCGCAGAGCCCTGGTCGAAACGTTTCGCGAGTTTACGCACCTCAAGCAGCGGGGGCGTACCGTACGCGGGCTCCAGCCTGGGCTTGCTGATCATTGCCGCGTAGCCTTCCCGCTCCTCCTCCGTCACGAGATCCTCAATCCGGGAGGTCGCAGTGGGCGATGCCGCAACCAGCCGCTTGGTATAGGCGTGCTGCGGCGCGCTGAAGAGCGTCCTGGGGCTGGCCTCCTCGACGATGCGACCGCGCTCCATCACGGCGATGCGGCGGCAGTATCGCGCCGCGAGCCCCAGATCGTGCGTAATCAGGATCGTCGCCATGCCGCGCGCGGCGGCAATGTCTGCCAAAAGGTCCATCACCACCTTCTGCGTGGTGACGTCGAGCCCGGTCGTCGGCTCGTCGGCGATCAGCAGTGCAGGATTGCAGGAAATCGCGATCGCAATCATGACGCGCTGGCACATGCCGCCGGAGAGCTCGTGCGGATAGGCGTTCATCCGCGTCTCGGGGTCGCGGATCTGGACGGCGCGCAGCAGCTCCAGCGCCTCGGCGCGCGCGGCGTCCTTCGAGATCCGCTTGTGGGTGAGGATCGCGTCCGCGATCTGCAAGCCGATCGCCCGGATCGGATTGAGCGCCGCCCGCGGGTTCTGGAAGATCATCGACATCGCAGCGCCCTGCAGCTGACGAAGATCGTCGCCCCTGAGCTTGGTGACGTCCTGCCCGCGAAACAGGATCTTTCCGGCAGTGACACGGCCAGCCGAATCCAGCAGCCGCGTCGTCGCAAAGCCGGTGACCGACTTGCCCGAACCGCTCTCGCCGACGAGGCCGAGCATCTCGCCGGCTTCGACCGCGAGCGTGACGCCGCGCACGGCCTCGACCATGCCACGCCGCGTCGAGAACGAGACGTGGAGGTCGTCGATCTGGAGCAGCGTCTCGCTCATGTCCGCATACGCGGGTCGAGAATGTCCCGCATCCCGTCCCCAAGCAGGTTGAAGCACAGCACGGCCATCATCAGCGCAAGGCCCGGAAAGGCCACCAACCACCACCTGCCGGTCGAGATGAAGCGCGCGCCTTCGGCGACCATGATGCCCCATTCCGGCGTCGGCGGCTTGACGCCGAGGCCGATGAAGGACAGGCCGGCCGCATTCAGGATCGCCCAGCCGAGGTTGAGCGAGATCTGCACCGCCATTGCCGGCAGGATGTTCGGAAGCAGGAAGCGCAGCACCACCGAGAAATGGCTCTCGCCGCAGGCGCGCGCGGCCTCCACCCAGCCGACATTGCGCCGGATGTTGACCTCGGCCCGCGCGAAGCGGATGTAGAACGGAAGGTTGATGATCGCGGTCGCGATCACGATGTTCTCGATCCGGTTGCCCAGGGCCGCGACCATCGCCATCGCCAGCACGAACAGCGGAAAGGCCATCATCACGTCGACGAAGCGGCCGACCGCGCGGTCGAGCCTGCCACCGGCATAGCCGCAGAACGAACCGACGACGGCGCCGAGCACGAAGGACATGCCGACCGCGGAGACCGCAATCGCAAGGTCGAGCCGCGCCGCGATCACGAGGCGGCTGAACACGTCGCGTCCGAGCTGATCGGTGCCGGCGATGTGGGCGGCGCTCGGCGGCAACAGCGCCTCCGAGACATTCGAGACGACGGGATCATAAGGCACGATCCAGGGACCGAAGATCGCGACCAGGACGAACAGGAGGACGCCGGCCGCGGCGACGCCGGTGAGCGGATTGCCGCGCAGGATCCAGACCGAATGCCTGAGGGTTGCGCTCGTCATTCGATCGACACCCTGGGATCGGCGATGCCGTAGCAGATATCGACGGCGAGATTGACCAGCACGAACAGACTGGCCATCAGCAGCACGAATCCCTGCACCGGCGCGTAGTCGGAGGACAGCAGCGCATCGAGCGCATAGGAGGCGACGCCCGGCCAGGAGAACACTTTCTCCACCAGGACATTGGCCCCCAGCATGGTCGAGAACACGATGCCGGCGATGGTGATGACGGGCAGGATCGCGTTCCTCAAGGCATAAGTGACGACCACCTTGCGCCAGGACAGCCCGACGGAGCGCGCGGTGCGCACGAAGTCGCTGCCGAGCGAGACCAGCATCGAGGCGCGCGTGATCCGCGCCAATGGCGCGATCACGAACAGCGCCATGCTCACCGCCGGCAGGATCAACTGCTTGCAGGCCGCCCACCAGCCTTCGACATCTCCGGCGAGCAGGAAATCGATGGACAGGAATCCGGTGCGCTGTGGCGGCAGCGAGGTGAACACGTCGATCCGCCCGGTCGGATCGGGCGCAAGCCCGAGGAGATAGTAGAAGACATAGATGAGCAGCAGGCCCGAGACGAAGGTCGGCACGCAGACGCCGAGCGCGCAGAACAGCCGCACGCCGTGATCGACGGCCGACCCCGGCTTCAGCGCCGCGACCACGCCGAGCGGCACCGCCGCGATCAGCGCAAGCAGGAGCGCCGTGAAGGTGAGCTCGAGCGAAGCCGGCAGCCGCTCACGCAGGTCTTTCAGCACCGGCTGTCCCGTCATCATGGAGCGGCCGAGATTGCCGTGGCCGATGTCGGAGAGATAGAACACGAGCTGCTCCGGCACCGACTTGTTGAGCCCCATCTGCTTGCGGATCTGCTCGATCTCCTCCTTGCCCGCATTGGGCCCCGAGGCGAAGAACACCGCGGGGTCGCCGGGCAGGACGCGCATCAAAAGAAAGGTGAAGACCAGCACACCGAACAATGCCGGCAGCGACGACAGAAGCCGCCTGCCCGCCCGCATCATCGTTGCGCCAAGACCGGTCATCACTTTTCAGCGTCCCTGTTTGCGGATGTCACTTGCGGCTGACATCGCGGTAGTCGACCTGACGATGGAATTCGTAGGTGTAGCCCTCGATCGAGGACGCCATGACCGCATCCTGATTGGGCTGCCACAGCGGGATCTGCGGCATCTCGCTGAAGTGGATGGCATTGAGCTTGCGGCCATCCTCCTCGTACTTGGCCTTGTCCGGCTCGAAGCGGGCTTCCTGCGCGATCGCGGCCAGCTCGGGATTGTTGATCGAGCTGTAGTTCCAGCGCTGATTGCCGGTGTAGAAGTTGCGGTAGAAATAATCCGTCGACGGCAGCCAGGCGACGATGCCCTCGGTGAAGAACGGCAGCTTCTTCTCATTGATCTGCGTCGACATCTGCGCGTCCGGCAGCTTCTGGATGTCGACCTTGATCCCGATCTTGGCGAGCGATTCCTTCACCAGGGCCGCCATCGGCTCCGCCGTCGAGGCCTGACCGACATTGAAGCTGAAGCTGGTCGAGAAGCCTTCGGGAAGGCCCGCCGCCTTGAGATATTCGCGCGCCTTGTCGAGATCGATCTTCACGGGCGCCTGGAACGGATAGATGCCGTTCAGCGGCTTGCCGTCGGGCCAGGTCGCGCCGAACAGCGGCGCGCCACGACCGAACAAGGCGGCCTTGAACATATCCTCATAGGGCAGAGCGAAGGCGATGGCGCGGCGCACATTGACATTGTCGAAGGGCGGAATCTGGTTGTTCATCGAGACGAAGGTGATCGCATTGTACTGCGGCGTCGAGACCACCTTGAGCTTGCCCTTGGCCTCGAGCGACTGCACGTCGCTCGCCTGGAGATCGACGACGATATCGGCATCGCCGCGCTCGACCAGATTGGCGCGGGTCGCCGGCTCCGGCACGGACTGCACGATCACGCGCTTGAAGAAGGCCGGCTTGTTGGCCGAACCGCGGTTCCAGGCCTCGTCGCGCTTGAGGATGACCTGCTCGCCCGGCTTGAAGGTCTCGACCACATAGGCACCGCTGCCGGCGGTGTGCTCCTTCAACCAGGCGGTGGCCCAGGGATCGTCCGCGGTCGCGTGCTCCTTCGCGACCTTGGAGTTGATGATCATCGGATAGACGGTTGCGAGATTGGGCAGCGCGAGCTTGTCCGGCTTCGGCAACGTCACCTCGATGGTGAGGGGATCGATCACCTTGAACTGGTCGGCCGAGGTCAACGAGCCCGTCAGGAGCTGGGCCTTGCCGAGGATCGGCGCGGTGACGCAGCGATCGAGCGACCATTTCACGTCCTCGGCCGTCACCGGCGAGCCGTCCTGGAATTTGGCATCCTTGCGCAGGCGGAAGGTGAGCTTCAACCCGTCGGGACTGACGTCGTAGGATTCGGCGAGCTCGCCCGTGATCTTGTCGAGATCGAACACCCATTTGCCGTTGAGCTGCTTGCGGCCAAATGCCACCAGCCGGTCGTAGGTGCTCATGCTCAGCGCAAAGGACTCGCGGGTCGAGCCGGGAATGTTGGGATCGAGCGTGTTGACGGATGCGCCGGTCACGTAGCGCAACGTTTCCGCCCTGGTTTGGGCCTGCACAGGCGCGGTGGCAACGAGCAGCAGCGCGGCGGTGGCGACGACGCAGGACGCCGGCCTGAAAGACACAAAACGCATTGGTTTTCCCTTGAATTTCGACAAGAACGCCAGCAAGGCATGGTGAGAAAGAAGCAATTTGCGCGCCAATCCCTGATGGACGCTTCGTCGCGGCAGAGCATGGACAATCATCGCGATTCTCCCACATTTTGCGCCGGCCGCGCCACCACGGCCTGCGGCACGTCATAGGCACTGAGCGAAGCCCAGTGATGCCTGACATCGGCGCGGAACAGGCCGCGCGTGAGGCCGTGGACCAGCTTGGGAACGGCGGTCGTCATCGCGTTGATCGACGATCCTGACGGGCCGAAGCTCATCGTGGACGCGATGGCGAAGAGATGGATGTCGGAGATCCATGGCGTCGCGCCCGGCACACGTTCGGTGAAGGCGTAATCGTCGGCAAGATAGGGGAAGCGGCCGAGCCGCACGTTGCGCTCGGTTTCCGGCGGCTGGTAGCGGTCGGCCCAGGTCGCGATATTGCCGGCAAATTGGCGCAGCTCGCCGCGTTCGGCGAAGTTCATGTCGATGCCGGTGCCGCAGATGACGAAGTCCGCCGTGATGGCGCCGCGCGGCGTCTGCAATTCGATGGCCTTGCCGGTCTGCCGCGCTGCCTCGACAGGCGCACCTTCATGCAGCTTGAAATTGGCGTGACGTGCGCAACGGTCATAGGTCGGCTGCGGAAATCCCTCGCGCATTTCGAGGATCTTGCGCATGAAGCGCCAGCGCCAGGCATCGTCGAGATCGCTGAGATGACGCAGGAAGCCGCGGAAGGTCAGCCAGCGATAGGGCTGGATCACCTGGATCTGCGACCGGCGGCAGAGCAGATGTACTTCGGCCGCGCCTGCCTCAAGCGCGGTTGCCGCATTGTCGAAGGCGGAGGCGCCGGCGCCGATCACGGCCACGCGCTTGCCGCGAAGGCTTTCGAAATCGATGTCGTCGGCGACGGTCGCGACCGAGCCTGACGGCAAATGGGACAGCGGCTCGGGGATCATCCAGTTGCCCATCCCCTCCTGCCCCGTCGCCAGCACGATCTTGCGCGCATAGAGCGTCTCGACGCCGTCGGCACGTTTCACGTGTGCGGCGAGCAGGCCATCGGCCGCCGGCGCGATCTCGAGGAGCTCGCAGCCGTTGCGCACCGGCAATCCGATCGTGCGGCGCAGCCACAGCAGATACTCGGCCCAATGGCCGCGCGGGATGAGGTCGAGCGTCTGCCAGCTCTCCTTGCCGAAGCGGGCTTCGTGCCAGGACTGATAGGTCAGGCTCGGAATGTCGAGGTCCGGGCCGGTGTAGTCCTTCGGACTGCGCAGCGTCGGCATGCGGGCATAGCTGAGCCACGGGCCTTCCATCCCCTCCGCGGCCTTGTCGAGCAGCAGGATGTTGCTGACGCGGGAGCGCATGAGGCCGAAGCCGATGGCGATGCCGGACTGGCCAGCGCCGACAATGAGCACATCGAGCGCCGGCTTGCCGTCCGGTCCCGGCTTTGGAGGGAGCCACGCGGCGCCCGGATGCGCGATCATGGCGAGATCGGCGCGAATATCGGCTTCGAGGTCTGTCAGCGCGTCGCTCATGCCGCGAGCCATCCGCCGTCGACCACCATCACGGTGCCGGTCGTGAACGAGGACGCATCACTGGCGAGATGCAGCGCCGTCTGTGCGATCTCCTCGGCTTGCCCGAACCGCTTCATGGCATGGCGGTTGCGCGAGGCTTCGCGCACCTCGTCCGCATTGGCGTGACGGGCAAAGCTGCGGCGAAGCATCGGCGTGTCGATCGCGCCCGGTGCGATCGCGTTGACGCGAATGCCGTCGGTGGCGAAATCCACCGCCATCGTCCGCGTCAGGCTGACAATCGCGCCCTTGGCGGCGATGTAGGCGCTGTTGCCCTTGCCGCCGGCAATGGCGAGCTGCGAGGCCAGCGTGATGATCGAGCCGCTCTTCTGCCGCTGCATCTCGGGCACGGCGGCCCGCGCCCACAGCCAGGTGCCGCCGACATTGGTGCGGAACACCGCGTCCCAATCGTCCGGGCTCGTCGTCAGCACCGTGCCGCCGCAGGAGAAGCCCGCCGCGGTCATCAGGATATCGAGCCGGCCGTGCCGCGCCATGACATCGCCCACGACAGTCTCGGCGAATGCGGTATCGCCGACGTCGCCGACATGCGTCGTTGCCTCGCGCACGAGGCTCAACGTCTCCGCAAGGCCCGCCGCATCGCGATCGACGAGAGCGAGACGCGCGCCTTCCTCCGCGAACAGCTTTGCGCTGGCGCGGCCGATGCCCGAGCCTGCACCGGTGATGATGGCCGTGCGCCTCTGCAGCCGCATGTCAGATCCACTCCTTGTGCTGCTTCCACCAGGCGCTCATCGCAGCGGCCGACTCCACGCAGCCGAACCGGGCGCGCCAGCCGAACTCATCGGCCATCCTCTTGATCGACATCGGGGCACGATCCCCGCCGTGGAGCTTGATGAAGGTCTTCTCTCCAGGTGACGCGAGCCGGCACTCCAGCCCGGGATGCAGGGCTGCGAACGCCTCACCCCATTGCAGCGCAGACCAGGCCGCGCCGCTTGAGATGTTGTAAAGCCGGTGGCGCGGCCGCTCGGCTTCGATCAGCACCGCCACCGCTTCGGCGGCGTCGGGCGCGTAGGTCCAATCCTTGATGCCTGGCGCAGGGAGAAGGGCCGGTTCGCCGCGGGCGAACGCAGCAAGGATCTGGAACTGGAGGCTGGGCGTATCGCGCACCTTCCCGATCCGCTCCCACGGACCGAACACGGCGCTTAAACGCACGCTCAGAAAATCGCCTTCCCACAACTCGGCAAGCCGCGCCACGGATCTCTCTGACGTGAATTTGCTGATCGCGTAGAACGAGACGGGATCGCACGGCGTCTCCTCGTCCAGTAGCGGATAGCGTTGTCCCGCAGCCCCATAGGCGGACGCCGAGGACAGATTGATCACGCGCCGAACGCCACGGCGAATCGCAGCGCTCAGGATCGGCATCTGAGCCATCACATTGATCTCGAGGATGCTCGAGGTCGTGGTCCGCTCGAGCTGGTCCCCGGCGGTTATGGCAGCGCCAAGGATGATCGCATCAAAGCCTTGCTTTACCAGGGCGTCGATCCTCTCGATGTCCGTGATCTCGCCTTGAACAATCGAGAGCCGCTCCCGGTGGTCAGCAAAGGATCGCTCCGCGCCAGCCGGAAGTTGCTTCCGATCGTACAGCGTCACGTCATGGCCGCGCGCGAGCAGCACCTCCGCGAGATTGAGGCCGACGAAGCCGGTGCCGCCGAAGATGACGATCCTCATCGCGCGCGAACCACCGTCACAGCAGTTTTGCTCCAAAATTCCGTTCCGGATCCATGTCGGCGACGAGCCGGCCGGTGGGCTTGGCCGCCTCACCGCCGCTGCGTGCCAGGAACTTGCCGCTGCCGGCGCTCGCGAGACACTTGTTGTCGTCGACGATGACGCGGCCGCGCGACAACACCGATACCGGCCAGCCCTTCAGCTTGCGGCTTGCAAACGGCGTGTAGCCGGCAAGATCGTGCATCATCTCGTCGGCGATCACAGTCTCGCGATTGGGATCCCAGATCGCGATATCGGCGTCGGCGCCGACTGCGATCGAGCCCTTGCGCGGATGCAGATTGTAGATCTTGGCCGGCGCGGTCGAAGTCAGCTCGACGAACTTTTCCAGGCCGAGCCGTCCCTTCGACACCATCGCGTCGAACAGCAGCGGCAGCCGCAGCTCCAGTCCCGGCAGGCCGTTGGCGACCTGCTTGAAGTTCGGATTGGGTCCGGCGCGCAGCTTGCCGGTTTCGTCGAAGCGATACGGTGCGTGGTCCGACGAGATGGTCTGGAGATCGCCGAGCGACAGCGCCTGCCACAGCGCCTCCTGGTCGGAATGGGTGCGCGGCGGCGGACTGCACATCCATTTGGCGCCGTCGGCGCCGGGCTTGTCGAGATCGCCGGCAGTCAGGAACAGGTATTGCGGACAAGTCTCGGCAAAGACCTTGAGCCCCTGCCCGCGCGCATCGCGGATCACCTTGGCGCCTTCGGCCGTGGAGACGTGGAAGATCATGATCGGCTGATCGATCAGTGCGGCCATGCCGATCAGCCGGGTGAAGGCTTCGGACTCCGACACACGGGCGTGGCTGACCGCGTGGTATTTCGGCAGCGTGTAGCCGCGCGCGAGCAGGCGCTTCACCATCCAGGCGATGATGCCGTGGTTTTCGGCATGCGCGCACAGCATCGCGCCGGACTGGCGCGCGGCGAGCAGGATGTCGAGCAGCGGCTCGTCGTCGACCTTGAGCCGGTCATAGGTCATGAAGATCTTGATCGAGGCATGGCCCTGCTTCACCAGCGCCGGAATGTGCTCCTCGACCGTCTCCCGGGTCGCGTCCGCAATGATCATGTGAAAGGCGTAGTCGATCACGGCGCCCTTCTTCGCCAGCGCGTGATAGTCCTCCACCACCTGCGGCAGCTTCATGCCGACATGCTGGGCGGCGAACGGGATCACCGTGGTGGTGCCGCCGAACGCCGCGGACACCGTCGCGCTCTCGAACGTATCGGCGTTCATGATGCCGGCAGCGGACAATTGCTCGATATGGGCGTGGCTGTCGACGCCGCCGGGCAGCACCAGCTTGCCGCGCGCGTCGATCTCGCGCTTGGCGGGCGGAAGCCCGCGGCCGATGGCGGCGATGGTCTCGCCGGAGATGGCGACGTCGGCTTCGAACACGTCGGTCGTGGTCGCGACGCGTCCGCCGCGAATGATCAGGTCGTAAGTGGGTTCAGTCATGAGGCACTCCGTGATATGCCTGAGGCAAGTACTCGTAATTTCGCAGGAAGACCATCATGTCCCGGCCGCGCATTCTCGTCATCAATCCGAATTCCAACCCCGCGGTCACGCAAGGGCTTGAAGATGCCCTGAAGCCGCTCGCTTTCGAAGGCGGACCGGAACTGGTCTGCCAGTCGCTGGCGGAGGGTCCGTTCGGCATTGAAAGCCAGGCCGATGTCGATGGCGTCGCGATGCCGCTGCGCCGGCTGGTGGAAAGCGACAACAGCTCGGCTGCCTTCGTCATCGCCTGCTACAGCGACCCCGGTCTTCAAGTCTGCCGCGAGGGCACCGACCGTCCCGTGTTCGGCATCGCCGAGTGCGGCGTGCTGACCGCGCTCGCCCGCGCCGAGACCTTTGGCGTCATCGCGATTGCCCAGCGCTCGATCCCGCGCCACATGCGCTATCTCAGGCAGATGGGACTGACCGAACGCTTGGCCGGCGAGCGGCCGCTGAATATGAGCGTGGCGGAAACCGCGTCCGGCGAAGGGACGCTCGCGAAGATGATCGACATCGGCCGCGCGCTGCGCGACGAGGACGGCGCCCGCGCCATCGTGATGGGCTGCGCCGGCATGGCGCGCCACCGCCGCCCGCTGGAAGACGCGCTTCGTATTCCCGTGATCGACCCGACACAGGCGGCCGTCACCATGGCGCTGGGAGCGGTGCAGTTCTCGGCTCACTAGGCGTCCTTCAGCTCTTTGGCGTCCTGGCGCGCGAGCCACTGCGCATGGCTCTCGCGAACAAGCGCAAACGTGTCCCGCTGCGTCGTGTAGAGATTGCCGAACATGCGGCCGATCGGCCGGTAGGCATCGAGATCGACATACATGTTGGCCTCATCGACCAGGCCCTCGCGGGCGTGAACCCTGAGCACCTCACCGACCAATAGTTCGCGGTCGGGCGAAAAGTTCAGCACGACATGGCGGCGGCATTCCAGCGCAAAGGGCGCCGCGGCGAGGCGCGGCACCTTCACATCGACGGAGGGCAGCGTGGCGAGCCCGGTCGCGGCGACCTCGCTGTCGCCGGAGGGGAAATCGACCGCGCAGTCGTTCATCGATGCCGACAGCGCCTCGTCCACCATGTGAACCACGAACTCGCCATCGCGATGGATGTTGCGGGTCGTGTCCTTCGGGCTGTGATCCGGCTTGTGCTGAAGCCCGAGAACGATCAGCGCCGGGCTTTCCGAGAAGACGTTGAAGAAGCTGAACGGCGCGGCATTGACCGCCCCGTTCTCGTCCAGCGTCGTCACCAGCGCGATCGGCCGCGGCACCACCACGCCGCAGAGCAGCTTGTAGCGGTCGCGCGGATCGAGCTCGCGCAGCGGAATGCCCGATGTGCCCTTGCCTGTCATCGGCGTCATTTCTCCGGCGGCGGCACCGAGCCGGTCTGGCTGGTGATCAGGCCGTAATGCTCGATGCGGCGATGCCGGGCGAAATCGAAGATCGTGGTCTTGCCGAAGGTCGTGGCATCGAGGTCGCAGGCGTGAACCAGAACCTCGTCGTCCTCCGTCTTCGCCTCGGCGACGATCTCACCATTGGGATCGACGATCAGGCTGCCGCCAAACAGCGGGTGGCCATCTTCGACGCCGGCCTTGCCGACCGCGACGACCCAGGTCGCATTCTGATAGGCGCCGGCCTGCACCGAGAGGCGATTGTGGAACAGGCGCTTCTCGACGCCCTCCTCGCTCTTCTCCGCATTGACGGACGGCGTGTTGTAGCCGATCACCACCATCTCGACGCCCTGCAGGCCCATGACGCGATAGGTCTCGGGCCAGCGGCGGTCGTTGCAGATGGCCATGCCGATGATTCCGCCCAGCTCACGCCAGACCTTGAAGCCGAGATCGCCCGGCTCGAAATAGCGCTTCTCCAGATGCTGGTGCGAGCGCTTGGTGTCGTACTCCACATGGCCCGGCAGATGGACCTTGCGATATTTACCGACGATCTTGCCGGACTTGTCGGTCAGGATTGCCGTGTTGAAGTGGTGGCCGTCAGGCGTCAGCTCGGCATAGCCGAAATTCATCGCCATCTGGTGCTGAGCTGCGCGCTCGAACAGCGGCTTGGTCGCCGCACTCGGCATCTCGCGCTCGAACCAGATGTCGAACTCGGCCCGGTCCTCCGCGTACCAGCGCGGAAAGAACGTCGTCAGCGCCAGCTCCGGATAGACGATCAGATCGGCGCCCTTGGTCTTGGCCTCGTCCATCAGCGCGATCATGCGCTTGACCACGGCCTCGCGGCTGTCGGCTTTCTGAATCGGGCCCATCTGGGCGGCGGCAACATTGACGATACGCATCAGAAAATTCCTGATTGATTGGCGAGGCTGGGGATCGCAGCTTCAAGGGGGTGTCGGCGCGCGCAGCATACCGCGGTCTTGCGCCGATTTTCCAGACAAGCAGTTTTCATGCCGTCCGCCCCCATTCGGCATCCTGCAAAAGCCGCCAGTTGATCTTGTTGCTCGCGGTGCGCGGCAAGGCATCCACGAAGATGACGGCGCGGGGCGCCTTGTAGCTTGCCATGACGCCGCGCGCCCAGCCGATGATATCATCCGGCGACGTCGTCGCGCGCATCGCCTCATCCAGCACCACCAGCGCCTTGACGGTCTCGCCGCGATAATCGTCCGGCGCCGAGACGATGCAGCATTCCCTGATGGCGCGGTTCTGGTACATGGCCGCCTCCACCTCGGCCGGCCACACCTTGAAGCCGCTGACATTGATCATCCGCTTGAGGCGGTCCACCGCAAAGAAATAGCCGTCGGCATCGCGATAGCCGAGATCGCCCGTGCGCAGGAACCGCTTGCCGGCGAGCTCGATGAACGCCTCGGCGTCGGCCTGCGGTCTGTTCCAATAGCCTCGCAGCACCTGCGGGCCGTGCACGACGATCTCGCCGACGACGTTGTCGTCGAGCTCGGTGAGGCTCTCCGGATCGATGATCCTTGCGTCGGTCTCGTGCACGGCGATGCCGAGGCATTGCCGCTTCGGCGTCGCCATAGGATTGATGTGCGTCGGTGACATCGTCTCGGTCATGCCGTAGCCCTCGACGAAATCGAGACCGAAGCGTCCCTTCAGCCGCTCGGCCACCGCGGTCGGCATCGCGGCGCCGCCGCCGGTCAAGACTTTGAGCTTGGCAAAACAGCGGTCGCGGAACCGGGCGCTGGCAAGCACGTCGACGATCATGGTCGGGGCCGCGTTCCAGAACGTTACCCCGTAGGTTTCGAACAGATCCGGCAGCAGATCCTTGTCCCAGCGCGCCATCAACAGCAGCGTGGCGCCGGTGACGATCGCGGCATTCATCGAGCCCTGCATGCCCGCGACGTGAAACAGCGGCATGAAACCGGTCATCACGTCGTCGCCGCCGAGGCCGTACCAGCGCGCCTGCAAGACCGCAGTGAACAGCGCGCTGCGATGGCTGTGCATGCAGGCCTTGGGCTTGCCGGTCGTTCCCGACGTATAGGGCAGGATCATGAGATCGTCCGGCGCCGCGCTCATCGTGCCGGGCAACAGGCCTTGTGCGATTGCGGACGACCAGGAATGCCACCCCGGTAACGGCGGCACGTCCGCCGAGGCTTCGGTCACGCAGGATGGCAGCGTATAAGGCGTGGCCGCCGGAATCTCGTCGCGATACTGCGCCACGATCGCATGGGCAATGATCCCGCCCGCCGGCGGAGCAAACTCGGCGCTGAGCTCGCTGCCGATGATCGCGACCCGGGCGCCGCTGTCCGCGGCGAGATAGTCGATCTCGGCCGTCTTGTTCATGGGGTTGACGGGCACGATCACGGCGTCCGCCCGCATCACCGCATAATAGGCGATGACATATTGCGGCGAATTCTGAAGGGCGATGATGACGCGGTCGCCGCGCCGCACGCCGCAGACCGTTTGCAGGAATCCGGCCATGGCGTCGACCCGGTCGCGCAGCTCGGCATAGCTGAGGCTCGCGCCGTAAAATATGGTCGCCGGATGCGTGGGGCGATCATGCGCGGCCCGCGCCAGCGCGTCGTAGAGCGTTCCCTCGGGCATCGCGAGATGCCAGGGCTCATCCGCCGGCCAATTCGGTGACCGGCGAAGCATTGCGTTCGGTGTGCCGTCCGCGCTCACCCGTGCTCCTCGTCGGCGATGTCCAGGCCGTGGTCGAGCGCGTCCAGCAGCCACTCGGCCTCGTGCTCGGAGATCACCAGCGGCGGCGCCAGGAACAGCGAGGTCTGCTCGCCGCTGGTCCCGATCACCGCGCCGGCCTCCAGCGCACGCGACGCCACGCGCGAGGCGATCGGCACCTCGGTCGTATCGGCGCGCCATGAGCGCCAATCCGGCCCGTGCAGCTCGACCGTCCAGTGCAGCCCCTGCCCCGCCACGCGCTGCACGCTGGGATGTTTTTGCGCGATCGCGAGCAGGCGGCGGGTGAACAGCTTTTCGAGACTGCGGACGTGCTCGAGAATTTTCTCTTCGGTGACGACCTTCAGGTAGGCGCTGACGGCGGCCATGCTGATCGGATGACCGCGCAGCGTGCCGTAATTCTGCCAGCTCGTGCCCTTGAGCCGCTCGACGATCGCCTTCGAGACCACGACCGCGGCCACCGCCGCCGCACCGCCGCCGAGCGATTTTCCGAGCGTCACGATGTCGGGGCGGCTCGTCGCCCCCTGGAATGCGAACCAGCGTCCGGCGCGTCCCGCACCGGTGACGACCTCGTCCGCGATCCAGTATGAGCCGGCCTGGCGTGCGCAACGCGCCACCTCGTCCTGATACGCGCCGTCGTAATAGATGCCGCCCTGGGTGTAGTCGATGATCGTCGCCGCGGTGTCCGAGAGCAGCCGCGTGGCGTCCGCCAGATATTCGCTCGGAGGTGCATTGTTGGCCGGCGCGCCATAGATTGCACCATCGGGTGCGGGCAAGATACGCACCGGGGCCATCGGCGCCGGCAGCTTCGAGCCGCCTGAGTGCACCGCGAGCCCGCCATGCCACTGCGGCTGCACCGTCATGCTGCGCGACAGGCCGGTGATGCCGTGATAGGCGCGCTCGCGCGTCGCCAATGCGGAGCGTTGCGTCAGCGCCTGGCAGAGCGACAGCGCCATGTCGTTGGCCTCGCTGCCGCTGATGCAGAAGCGCACCGCGCCGACCCAATCCTCCTCGCCTTTGAACGCGGCAGCCATCAGATCGTCGGCGGCCTGCTCGCGCCCGACCCAGGTCCAGCCCTCATTCACGACCGGCGTATCGGCCGCGCGACGGATCGCCTCCACCATCACGGGATGACGATGCCCGAGACCGCCGCCAGTGTTGCTGCCGTCGATCAGCCGGCGCCCATCCGCAAGGTGAAAGTAGACACCCTCGCCACCGACCACGGCCATCGGCGCGCTCTCACCCGCGTTCAGTCCGGTTCGCAACAATTTGCTCATCGCGGGTCCCCTCACTCCGCGGCCGCGGCGCCGTAGCCGCCGCCGCCGCACATCTCGATCGTGACGAGATCGTCTTGCTGCAACACCAGGTTCGATTTGCCGTCGATGGCAACGTTCGCGCCCTGCCTGATCAGCGAGATGCGGCAGGCCTTGCCGGACTCGCCGCCCTGCATGCCGAACGGCGCAATCACCATGCGCTCGATGCAGGTCGTCAGGTGCATGGAAGGCGCGAGGATGCGATAGGTGCGGACGGAGCCATCACCGCCGCGATGGGCCCCCGCGCCGCCGGAATTCCAGCGAATGGCCTGCTGTTCGAGCCGGATCGCGTAATTCGCCTCGATCACCTCGACCGGCGTGTTGGAGGTGTTGGAGAGATGCACCCGGGTTGCAGACATGCCGGCCCGGTCATGACGCGCACCCTCGCCGCCGCCGTGGACCTCGTAGAGCATCTTCCATGAACCGTTCTGGCGCGGTTCGGCAAAGAACAGCACGCCCGCGGTGGTCGCGCCGCCGGCCGACAGGCGCTCCGGAATGGTGTCCTGCATCGCGCGAAAAATCGCATCGACGATGCGCATGGACGTCTCGTGGTTGCCGGCGGCCACGGACGCCATCCAGCCCGGCTCCAGGATCGAGCCCGGGCGCGTGATGATGGTCAAAGGCCGCAGCGCGCCTGCGTTCTGGTGCATGTCGCGCCCGCTCATGATGCGCGCCGCATAGGCCACCGCCGAGCGCGCCATGAACGGCGTCGTGTTGCAGAAGTTGGAGACGCGGTCGCAGCTGCCGGACAGATCGAAGGTCGCCTCGTCGTCGCGAATAGTGATCTTGACGTGAATGCGCGCCGGCGCATTGTTCACACTGCCGTCGTCGAGATGATCCTCGCCCTCGTAGACGCCGTCCGGTAGCGCGCGAATTGCCTCGCGCATCTCGATCTCCGAGAGATCGTGCAGGCGCGACTGCATCGCCGTGAACACCGCCTTGCCGTGCTCGCGGCAAAGCTCGACGATGCGCTTCTCGCCGGCCTTGGTCGCCGCGATCTGGGCAAGCAGATCGCCCTCGCAGGACTCAGGGTCGCGAACGTTGGCCTTGAGCAGCTGCACGATCGGCGCGCTGACGCCGGCTGCGGTCGCGATCAACACCGGCGGTATCCGCATCGCCTCCTGGAACGTGTCGATGGCCTTGGCAAAATAGCTGCCCGGCCAGGTGCCGCCGATGTCGGGCCAGTGCGCGAGGCTGACGGCGAACGCCACGATCTCGCCGTCGACGAAGACCGGACGCACGACCTTGACGTCGTTGAGGTGATTGCCGCCGAGCGCGCCGACATTGTAGATCAGCACGTCGCCGTCGTTCAGGCTCTCGATTGGCACGACCTTCAGCAACTCGGGAATGGTATAGGCCATCGCGCCGAGATGGATCGGAATGTCGCGGCCCTGCCCGACCAGGCCACCGCGGCCGTCGGTGATCGCCGACGACAGGTCGCCCGCCTCGCGCAGCAGCGGCGAGCGCGCCGAGCGCGTCATCACCAGGCTCATCTCTTCGGCGGCGGCGGAAAGCCCGTGCCTGATGACTTCGACGACGAACGGATCGAGCTTCATGCTGCACTCCGCGTCAGGAACAGATTGCCGGTTGCATCGGGCCGCGCCTGCCAGCCGGGCGGTACCACCACAGTGGACCAGGCGTCTTCGATGATGGCGGGACCGCTGACGATGTCGGTCATTGCGGCGCGGTCAATGATCGCGGTTGCGATGTCGTGGAAACCGTCGAACGAGCAGGTACGCTGACCGGTGGACACTGCGCGGGTCGCGGTCGCCGGCCGGCTGACAACGGTCGTCGACGGACGACGCGCCTGCACACGCACGGATTCGATGACGCAGGGCTCGCTCGTCGCGTAGCCGAAGAGCTCGTGATGCCGCGCCAAAAAGTCCTTCTTGAGCCTGCCGACGTCGAGCGGCAATGCGAACGGCACCGGAATGGCGTCGTTCTGCGCCGCGTAGCGCATCAAGGCCACCAGCTCGACCTGGATCTCCGCCTGCGCAACGCCGTTGGCAATGAGCGGTGCCGAGGCATCGGCGATCAACGTCCCGATCCGCTCCGACACGCGCGCGAGATCGATGCCGTCGAGCGCCGCGCGAAAAGTCTGCTGCTGGAGAAAGCTGAAATCCGCGGTGAGGCAGCCCAGCGCCGAGAACGCGCTCGATGCACTGGGCACGACGACCGCTGCAATCCCGTAGAGATCGGCAAGGCCCGCGGCATGCATCGGTCCGCCGCCGCCGAAGGCGAGCAGCGTGCAGTCGCGCCCGTCGATGCCGCGCTCGACGGTGACGCGGCGGAGCGCGCGCGCCATCGTCGCGTTCGCGACCTTGATGATGCCGAGCGCCGTCTCGGTCAGGCTCAATCCAAGTGCGCGGGCGATCGGGGCGATGACATCAGCCGCGGCCTTGATGTCGATCCCGATGCGGTCGCCGAGCTTTGTTTCGGGATTGAGATAACCGAGCACGGCGTTGGCGTCGGTGATCGTGGGCTCGGTGCCGCCGCGGCCGTAGCAGGCCGGCCCCGGCTCGGAGCCGGCGCTCTCCGGCCCTACCGTCAGGCCGCCCGGGCCATTGCGCACGATCGATCCGCCACCCGCGCCGATCGAATGAACCGCAAGCATTGGCTGGCGCAGCGGCTTGTCGCCGAGCATGCGGCCGTCGGTCATCTCGGCCTGACCGTCGACGATCAGGCAGACGTCGGTGGTGGTGCCGCCCATGTCGAAGGTCAGCATGCGCGATGTGCCGAGCTGGCGCGCGATGCTGACGGAGGCCGAAACGCCGGCCGCAGGACCCGACATCGCCATCACCAGCGGCCGCCGCTTTACGGCGGAGATCGGGATCATGGCGCCGGCCGAATGGAACACCTGCAGGCCGGCCCCGATCGGCAGCCGCTGTTCCAGCTCGCTGAGATATTCCACCGCAATCGGCATCGCGGCCGCGTTGAACACGGTCGCCGAGGTCCGTTCGTATTCGCGCGCCTCGGGATTGACTTCGTGCGACAGCGAGACATGGGCGACGACGTCCTTGAGGCGCTCGCCGAGCATCTTTTCGTGCACCGGGTTGGCGTAGGCGTGGAGCAAGGCCACCGCGACGCTCTGGACGCCGGTCTGCTTGAGCCACGCCACCAGCCGCTCGATTTCCGCAGCATCCAGCGCCTTCAGCACCCGGCCTTCGTGATCGAGGCGCTCGGCGAGCCCAAAACATCGTTCAGGCGGCACCAGTGGCGGCGATTTCGGCGGGATGTCGAGGCGATAGAGATCGCGGCGGCGGTAGCGCGCGATCTCGAGCACGTCGGCAAATCCTTCGGTCGCGACCAGCGCCACCTTCGGCAGCCTGCCCTCGACGATGGCGTTGGTCACGCGCGTGGTGCCGTGGACAAAGCGCTTGACCTCGCTCTTGCGCAAGCCCACCGCTTCGATGGCCTCCAGCATGACCTGAACCGGAGCCTGCGGCCGCGACGGCACCTTCGCGATCCGCGCTTCGGCGGAATCGCGGCGGATCGCGATGATGTCCGTGAAGGTGCCCCCGATATCGGTGCCGACTTCCCAGTGATTGCCGGAATTGCTCATGTGCACAGTCAGCTACGGATGACGTCCGGACCGGACGCCGGGTCCTTCCCGTCCATCGCAACAACGTCGAATGCCAAACCGAGAGCGCTCATCATGCATCCCCTGTCATGCCACCATGAGCGAGCGTGCGACAGAGCGATGGGCGCGGGATAGGGCCAGAGTTGTCGCAAACCGCTAGACCAGCGCGCGAGCGACGCCGCGCGCCGCGCCACAAGCTGCACGTTTTGGTGCAGCGGTGCCCGCGCAGAGAGCACGCAATCGCGGACTGTTCCACGCGAGAAAAGTGCAGCGCACACCACGGATTTCTCGGCGCAAATCGTGACGCCCGCTGCACTGCAATCGGAGCGCCCAAAATAGTCTGTCTAATTTGCAGGCGATCGGGCGGCGCTGCGGGATATGGGCCTGCCTATGAGCTATGCATAGCGGTCGGCTCAGCCTCTCTTTATTGTACGAACAGTAAGAGAGGATGTTGCCGGCCCGGATCGTGCATTGCGGGAGCCACTGCCGATACAAGCCGCGATTCTCGCAAGCAACGGTGCGGCATCCTCGACGTGCAGCCGCCCGTAGCCAAACACCAGGCCCTGCCGCGTCGGGCCGCTCCAGAAAATTCTGCGACAAAGGCTGCACGTGGATGCCGGCCTGTTTCAGGACTGCGGCCGCCTCGCGGTCGCTCATCCGCGCCCGCATTGCGTCGGTGAACAGCGCCACCAGGTGCAGTCCGGTGACGGCGGACGATACCGCCAGATCATCAGGCATCAGCGTTGTGATTGCGTCGATCAGCGCCTTGCGCCTGGCGGCATAGATCCGCCGCATCCCCCGCAGATGCCGCAACAGGTGCCCCTCGCGCATGAACTCCGCCAGCGCGAGTTGTCCGATGCCGGAGGTGTGCACGTCGATCCGCGCGCGGCCTCTGGAAAATCCTTCGATGAAGCGCCTGTTGGCGACGATGTAGCCGAGCCGCAGGCTCGGCATCATGATCTTCGAGAAGGTGCCGAAATAGATCACCCGCCCCTCGCGGTCGAGCGAGCGCAACGAGGCGATCATGCTGTCCTGATGCCTGAACTCCGAATTGTAGTCGTCCTCGATCACCCAGACGTCGTTCTTGTTGGCCCAGTCGAGAAGCTCGAGACGCCGCTCCAGGCCCATGCTGACGCCCAGGGGATATTGATGCGATGGCGTGACCACGATCAGCCGCGCATGCGGGGCGCGCCGGATTCCCTCCGGCACCACCAGCCCCTTGTCGTCGACGGGAATGGGAACAAGCTTTGCGCCGGCGGCCGTGAGCGCCCATCGCGCCTCGACGAAGCCCGGCTCCTCGACCCAGACCTCGTCGCCGGGGTCGAGGATCATCCGGCTGCAGAAATCCAGCGCGCCCGATGTGCCGGAGGTGACGACGACCTCTTCCGGAGAGCAGACCAGACCGCGCACCGAGCCGAGGAAGTTCGCGATCTCGCTGCGCAGCCGCGGATGGCCTTCAGGGGGAAGATCGAGGCATTCCTGCTCTCTTGGATTTTGCCAGGCCTGACGCAGCAGCCGCGACCAGTCCTTGAAGGGAAAGCTCGAAATATCGGGCGCGCCCGGACTGAACTCCGACGGCCAGTTGGTCTCGTAGTCGGAGGCGAGCAGCGAGCGCCAGCGCTCCGACATGTGGGCGGGATCGGCGGCCGGCGACACCGGCGAAGGCGGCTGCGCATGTGGCACCGCGACGGATGCCACCATGACGCTGCCGCGCGGCATCGATTCGAGGTAGCCCTCCGCATAGAGCAGATCCCAGGCGGTCAATACCACCGTCCGCGAGCATCCCAATTCCCGCGCGATCTCGCGTGAGCCGAGAAATTGCGTTCCGCCTGGAAAGACCCCGCGCAGAATGCAGTCCCGGATATGCGCTGCAATCTGCAAATGCAGCGGCACGGCCAACGTCCGGTCGATACGCATCCCGGCAAGGGAGACGCGCTTGCTTGGGTGATGATCTCTGTCCATCGCGGCAGGAAGCTTCTCGAATGCCCGGTGAGCGCCACCAGATTCGCATCAGATTGAGGCAAGTCGGCATCGAGGTACAGCCTTGTCAGACCACACCCCAGCCTTCAATGCGGCAAGAAAGCCGCCCCCCGCGCCCTCGGCCTTACGGCCGGCCGCCGACGATCACACCGTCGTAATGCAGCCCATCCACTCCCGCCGCGTCGTGCATTCGATGAGCCGGCGCGGCCGCGACATGGCCGCGCCGATGCCGGGATCAGCGGAAATTGCCCTTGGTCTCGGGGATCACGATCGCCCCGATCAGGTAGACCACGAAGACGCCGACCGCGAAGTATGCCAGCGACATTGGAATCTCCGCGGGGCTCCCGCTCACCAGCGAGACGAAGGTCGGCATCATGCCGCCCAGCGCAAAGCCGATGTTCCAGGACAGGCCGGTGCCGCTTGCGCGCAGGGCGGTCGGGAAACGCTCGTTCAGGAAGATCAGCACCGGCGCATATCCGGCGTTGCCGATGAAGGCGATGGCGAACGCATAGAGCGTGATCTGCGTCGTGTCCTTGGTGGCCGCGAGGTTGAGATAGCACAGCGGCAGCAGCACCGCCGCCAGCACGCCGATGATGAGGAACGTCTTCTTGCGGCCGATCCAGTCGCTCAGCGCGCCGACCAGCACGGCCGAGAAGAACGCCGACACGCTCGCCCCCATCAGGATCAGCGACGAGGTCTGGTTCGGGACCGCGTTGATGACCTTGAGGAAGCTCGGCAGGTAGCCCGAGGTCAGATAGTAGCCGGCACCGCCGCCGAAGGTGATCAGCAGGTTGACCAGCAAGACGCCGCGATACTCGCCCGAAAAGACGTCCTTGACCGGCGCTTTCGACACCTTCGCCTGCTTGTTGCCCTGCTGGCGCTTCAGCTCCTTGAAATAGGGCGACTCCTCGAGGTTGCGGAAGATGAACCAGCCGAGCAGCGAGCTCAGCAGCCCCGAGAAGAACATGAAGCGCCAGCCCCACACCGCGAAGGCATCGCCCGGGAAGACCGACGACGTGATCAGGAAGACGACGGAGGCCAACAGCGCGCCGATGCCGGCACCGCCACCGCCGACCAGGCCGGACATCGCGCCGCGCCAATGCGCCGGCACCGACTCGGTGCCGATCGTGTGGGTGGAGGCCACGACGCCGCCGACGAATATGCCCTGCACGAGGCGCAGCAGCAGGAAAATGATCGGCGCGATTACGCCGACCTGGGCGATGGTCGGCAGCAGGCCGAACGCCGCCGTGCTGATGCCGACGCCGACGATGGCGATCAACATGGCCTGCTTGCGGCCGTGCACGTCGGCATAGTGCCCGAACACCGCCGAGCCGAGCGGCCGCATCAAGAGCGTCACGGCGAACGAGCCGTAGACCGCCGCCAGCGACAGCGCCGCATTGCTCGACGGAAAGAACAGCGCGCCGACGACCGGCGCCACGTAGAGCAGAATGAACAAATCAAACAGATCGAGCGCCCATCCCAGCACGGACGCGATGATCGCGTTGACCATTTGCTTGTTGTCGGCCGGCGCCTGTGCACCTGCGACCGGCATATCCATCTCAGCCATTTTTATCTTCCTCCCCCTTTTGAGTAGCGCCGCGGTTCGCGCAATTGCGAACCGCGGCAGTTGGTCGTGTCGCGTATCAGCGGCCGGCGAATTTCGGCGGGCGCTTGGCGTTGAAGGCCTCGACGCCTTCCTTGAAGTCGTCCGACTGGCGCAGACGGCTGTAGCAATGACCCTCCAGCTCGATCGCGATCGCGAGCGTCGAGTCCTCGGTGTCGTTCAGGAGCTTCTTGGCCGTGCGCTGCGCCAAGGGCGAGAAGGTGCGGAGCTCGTCGACGAGCTTGTCGGTGGCCGTCTCGAGCTCGGCATCCGGCACGCATTCGGTGGCAATGCCCCACTCCAGCGCCTGCTTGGCCGAGATGCGCTTGGAGCGCATCACGATGTCCTTGGTGCGGGTGATGCCGACCATCTTCTGCAAGCGTGCCGAACCGCCCGACCCCGGGATCTGGCCGAGCTTCTGCTCCGGCAGCGCGTATTGCGTGGTTTCCGACGCGATGCGGAAATCGCAGGCGAGCGACAATTCGAAGCCGACGCCGAAGCAATAGCCGCGGTTGGCGACGATCACCGGCTTGGCGCAGCGTGCGGGGGCTGCGATGTTCCAGGCGAGCTTGGAGACATGCTCGGGGCTCGCTTCCATGAAGCCGCCGATATTGCCGCCGCTGGAGAAGTGCTCGCCCTCGCCGCGCAGCACGATGACGCGGACGCGCGGGTCCTCGTCCAGCGTCTCGAAGGTCAGCCGGAGCTGGTCGCGCTGCGGCATCGCGACCACGTTGTAGGGCGGACGTCCCAGGATGATGTCGGCGCGCTCATGCGCCTCGTCGATCTCGACCTTGAACCCGTCGAGTTTTGCGAGTCGGGGATCGGTAAACGTATAGGCTGATGGCATTTTGGTTTCCTTCTGTTGGTGATTGATGATCAGGCGGCGTCCGACGGCGGCATGCGCTCGGCCTCGTATTCTCCGGCGACGAGCAGTCGCCGCAGCAGCTTGCCGACGGGCGATTTCGGGATCGCGTCAACGAACACGTAGCGGCGCGGCCGCTTGAAATTGGCGAGGCCCGAGGTGCGGCAGAACTGCTCGAGCTCGACCTCGGAGACTGGCTTGTTGCGCTTGACGAAGGCCGCGACGACCTTGCCCCACTTCTCATCAGTGACGCCGACCACCGCGACCTCGTCGACCGCGGGATGCAGCGACAGGCAGCTCTCGATCTCGACCGGCGAGACGTTCTCGCCGCCGGTGATGATCATGTCGTCGACGCGGCCGGTGACGAAGAGGTCGCCATCGGGATCGACGAAACCGGTATCGCCGGTGAAATACCAGCCCTCGCGCAGCGACTTGGCATCGGCCTCCGGGCGCCGCCAATAGCCTTCAAAGGCCTCGTCGCCGGCGAGTGTCGCGATGATCTCGCCCTCCTCGCCGACCGCGGCCAGGTCTGCGACCGAACGCGCTCCGATGCGCACGACCTTGACGTGCTGGTTAAGGCCCGCCTTGCCCGCCGAGCCGGGCTTGGCGGCGGCGTTCTGGTCGATCGTGAAGGTGTAGATCTCCGAGCTGCCGTAGTGATTGACGAACAGCTCCGGCCGGAAGGCCTGGTTCAGCTTCTTCAGGAGCCCGTCGGTCATCGACGCACCGGCAAAGCCGAGCTTGCGCACGCTCGACACGTCGGTTGCGGCAAACGCCTCGTGATGGACGAGGTCGTGATAGAGCGTCGGCACCAGATAGAGGTTGGTGATCCCCTCCTTCTCGATCAGCGCCAGCGCCTGGCGGCTGTCATAGCGCGGCAGACAAATGAAGCTGCCGCCGATCAGCGACATCGCCAGCAGCGAGCGCACCCCCATGGTGTGATAGAGCGGCATCACCCCGAGCGTGCGCTCACCACGGCCATAGAGGTTTTGCGCAACATGGGCGATCGCGGCCGCCCGTTCGGCGCGATGCCGCCGTGGTACGCCCTTCGGCCGCGAGGTGGTACCGGAGGTGTAGAGCATGATCGACCAGGAATCGGCGCCGACGCGCGGCTCGGCGTCGGGCGCGGTATCCCTGATCAGATCGGCGAAGCTGGTCGCCTCGCCGCTTCCGGGATCGACGGACACGCGCAGCAGCTTGCCGGCAAGCGCCGAGCCCTGCACCGCCTCGGCAGAGATGTCCTGATAGAAGACCGCGCAGGCCTCGGCATTCGCGATGCAATAATCGAGCTCGTCGGCCTTGGCGCGCCAGTTGATCGGTGTGATCACAAGCCCTGCGAACTGGCAGGCCCAATGCAGCGTCGCCGCCTCCCAGCGGTTTTGCAGCAGCGTGACGACGTGATCGCCGGGCTTGAGGCCGAGGCGGTCGAACGACGCCACCAGCGCGGAGATCTTCTCGTACCACTGCCGGTAGGTCAGGCGGAGATTGCCATCGACCAGTGCAACGGCATGGGGATCGCGCGCGGCGCTGGCCATGAAGCTGCTGGCGAGATCAAGCATCGGACGTCTCTTCTGTAGCTGAGGCAAGCTGGGCGGCGGCTTCGAGCGCCGCCTGGATGATCGGGGTGTAGCCGGTGCAGCGGCACAGATGCCCGCTGAGGAGATCGCGGATCTCCGCTTCGGTCGGCGCCGGGTTGCGGCTGAGGTAGTGATCGAGCGACATCAAAATGCCGGCGGTGCAGAAGCCGCACTGGAGCGCATGATTGCGTCGGAAGGCGCGCTGCAGCACGCCGAGCCGGTCGGCGGACGGCGCGAGCCCTTCCACCGTCCTGATCTCGCAGCCATCGGCCTGCGCAGCGAGCGTGAGGCAGGACCGGGTCAGCATGCCGTCGACGACCACGGTGCAGGCGCCGCACACGCCGTGCTCGCAGCCGACATGGGTGCCGGTCGCGCCCAATTGATGGCGCAGGAAATCGGACAGCAGCATGCGCGGCTCGGCTTCGGCTTCGACGGCCTTGCCGTTGAGCGTGAAGCGGACGGGATGGCGGCTGTCGGCCTTGAGACGGGTCATTGTAGCACCTCGCCGATCAGGTCACGGCCGATCATGCGCACGAGATCGCGACGGTAGCGTGCGGTGGCGTGGACGTCGTCGCGCGCACCGAGCTCGTAGGCAAAGGCGTTGAGAGCATCGTCGAGCCCACTGCCGTCGAGCCGCGGCCAGTCGCGCGCGGTCGGGACGTCGGCGACGCCGCCGATGGCGAGGCGTATGCCCGATGGCGTTTTCATCGCCGCGCAGGCGACGATGGCGAAGTCGCCATGGCGGCGCGCGACCTCACGGAAGGCGAAGCGCGATCCCTTGATGACCGGCAGCGAGATGCCCTCGATCAGCTCATCGTCGGCGCGCGCGGTCAGCATCATGCCGGCGAAGAAGTCCTTGGCCGCGACGCGCCGCCGCCGCTTGGCGCTGCGCAGATGCACCTCGCCGCCGAGCGCGACCAGCGCGAGCGGCATCTCGGCGCTGGGATCGGCATGCGCGAGCGAGCCGCAGATGGTGCCGCGGCTGCGGGTCTGCATGTGCCCGACCCAGGGCAGCGCCAGCGCCACCAGCGGCAGCGCTTCGGCCAGATCGGGCCAGGCCAGCAAATCAGCCTGGCGCACGCCGGCGCCGACCACCACAGCGTCGTTCTGCTGCTCGATCTTGCGAAGCTCCTTGATCCGCATGATGTCGATCAGGAGCTTCGGCTTGGCGAGGCGCATGTTGAGCATCGCCATCAGCGACTGGCCGCCGGCGAGCACACGTGCATCGCCGCCCTCCTGCGCGAGCCCCTCGAGGACGTCGCCGACAGTTTCGGCGCGGAGATAGTCGAATGCGGCGGGCTTCATCGGCGCCCTCCGAACATGCCAGCGAGCTTTGCCAACAGCGCGAACAGCGAGAAACCGCCGCCCGACGCGCCCCCACCGCCGGCCTTGCGGGCCAGCGCCGTAAAGAACTGGCCGATGATCACCCGCGTCGCGCCGTCGAGCAGGCGGCCGCCGATGCTGGCGACCTTGCCGCCGATGGCGGCGTCGTAGCTGTAGGTCAGCTTTGTGCCACCGCTGCCGTCGGGCGCGAGCGTAATGCGTCCCTCGGCGCTGCCGAAGCCGAGTGCGCCGGTGGCCCCTCCGCGCAAGGTGACCGCGCGCGGCGGATCGAGATCGAACAGCTCGACATCGGCGCGATAGCGGCCGCTGACGGGGCCGATGCCGAGCGTCACGTCGGCGCGGAAATGAGTCTCGGACACCTTGTCGACGCGCTGGCAGCCGGGAATGACGGACTGAAGGGTCGCTGGATCGAGCAGCATCGCCCAGACCTGCTCGGGCGCGCCCTTCACCGAGGCCTGCCCCTCGCCGCGCAACCGCCGGTCGCCTTCCCGGGCAGGTGCTACGCTCGCACCGCCAGCAGGAGGCGGCGGCTCGGCGCCGCGCACCAATTCCGCAAGCCGTGCCGGGACCAGGGGCAACGTAACGTCGGCAACGCCGAGCGCATCCGCGACCGCGTTGGCGAGGCACACCGGCGTCGACATGCAATTGCCCTCGCCGACGCCTTTTGCACCCAGTGGCGTAAACGGCGACGGCGTTTCCATGTGGATGATCTGCGGCTCCGGCACCTCGGTGGTGGTCGGCAGCAGATAGTCGGCGAACGTTCCCGTGAGGAAGCTGCCGTCTCCGGCGTAGGCGTACTCCTCGTAGAGCGCGGCACCGAGCGCCTGGGCAAAGCCGCCGCGAATCTGGCCGTTCACCATGCCGGGATGCAGGATCGTGCCGCAATCATGCATGGTGACGTAGCGGTCGATCCGCGTCTCCAGCGTGGTGCGGTCGATCTCGACGCCGCAGAAGTCGAAGATGAAGCCGTGGCAGAGCGAGGAGTTGATGCGGTCCTCGTCATCGGGCGGCGTCAGCTCCGGCGGCGTCCAGAACATGGTCTCGCGAATGGTCTGCCCGGCATCGTCGGGCAACGAGCCGGGCGACCAATGGCTGAGGGCTGCGACGCGCGAGAACGCCATCCGGTTCTCCGGATTGTGCTTTGAGGCGACGAAGCCGCGCGTGAACACGATGTCGGCGGCCTCGACGTTCAACTGGCTGGCGGCGATGCGGGCGAGACGGCCGGCAACGCGCTCGGCTGCGAGCTTTGCCGTGCCGGCCACCGCTGCTGCGAAGCGGCTGGCATAATTGCCTGATGCGATCGACCACGCGTCCTTCGCCGTATCGATCTCGGTATTGACGCGGATGTCCTTGGGCTCCAGGCCAAACACGTCGGCAACGACCTGCGACAGCACGGTGCGATGGCCCTGCCCCTGCGGCACCGAGGCGACGTGAACGGTGACGCTGCCGACCGGATCGAGGCCGACGGTCGCGGTCGCCTGCGCGCCGTTCTTCGGCCCGGCCTTGCGGCGCTCGGCCGCCGTCAGCACGGTCGTGATGTAGCCCATGTTGGAGACGCTGGGCTCGACCACCGTGGTGAAGCCGATGCCGTAGAGACGCCCCTGTGCGCGTGCCTCATCGCGCCGCGCCTTGAGCTCGGCGAGCCTGCCCTGCTCGACCGCACGCGCGATCGCTTCCTGGTAGTTGCCGGAATCGAGCAGCGCGCCGGTCGCCGTGCGATAGGGAAAGGCGCCGGCATCGATCAGGTTGCGCCTGATGACATCGAGCGGGTCGAGACCGAGGCCGATCGCGATGCGCTGCACCAGCCGCTCCAGCGCGAAATAGACCTGCGGTCCGCCAAAGCCGCGGTTCAGGCCGGTCGGCGTCTTGTTGGTGACGACGACGCGGTTGCGGATCCTGACGTGCCGGATGTCATAGGCGCCCGTCATGTTGCCGTGCATGCGGTAGAGCGTCGCCGGCTCGGGCGCGCGCAGATGCGCGCCGCAATCCTCGACCTGGTCCCAGTCGAGCGCGAGGATTTTTCCGTCGGCCGCGACCGCCGCCGCCAAGGTCGTCGCGCGGTTGGTTGCCGACACCGATGCGGTGAGATGCTCGAGCCGGTCCTCGATCCACTTGACCGGCCGTCCCGTAACGCGGGCCGCAGCCGCGATCAGCACGATGTAGGGGAACACGCCCTGCTTGACGCCAAAGCTGCCGCCGGAATCCGGCGGCGTGCGCAACCGCAGCCGGTTGCCCGGCACTTTCAGCGCGCGCGCGATCACTGTGTGGATGCTGAATGGCCCCTGGAAATTCGCCAGAACCTCGAAGGCATCCTCGGCGGCATCATGCGAGGCGACGACGCCGTAGGTCTCGATCGGCGTGCAGGAATTGCGCGGGTAGCGGATGTCGATGGAGAAGCGATGCGGCGCATCCGCAAAGGCCCGCTCGGGATCGCCGTAACGGAATTTGCGCTCGCTGGCCAGATTGCCGGGAAAACCGTCGTGCAGGACAGGCGCATCCGGCGCGAGCGTCCCGAGCGGATCGACGACAGCGGCCCGTGGGCGATAGTCGACATTGATCAGCTCGGCCGCGTCCTCGGCGCGGGCACGGTCGGTTGCCACGACCACGGCGACGGGCTCGCCGACATAGCGCACGCGGTCGATCGCAATGGGCCAGCACTCGACCGGCGCCTTGACGCCGACGACGAGGCTCGTGGTGACGGCCTTGACCTGCTCGCCGGTCAGGACCGCCGCGATGCCCGGCAAGCGCCTGGCGGCTTCAACATCAATGGACAGAATATCGGCGTGCGCATGTGGCGAGCGCAGGATGGTCGCATGCAGCGTGCCGGGCTGGACGCCGAGATCGTCGATGAAGCGGCCGCGGCCGCTGAGCAGCGCGGCGTCCTCGACGCGCTCGATCGAACGCCCGACCCACCGCCTGTCGCCGCTCCCTTGCTGATCGCCTGAATTTGCGGACTTGACCGCAGCCTGCACCATGTCCCGGCATACCTCCCGACGCGTTCTTTGACGCGACGGTGACAGTTGTCAGGACAGGAGGTGCGCGGGCCATACCGCCCGCTCTCACGACTTACCAAATCGTCTCATTTGAGCGCCCGTGCGGCGCAATATCAGCCCGCGAGACGCGAGACGTTGCGAAACTCGCGCGGGCTGACGCCGGCATGATCACGGAAGAAGCGCGTGAAATGCGCCGGCTCCGGAAAGCCGAAGCGCTCGCTGAGCTCGCCGAGCGGCGTGTCCTCGCGCATCACCGCGTCCAGCGCACGCTCCATGCGCACGACGTTGAGATAGAGTTTTGGCGAGACGCCGAGCGAGGTCTCGAACAGACGGAAGAACTGCGCGCGCGACAGGCCGGCGCCCTTCGCGAACTGATCGACGCCGGCATAGGAATCCTGCACCCGCATCGCGTCCATTGCGCGCCGGATCCGCCAGTCGCAGCTCACCGCGCTCATGCCGCGGATCGAGGTCGGAAAGCTGCGCCAGGGCGTGAAGCGCTCGATCACCGCGATCATGAGGTCGGACAGCGTCTGCTCATGGGTCCGCACCGCGTCGGGATTCGCCATCATCTCGGCGGCGAGGTGCAGGGTGAGCTGACGGATGCGCGGCGACACCTCGCCCGACGGACGCTCGAAAAAGCCGGGCGCTCCGCTCGCAGCCCAGCCGGGCCGGAACTCCTTCAGCCATTCCGGCTCGATATAGAGCGCCATGATGAGCGTGCGCGGACGGTCGGCATCATGCACATAGGCGTGCGGCTTCCAGCCGTCGACGAGCACGGCGGCGGTGTCCGTCAGCGGCGTGACCTGGTCGCCGACCAAAAACTGCGTGTCGGCGCCCTCGACCTTGAGCAGGACATGGCAGTGATGATGAGCGTGGCGAACCAGCGAACGATCCATGTCGAGCAGAGCGACCCTGCCGAAAGCACCATGAGCGATGCGCAGGGCCGTCGACATCAGTTCCTCCCTCCCGGCATTGCGCCGCAAAATGATTGCCTTGTTGGCGCGGCACTATAAGCAGCACCCGCTACATATTCCAACGGCGCAAAGGGACGCAAGTTGCTTCCGGGCGGTAATCCGCTCATGCGCGCGTCTCCGCGAGAAGCCGCGCGACCGCAGCGCTCGGATCGGCCTGCAACGCCGTGGCGAGATCGACCTCGTCCTCGCCCTTGACGCGGATGCGCTTGAAGGCGAGCTCGGGCGCACTGACCGGGGCCGTCGCATCGAGCCCCATCTTGGCGCTGATGCCGTTGTCGGCGGTCGGATCGAGTTTCGAGCCGAGCGCGCCGGATACGACCATGAGATCCCTGTCGGCCTGGAAGCGCGTCGCCACCGCCCATTCGATCTCCTCGGACGAGGAGATGTCGACGTCCTTGTCCACCACGACCACCTGCTTGATGTCGTAATGGGCGCCGAAGGCGCACATCATGGCGTTCTTCGGCTCGCCATCATTGGTCTTGTCCATCTTGATCGCGAGATGGTAGCGGCAGGTGCCGCCGCGCGTCAGGCGAACGTCGAGCACGTTGGGGAAGCTGCGGCGCAGATGCTGGAGCAGCGTCGCCTCGCGCGGCACGCCGCCGAGGATCAGATGCTCGAAGCCGCCACCGACGATGGTGTGGAAGATCGGCTGCCTGCGATGCGTGATCGCATCGACCTCGATCACCTCACGGTTGGCGCGCGGACCGTAATACTGGGGAAATTCACCGAACGGACCCTCGGGCTCGCGCACGCCTTGCAAAATCCGTCCTTCGATGACGATTTCAGCGTAAGCGGGCACGCGGACCGAATTGGTCCGGCATTTGACGACGTCCACGGGAGCGCCGAGCAGCGCGCCGGCGATCGCCATCTCGTCCTCGTCGAGCGCGGCAATCGCCTGCGAGGCCAGCAGCAGGGCCGGATGCGCGCCGATGACGATCGCGATCTCCAATGCCTGGCCCATCTCCTCCGCGAAGCGATAGTAGGAGAACGTATGCCGCGGCAGCAGCAGGACGCCGATGCGGTTCTTGCTGCTGATCTGGCAGCGATGGATCGAGACGTTCTGCACGCCGGTCTTCGGGTTGCGGGCGATCAGCAGTCCGGCAGTGATGTAGGGCCCGCTGTCGCGCTCATTGTGCTTTGGCACAGGAAGCTGGTGGAGCAGATCGACGTCCTCGTGGACGACATCCTGCACCGGCCCGCTCGCCACCTCGTGGGTCGGCAACGGCGCATTTGCGGCAGCAAGAAACCGAGGCAGCAACTGATCCTCGCTCACGCCGATGGAGTCGGCGACCCAGTCGCGGCCGGCAAACAGGTTTGCGACGACGGGGATCTCGTGCCCGTCGGGACGCGGAAACAGCACCGCGCTGTCGCGCTCCAGCCGCTTGGCAATTGCGGCGAGCTCATCGGTCAGCGCTACGCCCTCGTGGGCAATCGCGAGCTTGCCGCGGTCGGCGAGCTCAGCGAGCCAGGCGCGCAGATCGGCGGGCGCGTTCGAGCCTTTCCTCGCAACATTTTCCATTCGCATATGACGGGTCTTTCCTTGGTGTGGTCAGGGCGCGATCTTGCGCAGCGACGGCGAGCGGCGCTTGAGCGCCTCGTCCTCGCCCCAACGGCGCACGATGCCGATATCGATGTCGAACAGGTCGAGCACGCGGCCGACGGTGTGGTCGACCATGTCGTCGAGGTTATCGGGCTTGGCATAGAAGGCCGGCACCGGCGGCGCGATGATCGCGCCCATCTCGGACAGTGCGGTCATGGTCCTGAGATGCCCGGTGTGCAGCGGGGTTTCGCGCACCATCAGCACCAGGCGCCGGCGTTCCTTGAGCACGACGTCGGCGGCGCGGGTCAAAAGTGTCGTGGTCACGCCCGAGGCGATCTCGGACATCGAGCGCATCGAGCACGGCGCCACGATCATGCCGGCGGTGCGGAACGACCCGCTCGAGATCGCAGCCGCCATGTCGTCGATCGGATGGCTAACATTGGCGAGCTCCCTCACCTCCGCGATCTTCAGGTCGGTCTCGTAGGCAAAAGTCTGCTCGGCCGTCTTCGACATCACCAGATGGGTCTCGACGCCGGCATTGCGCAGCAGTTGCAGCAGGCGCACGCCATAGGTGACGCCCGAGGCGCCGGAGATGCCGATGATCAGCCGCTTGGGTGGTGCGCCTTGCATGTTTCTGGTTTCGCTCCCTGGGTCCCGCGACCCGCGGGGCCACGTTAGTCCGCCGCAAAGACTAGGCACCGACACCCATCAACACAAATAATGATTGATTATATGATCGATCATCTGGAATGATGACCTGCGAGCAAGATCCGAACGAAGGACAGGTCCGTGGAACTCAGGCAGATGCAATATTTCCTGTGCCTGGCCGAGGAAAAGAACGTCACGCGGGCCGCCCGCCAGCTCAACATCGTGCAGCCGGCGCTGAGCATGCAGATCGCCAAGCTCGAGGCCGAGCTCGGCCAAAAACTGTTCGACCGCAGCGTCCAGGGCATGACGCTGACCAGCGCCGGCGAGGCGCTGGTGCGGCTGACGGCGCCGATCGTGCGCGACGCGGAGTATGCGCGGCAGGAGATGGCGCAGCTCGGCGGCCGCATTTCCGGCCGGGTCTCTGTCGGCCTCATCACATCCGTCGCGCAGAGCACCATGGCAAGCTCGTCGGCGACCGTCGCCAGCCGCTATCCCGAGATCACGCTGTCCGCCTGCGAGGGCTACACCGAGACGCTGGTCGACTGGGTCAACACCGGCCAGCTCGATTTCGCGCTGATCAACGTGCCGCGCCGGAAGACGCCACTGGCCGCGCATCACGTCATGGACGAGGAGATGGTGTTCGCCTGCCGGAAGGACAGCCCGCTCAGGCCGCCTGCAAAGCTGCGTTTCGACCACATCGCGAATTTCGACCTCGTGCTGCCCTCCAAGCGCCACGGCCTGCGGCTGATCCTCGACGAGCACGCCGCCGCCGTCGGCATCGACCTGCGGCCGCGGCTCGAGCTCGACACCCTCCCCGCGCTGTGTGACGTGATCGCGACCACCGATTTCGCAACCGTGCTGCCGACCATCGCTCTCCGGCAATCGCTCGCGAGCGGGGCCATCCGGGCCCATCGCTTCGACGAACAAAGGATCGTGCGCTCGATTGCCTGGGTCCATCACCCGCGGCGAACGGTGTCGGTCGCGGCGAAGGCCGTGCTCGACGTCATCAGCCACGACCTCGCGCAGGCCGCCGCCGTGGCAAAGGAGTTCGTGGAGCCCGGCTCCGGCGGCACAAGCTCGTCCTCTCGCAGGGAACGCCGAAAGCCGCGGAGGCGAACGACGTCCTAGTTAGAACCGATCGAGACTTGGGCGCCCTGCGTTGCAAGCGGCAATCGCGAGCCCGATATTGCCTGAACCAGCCAACCGCACCCGGACAGTCATCCGCCACCATGCCTTTCTTCCGGCTCACCGAAGACGATCTTCGTCCTGACGATACCGGGGATTTCGATCCCGAGAACGTGCCGCGCCCTGTCGCCGCCTTCGGCGGCCACATGGTCACGAAGGGCATGGAGCTGGCCATGCATGCGCATCGGAAGGACGAACTCGTCCTGACTTTGCGCGGCATCGTCAGATTTGAAACCGACCAGGGCGTCTGGATTGTACCACCGCGCTGTGCGCTGTGGATCCCCGGCCATGTTGCTCACAGCGTGACCGTCGCCGGGAATGTCGAGATCTACTGCCTGTTCGTCGAACCTGATGCGACGGCGGCGCGGCCCCGGCAATGTTGCTCGCTGTCGATCTCCCCCTTGCTGGAACGGTTGCTGGTGCATGCCACTCACATGCCGGTGCTCTACGACGTCGACGGCGCCGACGGCCGGATCGCCACAGTGTTGCTCGACCAGCTGTCGCTGGCGCCCGTCGAGGAGCTGCGCTTCCCGATGCCGGCTGACGCAAGGCTGCGCAGGATCGCCACCGCGATCATGGCCAATCCCTCCGACCGCGCGACGATCGACGATTGGGGCCAGCGCATCGCCGTTGCCCCCAGAACCCTCACCCGCATCCTGCAACGCGAGACCGGCATGAGTTTTGGCCGCTGGCGCCAGCAGCTCCACATCCTCATCGCGCTTCAGCGTCTCGACCAGGGCGCGTCGGTCCAGACTGTGGCACTCGATCTCGGCTATGAGGGCGCGAGCGCCTTCGTCACGATGTTCCGCAAGGCGCTGGGCAAGCCGCCGGCGCGGTATCTGGCGGAACGCCGTATCGGCGCATATTGACCGGAAATCGCAACGGATTGTCCCGTTCGCGGAATGCGGTCGGCGCGACGACTCCGTATCCAGGGCTCCGAAGCGCGCCGGCAGGCGCATGTTCAGGAGCCGGAAAACATGGATTCTCTCAGCAGCGGCCGCATCGCAGACGTTCTTCGTCGACTTCATCGGGAAGCGGAAGCCGCCGATGCACCGCTGATGCAGGCCCATACGAGCGAAGCGGCCGATCAGGAGCGGACGATCAGGCAGTTCATCGAAGCCGAGACCAGGGATCTGACCGGCGTCTATCGTGGGCTCGCCAGCAATTTCCTGAGCGTCTCGCCGGATTTCGGACGGTTTCTCTACATGTGCGCTCGTAGCTCCAAGGCCACGCGCATCGTCGAGTTCGGGTCTTCGATGGGGATTTCGGCCATCTACATGGCAGCGGCCCTGCGCGACATAGGCGGCGGCCGCCTGATCGGGACCGACCTTGAGCCCGGCAAGATCGAACGGGCGCGCGCGAACGTCGCCGCCGCGGGACTTGACGATCTGGTCGAGTTGCGGCTCGGCGACGCACGGCAAACGCTCAAATCCGATATCGGCGGCGGGATCGACATGGTGATGCTCGATGGCGCCTTCACGCTCTATCTCCCCATTCTCAAGCTGATCGAGCCGCAACTGAAGCCCGGCGCGATGATCGTCGGCGAGAATGCCTTCGCCGAAGGCGCGGGCTATCTCGACTACGTCCGCGATCCGCAGAACGGTTATCTCTCGTTGCCGCTGCCGTTCAATCCCGGGCGCGGCAACGAGCTCACGGTTCGGACCAGGTGATTGCTACGGCGCTGAAGCGTTAGCAACAGGAGCAAGAGCTTTGAACGAGCACGACCATCGGCCGCAAAATCCCGAGCCGTCACCTGCCGCGCAGGGCCGCGTCACGCGGATGTTACTCCGATGGCTGATGCGCCCCGCGCGCATTACCGCGGTCGAGACCCTCTCGCCGCCCTTTCGGCTCGTTGAGCTGGAAGGCGCAGCACTCAGGAATGTCGCCTGGACGGCCGGCCAGAAGATCCAGATCTCGATGGGCCAAGGCCTGAGCGCGCGCACCTACACGCCGATGTCGTGGGATGCTGACAAAGGCAGGACACGACTGCTCGCCTTCGCACATGGCGATGGCCCCGGCAGCCGATGGGCGAGCGATTTGCGCAAAGGCGATAGCTGTCAGTTCTTCGGCCCGCGCCGTTCGCTTGATCTTGCCGGCCTTGAGGCGCCCGTCGTCCTGTTCGGCGATGAGACCTCGTTTGGCCTTGCGGCGGCATTGCGCGACCGCCGGCAAGCCGGCGGTGCGCTCCACATGTTCGAAACCACGGATGTCGCGGAGTCGCGGCCGGTGCTGGAGGCTATCAAACTCGGCCAGGCGAGATTGATCGCACGTAGCGCCGGCGATGCCCATCTCGCCGCCGTCGAAACCGAGATGCTGCGTCTTGCCGCTAACGGAGCGCAGTTCGTTCTGACCGGCAAGGCAGCATCGATCCAGCGCGTCAGCCGCGCTTTGAAAGCCGCCGGCGTCGTAGCATCGCGGGTCAAGACCAAGGCCTATTGGGCAGAGGGCAAGACCGGACTGGATTAGGCTTCTGCTCGCTGCCCTCTCACTCGGACAAGATGTCGCGCCCACTGCAAAATGAGACGGGTTGGTAAGTTTTGAGACCAGCCGGCATGACGGTCGCATTCACGAGATAACTACGGTCCAGGCGCAGAAAATCGCGACCTGGCGCTCATTCCGGACGACTCTCGTCCCGGACGATCTCAGGGCTCGCAGACAAGACACAGTCGGGAGATTCAGTCCGAGATGGCAAGGTTCGGTCGCAGCAAGATCACGGACAGCACGGCGCGGCACGCTGAGGGGTTTCGCCCTGACCGCAGGTCTTTGCTGTCGCTCGGCGCAGGCGCGGCTCTCGCCGCCACCGGGCTGCTGCCTGCACAAGCGCAGGACTATCCCGCCCGCCCGGTCCAGGTGCTCGTGCCCTTTGCCGGCGGCAGCGCCAGCGACGTCATCACCCGCATCCTGCTCAACCGCATGTCCACATCACTTGGACAGGCCTTCGTGGTCGACAATCGCCCCGGCGCCGGCGGCAATATCGGCACCGCGGCCGCCGCGCATGCCGCAGCGGACGGCTACACGCTGCTGATGAGCACCTCCGGCCCGCTGGCCGCGAACAAGTCGCTCTACAAGGAGCTCCCCTACGATCCGCTGAAGGATCTCGCCCCGATCGGCCTGTTCGCGACGCTACCGAACGTCGTCGTGATCAATTCGAGGCTGCCGCCGAAATCGCTGCACGAGTTGATCGACTACGCCAAGGCGCATCCTCGGGAGCTGAACTACGGGACGGTCGGAGTGGGCTCGTCGCAGCATCTGGCGGCCGCCTATTTCGAGCAGCTCACGGGCACCGAGATCACGCACGTTCCCTACCGCAATATCGCCGCTTACACGCCGGACTTCATCGCGGGCCAGGTCCCGCTCGGCTTCCAGCTCCTGCCCAACGTCCTCGGCCTGATCAAAAGCGGCGATGCGCGTCCGCTCGCGGTCGCCAGCGACAAGCGCATGACCGCGCTGCCTGATGTGCCGACCGCGGCCGAGGCCGGCCTGAAGGATTACGAGAGCGCCGCGTGGCTCGCTTTGCTCGCGCCTGCGAGCACCGGCAAGGCCGTGATCGACAAGCTCTATGCGGCGATGGTGGAGGCCGTGAACGATCCGAAGGTGCGGACCCTCTTCGTCGAACAGGGCGCCGAGCCGCTGGTGATGGACCCTAAGGGCCTGACGGATTTCATGACCGCCGAGACCACGAAATGGGCTGGGATCATCAAGAAGATCGGCATCGAGCCGATGTGAGGATCACATCGAGCCAATGTGACGATCACACCAGGCTCGATTTGCCGCGGCTCAGCACTTCGCCCGCACCCTTGTCGCCGACGATCTTGCCCTGCTCGTACACCACCCGGCCCCGCGCGATGGTGGTGACGGGCCAGCCGGTGACATCGAACCCTTCCCACGGCGTATAGTCGGCGCCGTGATGCAGATCGGCCTGCTGGATCGGCTTCTTCAACTTGGGGTCCCACAACACGATATCGGCGTCGAAGCCGATGCCGATCGAGCCCTTGCGCGGATAAAGCCCATAGATCCGCGCATGGTTGGTCGAGGTCAGCTCGACGAATTTCTGGAGCGAGATCCTTCCCTTCGACACGCCCTCGGAGAACAGGATCGGCAGGCGCGTCTCGACACCGGGGATGCCGTTTGGCACCCAGCGGAACGAGGTGCGGGAATTCGGCGTCAGCTTGCCCTTGGGATCGTCATAGCGGAACGGGCAGTGGTCCGATGAAAAGGTCTGGAATACGCCGGTGGTGATGCCTTCCCAGATCGCCTGCTGGCTTTCGGCATCGCGCGGCGGCGGCGAGCAGACATATTTGGCGCCGCTGATATCCATGTTGAGGCCCTTCATGTCGTCGGCCGTCAGCGTGATGTATTGCGGACAGGTCTCCGCATGCACCGGCAATCCGCGCTGCTGGGCCCAACGCACCTGCTCCATCGCCTCGCGGCCGGAGACGTGCACGATCATGATGGGAACGCCGACGATCTCGGCATGGCTGATGGCGCGGTGCGTCGCCTCGCGCTCGACGGCCTGCGGCCGCGACACGCCGTGGTAGTACGGCGCGATGTGCCCCTCCCGCTCGAGCTTCGCGGTGAGATAGCGGATGGCGTCGTAGCCTTCGCAATGGACCATGACCAGCGCCTCCTCGCGGCGCGCCACCTCGAACACTTCGAGCAATTGCTTGTCGCTGAGCACGAGGTCGTCATAGGTCATGAACACCTTGAACGAGGTGTAGCCGTCCTTGACCAGCGCCGGCAGCTCCTGCCCGAGCACGACGGCGGTCGGGTCGGAGATGATGAGGTGGAAGGCGGTGTCGATGTAGCACTCGCCCTCGGCGAGCTTGCGATAGTTCTCGACGCAGGTCCGCAGCGAGGTGCCCTTCTCCTGGAGCGCAAAGGGCAGCACCATGGTGTTGCCGCCGGCGGCAGCAGAGCGGGTCGCCGAGGCGAAATCGTCGGCCATGACCACGTCGGGGCCGGAGGCTTGCGAGATGTGAACATGGCTGTCGATGCCGCCGGGCAGCGCCAGCAGACCCGTCGCGTCGATCTCGCGCGCCGCGCCTTCGATGCTGTCCGCGATGCTGACGATGCGGCCGTCGCGAATGCCGATATCGGCGCGAAACTCGTCACTGGCCGTCACGATGGTGCCGCCGCGAATGGCGAGATCGAGCTGCGTCACAGGAGTCTCCGTCACTTGATGACTGGCATTGTCTGGAATATCCGGCCCCATTCCGCAAGAGCCGCGATGTCTCCGCCAGCGAGGCTGAGGGTTCGCCACAGCGTGACCGCCACCGAATCGAGCACGGCGATATTCAGTTCTCGCTCCAGCGATGCCGCCAGCGCGGCCCCGTCGAGATTGGTGCAGAGGATGACGATCGCATCGGATCCTTCCGCCGCCACCGCGCGGATCATGCCGGCGATGATCGCCGGCGCAACCTCGCCGAAGGAGAAATTGTCGCGCAAGCCGAGATGCCGCTCGGCATGCAGGGCGATGCCCTCCTCGGCCCAGACATCCCCGATCCGCCGCTGCACGTCATCCGTATAGGGCGAGACCAGGCCGACCCGCTTGGCGCCGAGCGCGCGGGCGGCATCGATGCAGGCGAGCGTGGACGTCGTCGCGGGCGCGCCGGTGCGCTCCGTGATGGCCGCGCAAAGGCTCCTGTCGCGATCGACGCCGAGCCAGCTCGCGGATGTGCCGTTCCAGGCGATGGCGTCGACCTTGGCATCGGCCATCAGATCCGCCGCCGGCAGCATCACGGATGCGTCGAATTGATTGAGCGCCGCAGCGTCGAGCGCGATCTCGGTGACGCGGAAGCGCGAGAAATGCGCGGTGACGCCGTCGACACCAGCCAGCATGGCGCTGGTGACCGGCTCGAGCACCGAGTTGGAGGACGGCGTGATCATGCCGAGACGCTTGCGCATGGCCATATTCTACGACGCCTGCGCCAGGCGCGTCGACTCCTCCCGGATCAGAGCCAGGATGCGGCGCTTTGCGTCGTTGAATTCGGGGCTGGTGATATCCCGCGGGCGCGGCAGGTCGAAATTGACGGCCTCGCGGATCCGGCCCGGCCGCTTCGTCATCACCACGATCTTGTTGCCGAGCACCAGGGCCTCGTCGACGCTGTGGGTGACGAACACGATGGTGCAGCGGCGCTTCTGCCAGATCGCGACCAGTTCCTCCTGCATCTCGAGCTTGGTCTGCGCGTCCAGCGCCGCGAACGGCTCGTCCATCAGGATGACACTCGGATTCATCAGAAGTGCGCGGGCGATCCCGACCCGCTGGTTCATGCCGCCGGACAGTTCGGAGGGATGATGGTGCTCGAAGCCGCGCAGGCCGACGAGATCGATGAACTCCATGGCGCGGTGGTGCCGCTCCGCCTTGCCGACGCCCTTGAGCTTGAGATGGAAGGCGACGTTGTCGATCGCCGTCAGCCACGGCATCAGGGTCGGCTGCTGGAACACCACGCCGCGGTCCGAGCCGGGCCACTCCACCTGCTTGCCGTCGACCAACGTGCGGCCGGATGTCGCCTGCTCGAAGCCGGCGATGATGTTGAGCAGGGTCGACTTGCCGCAGCCGGACGGACCCAGCAGGCAGACGAAATCATTGGCCTCGATGTCGAGATTGATGTGGTCCAGCGTCAGGAGATCGCGGCCGCGCCGCTTGTCGGAAAACACCTTGACGATGTTGCGAAGCTCGATCGCTGCCATCAGCCGGCCCTGCCCTGCACGGTGGTCGACTGCTGCCAGCGCAGCGTGCGCGCCATGATCGCCTTGAGGCCGAGGTCGGAGAGATAGCCGAGCAGCCCGATCGAGATCATCGCAGCCAGCACGATGTCGTAGCGCAGGAAGTAATAGGAATCCCACAGCACGTAGCCGAGGCCGCTCTTGACCGCGACCATCTCGGCCGTGACCGTCAGCATCCAGGCCGAGCCGACCGCAATGCGCAGGCCCGCAAAGATCGAGGGCAATGCCGCCGGCAGCACGATGTCGGTCAGCATTTGCCGGCCGTTGGCACCCATCATCGCGCCGGCGCGCACCAGATTATGGTCCACGGTCTTGACGCCGTGAATGCTGTTCATCAGCACGGGAAAGAAGGCGCCGAGGAACACCAGGAAGATCGCCGGCTTGTCGGCAATGCCGAACCAGATGATTGCCAGCGGAATCCAGGACACCGGCGGAATCGGACGCAGCATCTGGAGCGTCGGCTCCAGCGTCTTCTCGAACAGGCGCGACCAGCCGATGGCGACACCGGCGAGGATGCCGAGCAGGCTTGCCAGCGCAAAGCCGCCGAAGACGCGCAAGGCGCTGGCGAGCGCGTCGCGCAGCCAGTGACCCGAATAGATCTGCGTGGTCTCGTCGAAGCCGAACACCCAGTCACCGAGCGCATGCAGCACCGCGCTCGGCGCCGGCAGCAGCGCCGGCGGCAGCATGCCGCTGCGGGCGAAGGCTTCCCAGCCCGCGATCAGCAGCGCGGGGACGACGACGCGTTCGAAACCCTGGAACGCCCGCGTCAGCCGAAACGCCGGCTTGGCCGGCGAGACGTCAATAGCCGAGGTCATTCTTGGATTTTCCCGTGGCCTGCTCCAGGAACGAATAGTCCATGTTCTTCTCCGCTTCCGCGGAGACGTCTTTTGAGATGTATTTGAGGTCGCGCATCATCGCCGCGATCGCGAGCGTTTGCGAACGATGGATCGCCGGATCCGGCGAGGCATTCTTCAGCGCCTCGGTCGCGACCGTCTTGTCGAGGCCGGTGAGCCTGTTGATGACGTCGATCCACGGCGCCTTGTCGGCGATCAGCTTGTTGTCGAGCTCGACCACCGCGGTGACCACGCTCTGGACGCCGGCGCGCTGGCCGGCAATCACGTCCGAACGGGTGACGATCAGATTGGTCAGGTTTCCAGCAGCCTGGTCATAGGGCAGCACGAAGTGCTTGCCGGTGCCGGCGAGCCTGATCTGCGAGGCGAACGGCTCCACAGAGCAGATCATGTCGACCTCGCCGCGCTGCAACGCCGCGAGATGGTCGGACGGATTGGGAATGTTGATGAACTGGACGTCCTTGTTGGGATCGACGCCCTGCTTCAGGAAGGCTCCGCGCATGTGGATGTCCTGCGCATTGCCGCGGGACGCCGCGACCTTCAGCGGCTGGCCGTCGCTCTTTGCTTTCGCAACGGTCGCCTTGAACGCGGCCCAGTCCTCGGGCGGAAGGTTCAGCTTCGCGGAGGAGAGACATTCCGAGCCGCCGTTGATCTGGCCCGACACCGCGACGACGTCGAAACCTTTGTCGAGCGCGGTGATGTAATGGAGGTAGGTGACCTGCGCCACGTCGATGCTCTTCGAGACCAGGGCGGTGAGGACGTCATTGCCCGAGTTGAAGCCGGTGGCCTCGACCTCGACGTTCTTGGCCATGCCCGGGATCAGCGACATCGGCAGGCAATGCGCGCATTTGGCAAAGCCAAGCTTGATCTTCGCGGTCTGTGCGGAGGCAAGATGGCTCGTGCCGAACATCGCCGCCACCAATACGAGGCCCAGTCGCAAACTCGTCCGCATCGCTTACTCCGTTTCGAAGGCGCGAGATCCCGCGCGTCGCGCAAGATCATCCGTCGCCCTTTGCCGCAGCGCAATCCGGTTTTTGCATGCTGCATACAATTTGCGCGTTGTGCCATTGTTTTCAGCTAGATGCGTCGGTATTTTGGGCAAGTCAAAGAGCCGGAAACGGCTAAGATAAACGTGAGCAGTGAGGCGCGCGTGCAGCAGAAGTCGGAAGCCCCGAAGGGACGAAAGTCGCCCAAACTCAAGCGGATGGGCCTGCATGAGCGCGCCGCCGCGCGGATGCGGACGATGATCATTCGCGGCGAGCTGCCGCCGGGATCCCAGACCCAGGAGACCAGGCTGTCGAAGTCGCTCGGCGTGTCGCGCACCCCGCTGCGTGAGGCGATGAAGGTGCTCGCGGCCGAAGGACTGATCGAGCTGCGCCCCAACCGCAGCCCGCGCATCGCCGATATCGCGGTCGACAGCATCTCGGAATTGTTCGAGGCGCTGGCCGGCATCGAGCGGCTTGCCGCCGAACTCGCCGCGGAGCGTGCGACCGAACGCGATCTCGCCCGCCTGCGCACACTTCAGACCCGCATGGAGGGTCACCACCGCAACGGCAAGCTCGACGACTATTTCGCCATCAACGGCGAGATCCACAGCATGATCGTCCGCATGGCCCGCAACACGCCGCTGCGGGAGGCGCACGAGACGCTGATCTCGCGCGCCGAACGTGCGCGCTACCTCGCGCTCGGCGCCGACCGGCGCTGGAGCAATTCGGTCGACGAGCATGCCGATATTCTGGCGGCGCTCGAAGCACGCGACAGCGAAACGGCCGGACGCCTGCTCGGCGCCCATGTTCGGCGCACCGGCACCGCCCTGCTCGAAGTTCTCGCCACCTCCAAGCCCAACCGGACGGCGGCGTGACCATGAAGCTGCTGCTGCTCAACCCCAATACCAGCGCCGAGGTCACCCGGCTGATGATGGATGTCGGGCAGCGCGCGGCCTCGCCCGGCACCGTGCTGCTCCCCTGCACCGCGTCCCGCGGCGTGCCCTACATCGCGACGCGGACCGAGGCGCAGATCGGCGGGGCGATCGCGCTCGAAATGCTGGCCGAGCGGCATCACGAGGTCGACGCCGCGATCATCGCGGCCTTCGGCGATCCCGGCCTGTTCGCCGCGCGGGAAACCTTCGACATTCCCGTGGTCGGCATGGCGGAGGCCGCGATGCTGACGGCCTGCATGGCCGGGCGCCGCTTCGCCATCGTCACGTTCGCGCAAGCCTTGGGGCCCTGGTACGAGGAATGCGTACGTGCGCACGGGCTGTGGGAGCGCTGCGCCGGCATCCGCATGCTCGATACGCCGTTCCAGGCGATCTCCGAAGTCGGCACCGAGAAGGAGGACGTGCTCGTCGCGCTTGCGCAGCGCGCGATCGTCGAGAACGAGGCCGACGTCCTGATCTTCGCCGGCGCGCCGCTCTCGGGCCTCGCAGAACGCGTGGCCGACCGGATCCCCGTCCCCGTCATCGACCAGGTCGTCGCCGCCGTGAAGCAGGCCGAAGCGCTGCTGGCGCTGCGGCTGCGCAAGGCGACGGCGGGCACGTTCCGCCGGCCCGCCGCCAAGCCCACCACAGGTCTCGCCGAGGCGCTCGCCGCCCGGCTCGAGCATCGCGACAGTTGATCAGGCAGGCGGCCGGCGATGCGAAAAACCCAATTCGTTTTCGATGGTGCGGCCAAAGGCAAACAAGCGGGATTCGCATCCCGGCGGCGCGATGATCTGGATGCCGAAGGGCAGCTCATTCACTCCCCGGCGCGCCGGCAAGGTCAGGACCGGACAACCGACCAGCGACACGATGAAGGTGACGGCGAGATAATCGATCGGCGTCTCCAACGTCACGCCATCGATGGCGGTGACATCGCTGACGGCGGTCGGCCACGGAAAGACGGACGCCGCCGGTGCAACCAGGAAGTCGGCGCGGGTGAACAGCTGACGAAAGCTGCGGTAGATCGCGGTGCGCCGGCGCTCTGCGTTCAGATAATCCTCCGCGGAGAGTTTTGCACCGGCCTCGATATTCCAGATCACGGTGGGCGTGAGCTCGTCGCGACGCGTCCGCAGCAACTCGCCATAGCCGTTGGCGATGTGCGCGGCGCGCAGCGTACGGAAGGTCTCGATTGCGCCGCTACAATCGGGCGACGACGGCACAAGATCGGCAATGCGCGCAAGCGCCTCGCAGGCGGAAGCAAAGCGCCCACGAACCTCGCGCGCAACCGGTGCAACGCCGAAATCGGGCGTGACGGCGATCCGGAGCCGTCCCGCGACCGGCCGATCATCATTGACGACGCCGATCGAGAGCGGATCGTTCGGATCGCCTCCCCCACAGACCGACAGCGCGAGCTCGAGATCATCGACACCGCGGGCAAGAAAACCGTGGGTGGCCAGCATGTCCCAGCCGAGCGGGCGGCGCGGCGACGGAATGCGGCCGGGCGTCGGCCGGATCGAGGCGACATCGCAGAAGCTGGCGGGCGTCCGCACGGAGCCGCCGAAATCGGTGCCATGCGCCAGCGGCACCATGCCGGCCGCGACCGCAACGGCGGAGCCGCCGGACGAGCCGCCGGAGGTCAGCGCGGGAGCGAAGGGATTGCGCGTCGGCCCGCACAATCTGTTGGTGCAGACCGCACCGAAGCCGAACTCCGGCGTGTTGGTCTTTCCCAGAATGATCGCGCCGGCGCGCCGCAGCCGCGCGACCACGAGATCGTCCTCGGCCGGCACGTGATCGCGAAACAGCACCGATCCGTAGGTGGTCGCAAGTCCCGCGGTGTCGGTGAGGTCCTTGATCGCGACGGGCACGCCGTGCAGCGGGCCGATCGGCGCAGGCGCGGCATCGCAGATCTGCGCGGCGCGGCGGGCGCCCTCCGCGTCGACCGTGACGAACGCCGCCAATTGCTCGTTCAAATCCGCGATCCGTTCGAGATGCGCCTCGACGACGTCACGCGAGGACAGCTTGCCGCCGGCAATGGCGCGCGCAAGAGTTGTGGCCGTGAGGTTGCAAACCGATGGATCCGATGTCATCGGGCCACAATGCCAAAACTCGCTTCGAAAAGCGACCGGCGCGGGCACGAGACTTGCTTTCTCCCTTGGGGCAACGGGAGGCAACACCATGGCTGATGCGCAAAGCGGCCGTTCGCTCGTCGTCGACGCCGTCACCCACCGCTATCCGAGTGGTGCGCTCGCGGTCGAGAACATCAATCTCGACATCAGGGGTGGCGAGATCATCGCCCTGCTCGGCCCCTCCGGCTGCGGCAAGACCACCCTGCTGCGGATCATCGCCGGCTTCATCGCGCAGACGCAAGGGCGGATCATCATCGGCGACGACATCGTCGACGCACTGCCGCCGAACCGCCGCGCCGTCGGCATCGTGTTCCAGAACTACGCGCTGTTTCCGCACCTGTCGATCAGCGAGAATGTTGCCTACGGGCTCGCCGCGCGCGGCATCGACAAGGCCGCGCGTCAGCGCGAGGCGCAGCGCTTGCTCGAGCTGGTCCAACTGCCATCAATGGCGGAACGCCTGCCGCGGCAGCTCTCCGGCGGCCAGCAGCAACGAGTCGCGCTCGCCCGCGCGCTCGCGATCAAGCCGTCGATCCTGCTGCTCGACGAGCCGTTTGCCGCGCTCGACAAGAATTTGCGGCTCGACATGCAGATCGAGGTCAAGCGGCTGCAGCGGGTCTCGGGCATCACCACGCTGATCGTGACCCACGACCAGGAAGAGGCGCTGTCGATGGCCGACCGCGTCGCGGTGCTGAGCCATGGCAAGCTCGAACAGTTCGGAACGCCGTCCGACGTCTACGACCGGCCGCAGACGCTGTTCGTGAACACCTTTGTCGGCTCCAGCAACCGCATGCCCGGCGTGGTGGTGTCGGCGGACCGCACCGCCGCCAAGGTGCGCCTCGATGCCGGCGCGGAGATCATCGCACGGCCCGCGGGCGGCGCGCTCGCCGAGGGCGGCCGCGTCACCGTATGCATCCGCCCCGAGCATCTGCAATTCGTCAGCGATGAAACCGGCTTTGCCGGCGTGGTCGGCATGTCGTTGCCGTTGGGGGCCACCGTCGTCCACGAGGTCACGACCGGCGACGGCTCCGGCGTGAAAATCTCACAGGCGCGTATCGGCGAGACGCGCACGCTCGAGAGCGGCGCCGCGGTGCGCCTTGCGCCGCTCGCGCCATCGCTCGCCAACGCCTTTCCCGCAACGCTTTAGACCCAGTCATAGTCCACAGGGAGTTTTTACATGATCCTGAGCCGCCGAAGCCTGATGACGACCGCACTCACACTCGGCGCCATGAAGGCGTTTCCCGGACTGAGCTTCGCCCAGGCCCGTCCGCTGGTGTTTGCAACCTTCACCGGAAGCTGGGAGGAAGCGCACAAGGCCGTGCTGGTGCCGGCGTTCCGGAAAGCCAACGCGGATGCCGCCATGGTGCTCGACCCGATGCTCTCGGTCGACCAGATCGCGAAGGTGAATGCCGCAAAAGCCAATCCGCCGATCGACGTCATGCTGCACGATCCCGGCCCTGCCCTCGTCGCGATCGGCCAAGACCTGGTCGAGCCGTATCCCGTCGAGAAGAGCGCTTATTACAAGGATCTGATCGCCGAGGCGCAGGAGCCGATGGGTCCCGCGCCGTTCTTCCAGGTCGTCGGCCTCACCTACAATCCGGAGACGATCAAGACGCCGCCGACCTCCTGGGCGGATCTCTGGAAAGCCGAGTTCAAGGGCCGCGTCGGCATCACCAACCTCAACTCGACGCTCGGCACCGGCTGGCTGGTCGAGGTCGCCAAGATGCGCGGCGGCTCCGAGGCCAATGTCGATCCCGGCTTCAAGGCGCTGGAAGAGCTGAAGCCCAATCTCGCCGCGGTCGCCGCCAATCCCGGCGCGCTGGCGACCCTGTTCCAGCAGGGCCAGATCGACATCTCGCCCGGCAATTTCAACGCCATCCAGATCCTGAAAGCCCGCGGCGTGCCGGTCGAGTTCGTGGCGCCGAAGGAAGGCGCCATCGCCTTCAAGACCACGATCCACATCGTCAAGAATTCGCCGAACCGCGAGCTCGCCTTCAAGCTGATCGAGGCAGCCCTGACGCCCGAGGTGCAGACCACGCTGATGAACCCGCCCTATCTGATCGTGCCCACAAACTCCAAGGTGACGATGGGCGGCGAGATCGCGCGCGTGCTCGCCAAGGACACGGCCGAGCTGAAGCAGAAATTCGTGTTCCAGGACTGGAAGAAGATCAACGAGCAGCGTTCGGCCTGGATCGAGCGCTTCAACCGCGAGATCAAGATCTGAGAGCGTTGAGGACCTGACGATGGGTGCAGCACCGGCATCACGGGACGTGACCTCCTACGGGATGGGATTGGCAGTGCCGCTGGCGCTGTTCTTCCTGGTCTTCTTCGTCGCGCCGCTGCTGCAACTGCTCTGGCTCTCGCTGCACAACGACACGGCCGCGCTCCACTGGGGGCTCGGCCAATACTTGCACTTCCTCACCGATCCCTTCAGCCTCGGCGTGCTCGGCTCGACGCTGCTGCTAGGTGCCGAGGTGACGGCCGTCTGCCTCGTGCTCGGCTTTCCCATCGCGTGGCTCTATCAGCGGGTCGGGCCGCGGCTCCAGACCATCATCATCCTGATCGTGCTGCTGCCGCTCCTGACCAGCGTCGTGGTCCGCACGTTCGCCTGGATCGTCATCCTCGGCCGCCAGGGCATCATCAACGCGACGCTGCAATCGCTAGGCATCATCGATACCCCTCTAAAACTGCTTTACACCCAGTTCGGCGTGGTGCTCGCGCTGGCGCAGGTGCAGATGCCCTTGATGACGCTGCCGCTGATCACCGCGCTCGGCCGCATCGATCCCAATCTCGACGATGCCTCCTGCTCGCTCGGCGCCGGAAGCTGGCGCACCTTCTTCAGGATCGTGCTGCCGCTGTCCTTGCCGGGCGTGATCGCCGGCTGCACGCTGACCTATGCCGCCGCGATCACGGCCTTCATCACCCAGTCGCTGATCGGCGGCGGGCAGATGCTGTTCATGCCGATGTATCTCTATCAGCAGGCCTCGACCCTTCAGAACTGGCCCTTTGCATCGGCGATCTCGATCATCTTCCTGCTCGCCGTGCTCGCGGTGGTGTCCGTCTTCACCACGCTCGGCCGCATGTCGCGCGGCTATGGCGGCGCGTGATGAGCGGTCGCAAGCGCACCCTGGAGGCGATCAGCTTCGAGCTGGTCATGACCGTGATCGCGATGATCGCGCTGATCATCATCATCGCGCCGTCGCTGGTGGTGCTGATCGTCTCCTTCACCAGCGGCTTCTCGCTGCGCTTCCCGCCGCCGGGCTATTCGCTGCGCTGGTACGCCGAACTCTGGAATGCCTGGCAGCTTCACTTCGCGGCCAAGAACAGCCTCATCGTCGCGCTGTGGGCGACGGGCCTGTCGGTCGTCCTCGGCGTCGCCGCAGCGCTTGCGATCTCGCGCTCGCGGACGCTGTCGGCACGGCTGCTCGATTCCCTCTTCATGTCGCCGCTGGTTCTGCCGGCGCTGGCCTTCGGGCTTGCCGCCCTGATGCTGTTCTCGTTGGTCGGCCTGCCTGTGTCGCCGCTGACGCTGGTGATCGGCCATACCGTGGTCTGCGTCCCCTATGTCGTGCGCAACACGGTCGCAGCGCTGGCCCAGCTCGAGCCGACCCTGCTGGAGAGCTCGGCGGTGCTGGGGGCGAGCCGGCTCTATACGTTCCGCCGGATCGTGTTGCCGCTGATCCGGCCGGGCATCATTGCGGGGGCCTTCATCGCCTTCATGTCCTCGTTCGACAACGTGCCGGTCTCGCTGTTCCTGCGGGATGCTGCGACCGACATGCTGCCGATCCGGATGTGGCAGGATCTCGAGGGCAAGCTCGACGTCACCATCGCGGCGCTATCAGGCGTGCTGATCATCGCCACCGTCGCGCTGGTCGCGGTCATGGAGCGCGTCACGGGACTGTCGCGGCGGCTGACCAACTGATCAGGCGCCGCGGAACAGCGAATAGCCCCAGCGCGTAAATTTGAGCGGCAGGTGAAAATGCTCGTCAACGTTCTTGATGCGGAAGCGGAACGGCGTCACCGTGAGAAAACCGTCGCTGTCCGCAAAGAACTCGCCGAGATGAAACAGGACCTCGTACTCGCCGGCCGTCACACCGGCGCCTTGCGCAATGGGGTGATCGAGCACGCCATTGGCGCCGAGCCGCCCGTCGGCAATGCGCGAGGAGTCGGGATCGATCCGCCAGATCTCGACGCGCAGCCCCTGCGCGGGCCGTCCGCTCGCCACATCGACCGCGTGAATGGAAATACCGCCTGCCACCATGTTCCTCCCGTGAGCGCGCCGCCATGATAGACGGAAAGGCTGCCGCTCGGCCAGCGCCCGCGCTGCTACCGGCCCTGGGCGCGATGACCTCGCTTCAGGCCCTCGTCGCGCTCGCTTTGTTCGCGCCCGGCGTGGTCGCGCCGCGCGCCCATATCGAGGTCTGGCAGCTCTCGATGTTCTCATGCGCGGTGTTCGCCGTCGGTATCCCCGCCTCGTTCTGGGGCGGCGGCTTCATCGCGCGCCTCGGCTCGCTGCGGATCGCAAGCCTGTGCGCCGCGGCCATCGTCGTCGGCATGGCGCTGGCCTCGCTGGGCTCGACCGCCGCGCTGCTCGCAGCAGGCCTCTGCCTCGGCCTCGCCATGGGGCCCGAGACGCCCGCGAGCGCGGCGCTGCTGGCGCGACTCGTGACCGCCGAGCGGCGCGCCTTCGTTTTCTCTGTGCGTCAGACCGGCAACCAGATCGGCGCCGTCTGCGGCTCGCTGGCCCTGCCCGCGATCGCGATCTCGCTCGGGCCGGCCTGGTGCTATGCGGTCGTCGGGGCCTGCGCCCTTCTCGGGATCGCGCTGTTCGAGTGGCTGCGGCCGGCCTATGCCGGCAAGGTCGTCCCGCCGCCAAAACTCGATCTGCGCGCGCGGCTGGCGCTGGTGACCGCGGACCGGCGCATCGCAATGCTGGCGCTGGCCTCGATGCCGTTCAGCGCCATGCAGGTCTCGCTCAACACGGTCTTCGTCACGCTCGGCACGCGCGAGCTTGGCCTCAGCCATATCGAGGCCGGTATGGCGCTCGCCTGCGCGCAGGCCGGCGGTCTGATCGGCCGGCTCGGCTGGGGCTACGTCGCCATGCGCCTCGACGCCTCCCGCGCCGTGCTCATCGTCATCGGCCTCGGCATGGCCCTCTGCGCTGCGCTGCTCGGCCTCGACGGCGGATCGCTCAGCCGCACCTGGCAGTTCGCAGTGGCGGCGCTGTTCGGCCTGACGGCATCGGGCTGGAACGGCGTCTTCATCGCCGAGATCGCCCGCCTCGCCCCGCAGGACCGGATCGGCGAGACCACCGGCGCGGTGCTGACCGCGTCCTATGCCGGCCTGCTGGCGGCGCCGGCCGTGGTGTCGATCTTGGACGGTGTGGCCGGCCTTGGCGCGGCGTTCTTCGCCTTGGCCTGCCTCGCTCTCTGCGGCACAGTGGCGCTGATCTGGGGAGGCCATGACAAAGCCAGCACATAGCGCCCGCGAGATCACGGCCGATGTCGCGGCCGGACGGACGAGCGCCGTCGAGACCGCAAAGGCCGCGCTCGCGCGGATCGAGGCCGCCAAGGCGTTGAACGCAGTGGTCACGATCGACCCCGCGCGCACGCTTGCCGATGCCGCAGCGGTCGATGATCGCCTGCGTGCCGGCGAGACAATGCGGCTTGCCGGCGTGCCCATCGTCGTCAAGGACAACATCTGGACCCGTGGCTGGCGCGTGACGCAGGGCTCGCGCTTGTTCGCCGATTTCATCGCGCCGCAGGATGCGATTGCGGTCGAGCGGCTGCGCGAGGCCGGCGCGGTCGTCGCCGGCATCGGCGCGACGTCCGAGTTCGCCAGCAAGGGTGTCACGATCTCGCCGCTGTTCGGTCCGACGCGGCATCCCCTCAATCCCGCGCTGACGCCGGGCGGCTCGTCCGGCGGGCCGGCTGTGGCTGTCGCGGCCGGCCTCGTGCCGCTCGCGATAGGCACCGATGCAGGCGGCTCCAGCCGCAGGCCGCCGGCCCATGTCGGCGTCGCCGGCTTCAAACCGTCCTATGGCGGGATCCCCTATGGGCCCGGTTTCGCCGAGCCGTTTTTCGGCCTGTCCGTCATTGCACCGATCGCCGCCACCGTCGCCGACATCACGCTTGCGTTCGAAGCCATGACCGGCGCCGATCCACGCGACCCGGACTCCGCGGATATCGCACAAGAGGCAGATGACTTCGCCGGCCTGCGCATCGCTTTCTCACCGCGCCTTGGCCTCGACGTCGCGGTCGACGGCGTCGTCGCCGACGGAGTTGCTTCCGCCGTGGCGCGCCTGTCCGCCTCCGGCTTACGCATCGCGCAGCGTGATCCGGTCTGGCCGGCGGGTGCCACGGAAGAGGCCATCATGCCGCTTCAGCACGCGGGCCTCGCCGCCCTCCATGGCGACGCCTTTCGCAAGGATCCGACTGTCTTCGACCCTGACATCGCCAGGCAGATCGAGCGGGGGCTGTCCTGGTCGGGCGCGGACGTTGCCGGTGCGCTGGTCGCGAGCGCCGCGATCGCCCATGCCTTCGCGGCCCTCTTCACCGACATCGACCTGCTGCTGGCGCCGACGGTCCCCTGCGTCGCATGGCCGTTGACCCAGCTTGGACCCGACACCATCGGCGGCCGTGCCGCGAGCCCGCGCGCGCATGCGGTGTTCACGCCCTTCGTCAACCACGCCCGGCTGCCGGCGGTCTCGATTCCATGCGGCACCGATGCGGCCGGACTTCCGTTCGGCCTGCAAATGATCGCCGGGCGCGGCCGCGACCGCACGCTGCTCAAGGCAGCGTGGCACATTGAGACGCTTCTGAGGGACGGCGCCTAGAACTGCACGCCGCGCGTCAGGGCACCATCGACGACGAGATTCGTCCCCGTGATGAAGCTGGCCGCGCGGCTGGCGAGAAACACGGCGGCGTTGGCCATCTCCTGCGGCGTGCCCATCCGCCCCGTCGGATTGAGTGCCAGTGCGGTCTTGTAGAGCTCGGGATTGTTGTCCTTGATCATGTTCCAGACCCCGCCCTCGAAATAGGTATTGCCCGGCGACACCGTGTTGGCGCGGATGCCCTTGCCGGCAAGCTGGTTGGCGAGACCCTGGGTGTAGTGGATGATCGCCGCCTTGAAGGTACCATAGGGACCGGCCGCGAAATCGACCTCGCGCCCGGAGACGCTGGCGATCGTGACGATCGCCCCGGCGGCGCTCTTCTCCAGATAGGGCATGGCGGCGTTCACCAGCCGGACCGTGCCCATCATGTCGGTCGAAAATTCCTTCTCCCAGCTTTCGTCATCCTGTCCGATCGCGAGCGCGCTGACATTGGCGACGACGACGTCGATGCCGCCAAGCCTGGCCGCCATGTCGCCGACCCAGGCTTTCAGCGCGGGGCCGTTGGAGACGTCGACCGCACCACCATAGGCCGCGACGCCCTTGGCCTTCAGCGCAGCGACCGTGCTCTCAACCTCGGCCTGATTGCGCGAGCACACGCCAACGTCGGCGCCCTCTGCGGCAAATGTCTCGGCGATCGCGCGGCCGATCCCCTTGGTGCTTCCCGTGACGAGAACCTTGGCGCCCTTGAGTCCCAGATCCATGGTCGGTTTCCTTTTCTTGGTTCAGGTGTTGCTCAGCCCGGCCTTGACCAATCCACGATAGCTGTGCGGCATTCGCATTGAAACCAGATCCTTTCGCCGCACCACATTGGTCGGGTAGACGCTGTCGAGATTGGTGGTGTCGACCAGCGCCGCAGCAAGGCCCGTGCCGTCGGCCGCAATCGCCTCCCGCCGTGGAAACGCGAACGTGTCAGGACCGAACACGCCGCTCAGCCCGGGATAGCCGCGTTCGCGATCGGCCACATTGGCGAAGGCGAAGAACAGATTGTTTTCGCCGGCGCGAACGCGGAAATGATGCCAGTGATGCGGATCGGGGCCGGTCGGAATCGGCTTTGGCTGCGCCACCTCGGTGCCGGCATGCGACGAGCTGAAGCGTCCCTTGATCGCGGCGGGACACGCGATGAGATCGCAGCCACGCAAAGCCAGCACCCGGCCCGCTTCGGGAAATGACGCGTCATGGCCGATCAACATCCCGATACGTCCGATCGGCGTGTCGACGACGGTCCAGCCGTCCCCGGCCGTCGCCCAGCTGTTGTCGTCGGCTGCAAGATGCGTCTTGCGATAGACCGAGATGTCTCCGTCGGGCGCGACCAGGCAGGCGCTGTTGTAGAGCGCACCGTCGGCGCGCTCGGCCAGACCGCAGACGAGGTAAAGGCCGAGCTCCCTTGCAAGCTTCCTGAGGCTGTCGGTGGCCGGCCCCGGGATTGGCTGCGCCGATGCCGCGGGGGCGCCGAGCCCCGTCACCGCAAGCTCCGGAAAGACGACGAGCTCCGCGCCTTCGGCCCTGGCCTTGCGCGCGAGGGCTTCGATCTCCCCAAGATTCCGGCCGACGTCGTCGACAGGCGCAAATTGCGCGACGCTGACCCGCGACGTCTTGCCGGTCGGCCAGGACTCGTGGCCATAGAGACCAAAGAAGTCGCGTGGATTCCAGCTGAAGGTATCGGTGAGCAGCTCGGGATAGAGTTCCGGCCGACGTTGCGCGAATACGGCTTCCCCGAGCACACGGCGCGCGCGCGCGGCATCGAGATCGATCTCCGACAACAGGACGCCGTCACCCTTGTCGAGCACGGCGGTCACCTGCCCGTCCGGCGCGATCACGCAGCTTCCGCCGGAGAACTGCACGGTGCGCTCGAGCCCCCATCGATTGCTCTCGATGACGTAGCAGCCGTTCTCGAAGGCGCGGCTGATCCAGTAGGGCGCCGGCGTGCGCTCGGCCAGCCAGTTGGAGATGTGGCAGATGACGTCGGCGCCGCCGAGCGCCATCAGCCGCGCGGTTTCCACAAAATGGATGTCCATGCAGATCAGGAGCGCAATGCGCCCGATCGGCGTCTCGAACACCTGGTTGTGCAGGTCGCCCGCCGCCGCCCATTTCGGCTCGGAGATATAGGGATGCGTCTTGCGGTGGCGGCCGACCACGCCGTCGGGCCCGATCAGCACGGCCGTATTGAAGTAGATGCCGTCCTCATCGACCTCGGGCATGCCGACCACGATGTAGCAATCATGCCGACGCGCCAGCGCCGCAAAGCGGTAGGTGGTCGGTCCCGGCACCTTCTCGACAAAGGGCGCAACCTCGGCGCGGTCGAACCAGCAATAGCCGGTGGTTCCCATTTCCGGCGTGACGATGAGCTTCGCGCCGGCCGCCGCCGCCTGCTCGCAGAGTTCGAGCAGGCGCGCGATGTTGCGCTCCTTCTCGAACATGGTCGGCTCGAACTGGACGGCGGCAACCTTGTGAATCCCTGACATGACCTGACCGGCCCTCAAACCAGAAAGGACTTCTTGATGGAGGCGCCGAGCGTATATTTCGGATCGACCATGTTGCCGAGCCGGACACGGCCTGCCTGGGTCAGGAGCATATAGGCGTCGATCTCGTCGAAGCCGTAATCCGCCGCCATCCAGCGGCAGAGCTCGCGATAGGCGATGCGGGCCGCATCCTCCATCGGCCGGGCGGAACCGATGGTCATGATGAAGTCCCTGGTCTCGAGCCGCGGCCAGGCGATGGTCCAGTTCTTGATCAGGTCGATCTGCACCGTGGTCACGGTCGGATGCTCGATGGCGACGCCGCAGAGCTCGCCGTCGCCCTGCGCGGCGTGGCAGTCGCCGAGATAGAGCAGCCCGCCCTTGGTGTTGACCGGCAGATAGATGACGGCGCCGACGCCAATGTCGGGCAAATCCATGTTGCCGCCGTAATAGTCCGGGACCAGCGAGGAGATCGCCTCGATCTCCGGCGAGGTGCCGATGGTGCCGATGAACGGCTCATATGGCAGCGTGATCTTGTCGTTCCATTTGGTCCCGGTCTTCGCGTCGATCACGAGCTTCTTCACCCGCTCCGGCAGCGCCGGGTTGAGCAGCGCGGTCTGCCCGGTGCTGACGAGGCCGCCGAAATCCGGCATGACCACGGTGGTGCCGCACGGCTGCGGCCCGCGCGGCACGATGCTCTCGATGTAGACGGCGAGCACGTCGCCTTTCTCGGCGCCGTTGACGTGGATCGGCCCGTTCTGCGGATTAAGGAACGGAAAGTTGAGGATCTTCGACGGGCTGTCGGTCTCGTGCTTGATCGCGCCCTCGAAGGCGTCATGGGTCTCGGCGGCGACGACGGCGCCGGGATCGACCCTCAGCACCGGGCTCACATAGGGGCCGTAGACATAGTGGTACTTGCCCTGCTCGCTCTCGGTGATGGTGTACTGCGTGCCGCGCTCGCCCCTGGCGACGCCTTTGCGTGCCATGATGGAATCGTTTTGCCAGGCCATTGCTGTTCTCCTTGGTTGTTGGCGCCGCTTTCAGACCGCGAGGTGCCGGCGCATCTCCGCCTCGTCGTCGAGCGCCAAGCGGTCGAGACTTGCGACGATGCGGCCCTTGTCCATGACGTAGCAGCGCTGCGCCATGGCGCGGATCATGTCGAGATTCTGCTCGACCAGAATGATGGTCACGCCGGTCTTGCGGTTGAGCTCGACCATGTTGCGCGCGATGTCCTGGACGATGTTGGGCTGGATGCCTTCGGACGGCTCGTCGAGCAGGATGAGATGGGGGTCGGCGATCAGCACCCGCCCGATCGCGAGCTGCTGCTGCTGGCCGCCGGACATGGTGCCGGCGCGCTGGGACCAGCGCTCGGCGAGGATCGGAAACGCCTCGACGATCCTGCGCCGGCCCGCTTCGGGAATGCCGCCGCCCTTGATCGCGGCGCCGACCGCGACGTTCTCGCCGACGGTCAGTCGCGGAAACACGTCGCGCCCCTGCGGCACATAGCCCATGCCGAGGCGCGCCCGCTTGTGCGCCGGCAGGGATTCCACCGCCTCGCCGCGATACACGATCGAGCCGCTCATCGCCGGCACGAGCCCGATCAGGCTCTTCATCAGCGTCGACTTGCCGACGCCGTTGCGTCCGATCACGGCGACGATCTCGCCTTCCCGCACCTCGATCTCGAGGCCCTGGAGCACCGGCTTGCCGCCGTACCCGGCGCGCAGGCCCAGCGTCGACAGGATCACTTCCTTGCGCGGCATATCAAGCATGGGCCTGCCCCAGATAGATCGCCGCCACGCGTTCGTCGGCGACGATCTGGTCGATCGTGCCTTGCGCAAAGACCTGACCGAGATGCAGGACGGTGACGCGCTGGGCGACCTGACGCACGAACGCCATGTCATGCTCGATCGCCAGCACCGTCATGCCGTCGGCATTGAGCCGCTGCACCATCTCGCCGGTCGTGCGGGTTTCTTCCGGCGACATGCCGGCGGTGGGCTCGTCGAGCAGGAGAAGACGCGGCTTCAGGCTGATCGCCATGCCGATCTCGAGCCATTGCTTCTGGCCGTGGCTGAGATTGCCCGCGGTCTGGGCCTGCTCGCTCTCCAGTCCGAGGAAGGCAAGCAGCCGGCCGATCTCCGCTTCGAGCTCCGCGCCGCGGTGCCGGCTCTGCAAGGCGATCTCGAGGTTCTGACGGACCGACAGGCCCTTGAAGACGCCGGGCACCTGGAACTTGACCGAGAGACCGCGATGAATTCGCGCAAATGATTTCAGCGCCGTGATGTTCTCGCCTGCAAAGAGGATGTCGCCGCTGCCGGGATGATGCTCGCCGAGGATCAGGCGGAACAGCGTGCTCTTGCCGGCGCCGTTCGGGCCGATCAGACAGTGGATCTCGCCGGCTTCGAGGATGAGGTCCACGGCGTTGGTGACGTGCAGGCCGCCAAAATGCTTGTTCAGCTTGCGGAGCTCGAGCAGCGACATCAGCCCGCCCTCTGCGTGAAGCGGGTGGCGAGGCGGCCGAGCCAGTTCATCAGGCCGAGCACGAGGCCGTTCGGGGCGATCAGGACGGTGAGCACCAGCAGCACCCCCATGAAGATGAGCGCATACTGGCTGCCGTAGATGGTGAGCGCCTGGAACGCGGCGAGCACCACCAGCGTGCCGATGACGGTCGATGTCAGATCGCTGCGACCGCCGACCGCGACCCAGATCAGGGGCAACGCCGCCGCCGTCATGCCCATGCTCGAGGGCGTGATGTACTGTCCCCACACCGTGTAGAGCACGCCGGATATTCCTGCGAGCGCGGCCCCGATCACGAAGGTGATGAGCTGGTACTTGCGCACGTCATAACCCAGCATCTCCGCCCGCTCCGGATTCTCGCGGATCGCGACGATGACGTTGCCGAACGACGAGTTCATCAGGATGCGCAAGGCCAGATAGACGAACACGAGGAGGCCGAGCACGAGGTAGTAGAGGCCGACATCGGCGAACAGCACGATCGGCTCGCCCGGCCACGGGATGGTCAAGGGCGGCATCGCGCTCATGCCGTTGAAGCCGTTCAGCCGCGCACTGCCGATGTGCCACTCCGGTCCCGCGGTCTGGGCCATGAAGCGTTCCAGCATCAGGGTCACGGCGAGCGTGACGATGCCGAGGAAGACGCCGGCGATGCGGCCGAAGAACATGAAATAGCCGAGCAGGACGGCGAACAGTGCGGCAATTGCGACGGCGACGACCATCGCAATCAGTGTGAAGCCATAGGCCGAGCCGAAATTGATGGTCAGGATGCCGTAGCCGTAGCCGGCGATCCCGAAAAACGCCGTCTGGCCGAAGGAGAGCGAACCGCCATAGCCCCAGATCAGGCACAGGCTGAGCGCGATGAACACCCAGACGAAGAAATAGACGGTGTTGCCGACGGTGTAACCGTCGCTGAACAACGGATAGGCCAGCGCCAGCAACAGCACGATGGCAAACAGAGCCCAGAAGGCCCGGCCGCGGCCGACCGTCTGCGGGCCTTCGAGACGACGGAACAGGGAGACGAAACCGCTCACGACACCATCACTCCGTCACGTGCGCTCGCGCAGCACGAAGCCGGAGATGCCTTTCGGCAGCACCCGGACGACGATGATGACGGCGACCAACAGGCCGATCTGGCCGAACAACTGCCCCTGCCACGACGTCATCACCGATTTCACCACCGCGAGCACGGTGCCCGCCGGCGCCGTGCCGAGGAAGACGTCGGCACCGCCGATCACCACGGTGACGAAAGCCTCCATGATGAAGGTCGCGCCCATGGTCGGCACCAGCGTCATGGTCGGCGCGTACAGGCCGCCGGCAAGGCCGGCGAGCCCTGCCCCGCAGGCGAAGGTGAGGCTGTAGATCAGCCGCGTGTCGACGCCGAGCGCCGCCGCCATATGCGGTACCTGAATGGTGGCGCGCGCCAGCACGCCGAAGCGGGTCCAGTTGAACAGGGCGTAGAGCCCCGCCAGCACGCCGAGCGCGGCGCAGAACAGCACGATGCGATAGATCGAATAGGAGTAGTCGCCGACCTGAAAACTGCCGAACGGCGTGCCGACGCCCGCCATGGTGGAACCGACCATGATCAGCGTGCCTTGCGTCGCGATCAGGCTCAGACCCCAGGTCGCGACGATGGTGTCGAGAGGCCGGTCGTAGAGATGACGGATCACGGCGAGCTCCACCAGCACGCCGACCAGTGCGGACACGATCGTTCCCGCCAATATCCCCAGCGGCAATGGCAGGCCGGCATGCACCGTCGCCGCCGTCACATAGGCGCCGCACATGATGAACTCGCCATGGGCGAGATTGATCACGCCCATCATGCCGAAGATCACCGCGAGCCCGCAGGCCGACAGCACCAGGAACGCGAAGGCGTCGCCGAATTGATAGAGCGCCGAGAATGCAAGGGTCGCGATGTCCATGGACCTGCCAGACTGGTGAGAGAAGCGGCGTTGCCGCCGCGGATGTCCGTGATCGCCCCGGCGTGCCGTCAACGCCGGGGCGACCAGCCGTCGTCAGGGTTTCGGCGGCGGGTTCGACGGCGTGTACTGGGCCATCGGATCTTTCTTGGTGAGGTCGCAGCCGGCGTCACCGAGCCAATAGGGCTTGATGTCCTCCCAGACCTTGGGGAAGGAGATGGCGTGATTGGCATCGACCTTCGCCAGATAGATCGTGTGCGACATGTGCTGGCTCTTCGGGTCGATGCAGACCTTGCCCTCCGGCGCGTCCATGCAGACGTCGCCAATCGCGATCACCTTGCGGATGTCCTCGCGCTTGGTCGACTTCGCCCGCTCGACCATCTGCTTGTAGAGATAGACGGCGAGATAGGAGTTCTCGGCCTCCTGGTTCACGTAGGGCTCGCTCGGGAACTTCGCCTTGAACTTGGCGTAGAACTCCTTGCTCTTGGGCGAGTCGATTTCCTCGATGTAGTTGGTGGTGACGTACATGTCCTTCAGGCTCGGCGGCTTGAAGCGCTTGTGCTCGTAGCCCTGCCCGACATTGACCGAAGACGCCATCGGCAGGTTGACGTTGGCGGACGCGGCCTGCTCGTAATAGGAGGCCTGCGCGGTGCCGACCAGCAGCGTGACCACGAAGTCCGGCTTGGCCTTCTGGATGTTCTGGATGCTCTGCGAGAACTGCGACACGCCGAGCGGGATGAACTCCTCGCCGGCCATCTTGCCGCCGTTCTCCTTGACGATCTTGCGGACCCATTCCGCCGAGATCTGGCCGAAATTGTAGTCGGCGGCGAGCGTGTAGACGTTCTTGCCGTACTTCTCCATCATGTAGGGAATGAGCGTGGAGAACTGCTGCTCGGGCACCGCGCCTGTGACGATCATGTGGCCGTCGCAGACGCCGCCCTCATACTGGTTGTTGTAGAAGGCGAAGCCGTTGAACTGGTCGACGATCGGGCGATACGCCTCGCGCGAGGCCGAGGAGAAGCCCGCGAACACGACGTCGACCTTGTCGCGCTGGAGCACGCGCCGCATGAATTCCTGGTAGCGGGTGTTGTCGGATTGCGTGTCGTAAGCGACGAGCTCCAGCGGCCGGCCCATGATGCCGCCGGCCTTGTTGATCTCGTCGGCGGCGAGCTGGATGGCGTGGACCTTGCCGATGGTGGCTGCGGCGAAATCGCCGGACTGATCCTCCAGCACGCCGAGCTTGATCGGGTTTTCCGCCGCGAGCGCCTGATGTGATCCGAAGACAAGCGTCCCCGTGAGGGCTGCGGCGCGCAGCCCCCGCAATACAGACTTGGTCATTTTGCTTCTCCTAGATGGCCTGCTTGTTGCCGCCTTGCAGCGTAATGCCGGTTGTGCGGCCGGACGTGTCGGGCGGCTTCGCCCGCTTGCTCAGAAACTCCTCGCAATAGAGTTCCATGTTCTGCCGCGCGCGCATGCTGTCGCGGCGGAGCTGGGAATAGGCACCCTCCTCGTCGAGGCCATCCTGCTGCATCAGCAGGATGACGGCCCGGATCACCGCGCGACGGCCGCGGCGGCGCTCTTCGAGGCCCAGCAAGCGCTCGTACATCTCGCTGCGCAGCAGAAACTGGTTGATGCCCATGAACAGTGACGTGTAGACCGCGCCGCCATGCACCGGCTTGCGCAGAAACGAGGTGGCGCCGAGGTTGACGAGCGCCTTGAGCCGGCTCGGCGCCTCGACGCCGACGAGGCCGATGACCGGCACCGGCGGCAGGCGCGAGGCCGGGTTGACCTCGATCGCAACCGCGCCCTCGAGGTCGCCGTCGACGAACAGGATGTCACGGTCGGCCTGAAGGCCGGCGGCCTCGATCTGCGCGCGGCCGTCGATGATTTCCGGATATTCGGTCGAGACGCCGAGCTTCGCCAGCGTCGTTTCGAGCGTGCTCTCCCATCCCCCTCGCCGGGTGACGACGATCRCGCGGCCGCCCTTGAAGTTCTGAAGCAGTCGGGAGCTCATGATTGCACCACCTTCAACAGCGGAGAGCGCATCGCGCTGGCAAAGCGCGGCGACGACTGGACGAGATAGGGATCGGGCGCGACCGGCTCGCGGGATTCCAGCAGCACCTCGAACTGCCCGCCGGCGGTCGAGCGGCCGATGCGCGGCGTAAGCCAGGCGTGAAAGGTCTGCCGGTCGATCCGCACCTCGCCTTGCGGCGCACGCAGCCGCTGATCGGCCACGGCGGCGCGCACCGTGCGGGCGTCGTCGGTGCCGGCCTGCGACAATGCCGCCGCGAGCAGCTTGACGGCGATGTAGGAGGATTCAGCATCTGCCGACGAGACCGGTCCGTCCGGAAAGGACGTCGTGTAGGCGCGCATGAAGGCGCCATTTTCCGGCGAATTCAGGGAGGAGAAATAGACGCTCGAGGACAGATGCCCGTCGACCGCGTCCGGACCGATCTCCGGTAGTTCCGGTTCCGACAGCGTGCAGCTCGCGACCGGAATTTCCGCAGCCTGATCGATGCCGCGCGCCCGGCAGGCGGCCCGGAACGCCCGAAAAAAGGCATAGGCGCTGGTGCCGATCAGATTGTTGAAGACGAAGTCGGGACGCTGGTCGATGATCGCCGCGATCACCTGGTCGACCTCGGTATCGCCGACCGAGAGATAGCGCTCCGCCAGCACGGTGCCGCCCCGCGCGGTCAGCGCCTCGCGGAAGATGCGGTTGTTCTCCCAGGCCCAGATGTAGTTGGAGCCGACACAGAAGGCGCGCGAGCCGACGCGGGACGCCAGATAGTCGACCAACGGCAGCACGTGCTGGTTGGGCGCGGCGCCGGTGTAGATGACGTTATCGGAACTCTCGAAGCCCTCGTAGTGGGACGGATACCACAACAGTCCGTCGAACTTCTCGAAGCACGGGATCACCTCCTTGCGGCTCGACGAGGTGTAGCAGCCGACCACCTGCCGGATGCCGGAACCGAGCAGCTCGAGGCTGAGCGAACGGTAGCGCGCGAGGTCGCCGGACGGGTTGACCACCACTGGCTCCAGCGCAATGTCGTCACGGCTCGCATTGACCTCCTGGAACGCGAGCAATGCGCCGTTGAGGATCGAACGTGCGACGACGCTGTAGGAGCCCGTCGTCGAGAACATCACGCCGATCCGATATTGTTTCCGCGTCATCACTCGATCCAAAAACAAAAAAAGCGCCCGCCGGCTGTGAAGCCGAGGGCGCCCTCGCCGCCAACCGAACACGCGACGACCGCGTGGCGTTGGAAATGGTTGAACTTACCGCGTTGATGGGCCGTCTTGCCCTACGCTCGTGCATTACGGTCGTTGAGATCGAATACGATGTCAAGCGCGTTGTTGCAGCGAAAATTGCCGCAATTCGTGCCGCCCTGTAGCAAAACTGTGCAGACGGAAGACGACCCGCGTCAAGCCGCGACAGACGCGCGCAAGCGCCGCCAGCCGATGACGACGCCGGTGACGGAGAACACCAGCCCGAGTGCGCAGAGCCCGACGATCAGGGTGTCACGGAGACGCGGATGCGCCATGAGCGCCGGAAAATCGAGCGTATGCAAGGCGCTGTAGAGCCAACGATACGCCCGCCGCGACGCGTCCAGCCTTTGCAACACGCCGCCGTTGGCGCTGTCGACGTCGAACCAGAGGTCGCCGCACCGTGAGCGATGGACGGGCGCCCCCGGAACGATGGACTGCGCGGGGTAGTCGTCGTTATCGGCAAGAACGGACGGCGGGTTGCAGCCGGCCGCAAGGCGCATCGTCAAGCCCTGAACCTCCTGCGCGCTCAGGAATCCCGACTGGCCATCACGGGGCGCCTCTACTGCCCTGACCAGGATCTGGCTGCCAAGTGCGATCCGGTCACGACGATAAACACCGCCATTGAAGGCGAACCATTCGACCTCGCGGGCGGAGGACGATATCGGCGCCCGATCAAGCGACGAGACGGCCGTCCAGTCCGGCGGGGCGTTCGCTATCCCGGCTTCGGGCGCGGTCAACTGCCCGCGCGAGAACAGCCGGCCGTGATCCATGGAGAGCCAGCCGCTGAAAATCCAGGTCAGCACGAACACCGTCGCCGCAAGGCCGATGATGTGATGCAGGGCATGCCAGCCACGGTATGGCGAGGAGACCTGGCGTCCTCGAATCCTGATCCGCACGATCCCGAGCACCGCGCCCAGCACCGCCGCAACCGACGCCAGCAGCGACAGCGTCCAGACCACGCGATCCCACAGCGCCCAATTGCTTCGCAGGACCGTCGGATAGATCCAGTGCAGCACACTGCCGACCAGATTCCATCCGCGCGCGCTCCGTGTCGTCTCCAGCACGATCTCGCCGGTCAGCGAGGAGACATAGACCTCCGTCCCGGCGGCATCGCCGAGGGCCACGCGAAACAGCGGCCGGTGGCGATCAAAACCGTTCGGCACGCTCCATTGATCGTAGTCCGCGCGCGCGAGGATCCTCGCGCCGGTGGCTTCGAGCCCACGGTTGCGAGCATGATCCTGCGCCATGGCGAGCGCAAACTCGGGAGACGTGACCGATGCGTCCGCTCCGTCCGAGGCGCGGACTGCGCGCATACGCGACGCTCCCGAGACGACGTACACCGGTCCGTCGCTGCGCTCGATCAGGCGAGCACGCGTCGCATCGGTGAGGCCGCTGGCGGCCACCGCATCGGCAACCGCGATCGCCACCCGCGCACGATCCACCGGCGCAAGTCCGGCAAAGCGTTCCGCCTCCGTCAGCGACGGAAACGGAACGAAGTGCATCACGATGCCGGTCGCAAACCACATCGCGAACAGCAGGCAGAACGCGATCCCGAGCCAGCGGTGCAGCAGGACGATCGCGCTCATCATGTGGTCAGCGCCCTACCATTTGAACGCGGCCGAGATCTCATAGGTGCGCGGCGCGCCGAGCAGGATCTGGTCGGGATAGAACGGATCGCCCCAGATCGCATAACGCTTGTCGGTGATGTTGCGCACGCGGAAACCAAGGCGGGCCTGATCGACCGCATTGAACACCGTCTTGGGGATGTCGACGAAGGTATAGACGTCGGCCACGGTGTACGCCTTCAGCGTCACGACGTTTGCGTCGGTGTTATAGCGGTCGCCGACATAGCGGCCGGTGATGCCGAGCTCCACCGGCCACGGCGTGAAGAACCGATACGACGCGCCGGCATTGGCAACGACGCGCGGCACGTTCGGCGGCGTGTTGCCGGAGAACGAGCCGCCGACGAAATTGTAGTCGGCGTAGCGCGCATCGACATAGGCGATGTTGCCCCAGAGCCGCAAAGGCTCGATCGGCCGGATGGCCGCCGCGAGCTCCACGCCCTTCGATTCCTGCCGCCCGGCGATGTTGAGCTGCATGCCGCCGGCCGCCGCATAGACGTTCTTGCGCAGGATGTCGTAGGCCGAGAACGACCACTCAGCCCGGTTGTCCCAGAACAGATGCTTGACGCCGGTCTCGTAGGTGCGCGCGGTCGTCAGGTCGAGCGGCTGAGTTGGCAACAGCAGGAAGATATTGTTGGCGGAGACGTCCGCGCCGGTGGCGTACTGGCTGAAGAAGGTCAGGCCGGGCACGGCGTCCCAGGTGTAGCCGATGCGTCCCGTCACCGGCGCCCAGTCCTTCGTGAACGGAAAGCCCGCGTTCACCAGACCGTTCTGGTCGGTTGAGTTGCGGTCGAGCCCGATATGCTCGACGCGCAGGCCGCCGATCAGCGCGAAGGTCCGGGTCAGCTTCAGCCGGTCCTCGAACGACAGCGCCTCGTTGTCGATTCGCGCGGTCTGCTGCTTGGTCGCGAGCTCGCCGTAAAAGCCTCGATCGAAACCGACCAGCGGAACATAGTCGTTCGGGAATTTCGCCGCGCCCGGCCTGACGAAGTCGAGATAGCTTGACGACAGCGTCGTGACCAGCCGGTTGTCGAAGCCCGCGATGTTCGTGTCCCAGATCAAGTCGGTGATGTTGCCGACAAGGCGCTGGCTGTGTGCGACATAGAAGCGCTCGCGGTCCACCATGTTCGAGTTGGGCAGGCCCGTACTGGCATTGAACGCCTCGACCTCGTTATTGAACCAGGTGCGCTCTGCGCCATAGCCATAAACTTGGCTTTTCAAGGTCAGGTCCGACGCCAGCTTCAGCTCGAAACCTCCGCGCAGCCAGACTTCCTGCGCCACGTTACGGTTGTCGAGGACGTTGTAGTTGGCGTTGAAGGTACGATCGTCGATCGTGACCGGACCAAGATTGGTTTTGTTATAGTTCGAGACGTAATTGCCGGAGACGATGCCGCTCGTGGCATGCGAGCCGCTGAAGGCAATCGGCACCAGCGGCGCACCCCAATAGGCCCTGCCGCGATCCTCGCGATACTCGATCGCGCCCCAGACCTTGAGGCTGTCGGAGATGCGGTAGTTGAGCTGGCCGGACACATCCAGCGTCTTGGTATTGGTGTCGTCGGCAAAGCCGTTGAGCGAGGAACGGCTGATGTCGAAGCGGTAGTCGAGCCCCTGCACGTTGGTGCTGCCGCCCGAGCCGTAATGGACGCCGAACGAGTTCAGCGAATCCCAGGAAAAGTCAGCCTCATTCCGGATCGGCCCGGTGTGTGGCTGCTTCGTGACCAAGTTGATTGCGCCACCGGCGGCACCTTCACCCGATATCAGCGAGGCCGGACCTTTCAAAAATTCGACGGCTGCGAGATTGGCCGTATCCGTGATCCGCGAGGTCATGTTCTGCGGACCGATTTTGATGCCGTTGTAGAGCATGTTGATCTGGCTGTTGGTGAAGCCACGCATGGAGAAAGCCGCGGGCTCGGCCGGATTGTCGCCGGAGGTGACGCCGACCGCGCCCTGGGCCACCTCGGATACAGTGCGATAGCCCTGCTCGCGCATGGTTTCGGCCGAAATCACCTCGACGGTCGCCGGCGTTTCGCGCACGGTCAGGCCGAGGCGCGAGGCGCTCTCGGCAACCACGTTGGTGTTGAGCGGCGTCTGCGCGGTTGCAGCCGGCACGACCGGCTTGGGCGCGGCCGGCACTACCGCAGATCTATGCGCAGCCGCACGGCGCGCAGCCTGTCCGGCACGACCGGCGGGCTTGGGCGGCTTGCGGGATTGCTGTGGGGACACCTCAATCGGCGGCAGCGGTTCGCGGGCCTGCTGCGCCAAAGCAGCGGGCATATCGGCAGCGGCAAACGATGTGAGAGCGGCAGACGCGAGCAAAAATCGGCGCGGTCGTACAAGACGGATAGAAGACACGGTGCTGGACCTCGGTATGACGTCAGTGGCACGTCACAGCGAACGAGGTCTCATCTTTTGGGCCTTTCGAGCCCTCCGATGAAGCCGAATGTCTGTACTCCCCGACCGACATCTTCGCGTGTGACCACGGCTGACGGCAGGTCTCCTGGCTCGCGGGTCATCACCTTGCGTCGCCTTCCCGGGACCGAGATACCCAGTGGCTTGTGACGCAAGATTCGCCGCTTACAGTTGCGGGGGCAGCCACGGCATTGGGGACAACGTCCCCGCACCGCATTCCCTTTTCATCCCCGGGTGGGGAAACCGTCGAGGCCATCTAGGATTACGATCCAGACAGAGTCAATGTGCCTGTTGCGGCGTTGTTGCCACAGCGGCCAACTTTCCTTGGAGATTCTTGCATGGAAGGCGAGACCTTCCTCTGGCTGATACGTCATGCGGCCGTCGACGGCGTCGCGGGGACGATCCATGCCCCCGACGCGCCGGCCGATCTTAGCGATTCCGCACAGTTGAATGCCTTGCGGCGTCACCTGCCGCGGGAGGCGCCGAGCTATGCCAGCCCGGCGCGCCGCACGATCGAGACGGCGCGCGCGCTGGGGCTCGATCCGGTGCTCGTGGGCGAATTCAGCGAGCAGGATTTCGGCGACTGGACCGGCCGGCGACATGACGAGCTCGCCGCCAAGGGCGGCGACACCTATGCGCAATTCTGGAGCGATTCCGCGCACGCACGGCCACCGGGCGGCGAGAGCTTTGAGGATCAGGTCGCGCGCGTCCGGCTGGGTCTCTCGCGGATTGCGGCCGGGTCGGCAACGCTCGTCGTGCATTCCGGCACCATCCGCGCCGCGCTGTGCGTCGCGCTCGACCTTGCGCCGGAAGCGGCCTTGCGCTTCGTGGTCGACCCGCTGTCGCTGACCCGGATCGATCGGCTCGCGACCGGCTGGCGCGTCGTCTCCGTCAATCAGCGCGTGGCTTGAGCCGGATCAGGCTGGTCGATCCGGCACATTGGCCAGCGCAAACGTCGCCATGCCGTTGTGAAGGCTGCAGGCGAGCCGTACCAGCGGCAGCGCGATCGCGGCGCCCGATCCCTCCCCGAGCCTGAGATCGAGGCTGATCAGGGGTTGCACATTCAGCGCGCGCAGCACCAGCCGATGCCCCTGCTCTGCCGATTGGTGCGACGGCAGCAGGAACGGCTGGCACGACGGATTGAGCCGCACGGCCGCCAGCGCTGCGACCGACACGATGAAGCCGTCGATCAACACCGGAATGCGGCGCTGCGCGGCCGCAATGATCGCGCCGCAGATGGCCGCAATTTCGAGGCCGCCGACGGCACACAGGATCTTTTCGGCCGGCGCACCCGCAACGCCGTGACGCGCTATCGCGGCATCGATCACGCGCGCCTTGTGCGCGCGGCCAGCCGCATCGACACCGGTCCCGCTGCCCGCGATCTCCTCGGCGCTGACGCCGAGCAGGCTGGCCGCGATCGCCGCCGACGCCGTGGTGTTGCCGATGCCCATCTCCCCGAAGATCAAGAGATCCGGTTGGCTCGCTTCCGCGCGCGCGACCGCGCGCTGGCCGGCTTCGAAGGCGAATGCCAGCTCCGCCGGTTCGAGCGCCGGCCCGACGCTGAAGTCGCGAGTGCCGTTGCGCGGCTTGTCGGTGACGACGCCCGCCATCTTCTCCTGCGCCAGCGTGCCGGCGTCGATCACTTCCAGACTCGCCCCCAATTCGCGCGCCAGCACCGAGATCGCGGCGCCGCCCGAGGTAAAATTCGCCATCATCGCAATCGTCACCGCTTGCGGATAGGCCGAGACGCCCTGCGCGACGATGCCATGATCGCCGGCGAAGATGATGATCGGCGCGCGGCCGGCGCGGGGCTGCTCGGTCGCTTGCAGGCCCGCAAGCTCGATCGCGAGTTGCTCGAGCCTGCCGAGCGCGCCGGTCGGCTTCGTCAGTTGCGCCTGACGCGCGATCGCCGCTACGCGATGGACCGCGGAGCTATCGGGGCATTTTTGGGTGACCCAGTCGGGGAGCATGCTGCCTCGCTTACGGTCTGCGCTTGAGAATGTAGCTGTCCATGATCCAGCCATGCCGCTCGCGCGCGTCCTGTCGCGCGGCGACAATCTGCGCGCCGACCTCCGCAAGCGCGCCGGACATGACGATCTGATCGGGCATGCCGAGATAGGCGCCCCACCAGATGTGCAGGCCAACCGGATCGAGCGACTGGAATGCCGTGCCACCGTCGAGCATCACGACCACGGTGTCGGTGCCTTGCGGCCAGCCGCCTTCGCGCAAGCGGCGTCCCGTCGTGACCAGGAAGGGCTCGCCGATGTCGTTGAGCGGCAGCGCATGCGCCGCGCACAGCGCCTGGATCGAGGTGATGCCGGGGATCACCGCGATCTTCGGCAAGGGATCGAGCCGCCGCGCAATGCGCAGCGAGGAGTCGTAGAGCGAGGGGTCGCCCCAGACCAGCAACGCGACCTTGCCCTCGCCTTTGAGATGGCTTGCAATCGTCTGCGACCAGGTCGCGGCCACCGCATCGTGCCAATCGTCTACGCCCTTGCGGTAGTCGGCTTCGCCCGCATCACGCACCGGCAGGTCGAACTCGGCGATGCGCGTCGATTGATTGGTGAGTACGTTCGCGCAGATCGTCCGCCGCAACTCGGCGAGATCCGATTTTGCGCTCCCCTTGCGCGGGATCAGGACGAGATCGGCGGCATTGATGGCGCGAATCGCGGCGCGCGTGAGCTGCTCGGGATCGCCGCAACCGATGCCTATCAGGGAGAGGGTGAGCATCGTGTTCGCGAAGGGCGGCCGCATTGGCCGCCCTTTCGCTTGTCTCTAGGCCGCGTTGTGCAGGCGCGGGGTAACGAGGCCGGGCGCGGTGACGCCGCGCAGCGACTTCGCCAGCGCCAGCACGCCGAGATCGGCGAGCGGCTCGATCACGATGACCAGCGCATACGAGGCCGCGAAGGTCGCGATGTTGACGAGATTGGTCACGGCAAAACCGGAGCCATAGAGCGCCCAGAACGCCACCCAGGCGATAACACCGGCCTGATAGGTCGTCGAAAGCGCCAGCGCCTGACGGTATTGCAGATCGACATAGGCGGTGTTGCGCGAAATGATCCGCGTGGCGATCGCCTGGATCGCGAACAGCGGCACCAGCAGCGTGGTGACGTTCATGCCGTATTGCGGCAGGTCGGGTGGCTCGAAGAAGATGCCCTGGAACAGCAGTCCGAACGCGAGGCCGAAGGCCGCAGGCGCCGCGCCAAATAACAGGAACAGGGTCGAGCCGAGGATGAAGTGCACTTCGGACACCCCGACCGGGAAGTGCGGCAGGATCTCGAAGAAGATGAACACCAGGCCCGTGGTGGCGAGCGTCCGCGCCGCGAACGATGTGATGCCCTGCTCGCGCACGGTCTCGACCGCAAGCTTCAGCGCGACGCCGCCTACGGCGATGCCGGTTGCGTAACTCAACACGAGCTTGGCGCCCGATACGACTCCGGGTTCGATATGCATGGTTCAGTTCCTTCCTGCCGTCACACCCGACGGCCTTGGCCTCAAAACACGCACGGCCGGTCTCCTGGCTCGCGGTTCACTGGGATCTCCGGCCTTCCCGAGCCTTGCGGCCCAGTGGCTGATCGGAGCCCCTCACCGCTTACAGTCGCGGGGGCGGCTGGGGTTTGGGGCGCCGCAACTGGGTCCGCCCATCCCCATTCCCGATTATGCTCCGGCGCTTTGCGCCGCATCGAGCACCATGCCCGTCCTGTGTGCCCCTTTCGCCAGCTGGGCGTCAAGGGCTGAAGGGTGATTGAGACCATCATGACGGGTATTCTCCCGCCAGTGCGCCGAACAGGATGACGGCGGCCGTGGAAGCCGCCCCGCCCCGCGCAAGCTGTTCGGCAAGCTCGGCAATGGTGGTGCGGACCAGCCGTTCGTCGGGACGGCCGAGGGATTCGGCGAACAGCGCCGGGGTGCTTGGGGCGAGCCCATGCGCGATCAATTTTGCGGCAAGCGCCGGAAAGGTGCGCCGGCCCATATAGACCACGGTGGTCGCCTCCGGATCGGCCAGCGCCGCCCAGTTCAAATTCTGCGGCAGCTCGCCGGTGACGTCGGCCCCGGTGACGAACTGGACCCGGCGCGAGGTGTGGCGCCGGGTCAGGGGGATCCCTGCCTGGGCAGCCGCGACGCAGGCCGAGGTGACGCCGGGGACGATCTCGTAGCCGATGCCGGCGTCGCGCAGGGTCTCGAGCTCCTCCTCGAGCCGGCCGAAAATGCCGGCATCGCCCGACTTCAGGCGCACCACACGCACGCCGGTCGCGGCATAGTCGACCAGCAGGCGGTTGACATGGTGCTGCTTGGTCGATGGCCGCCCTGCCCGCTTTCCGACCGCCACGAGATTGGCGCCGGGCCGGGCGAGATCGAGGATCGCGCCCGAGGCGAGATCGTCATAGAGCACGACGTCAGCTTCGCGCAGTCGCGCCGCGCCCTTCACCGTGAGGAGTTCGGGATCGCCGGGACCGGCGGAGATGAAAGTGACAAAACCGCTCACCGGTCCTCCGCGATCAGATGGAAGAACGTGCCGGTGGCAAGGCCGCGGCGCGAGCCGGTTTCGGCGATGACCGCACCCGTCGCGTCATGCACCACCGCCAGCGCCGTGTCAGGCTGGGCGACGATGGTCGAATAGTGGAACTCGTGGCCGCGCAGGCGTGCACCGGCGTCGTGCCCCGGCATCGGCGCGGCGAGTTCGGCCAGACGATAGCCCAGGTGCATGCGGCGTTTGGCAAAGCTCGTCTCCAGGCCGAGCAGGCCCGCCATCTCATGGCCGACGCCGTCGGCGTCGGTGAGGCCCGCACCCAGCACCATATAGCCTCCGCATTCGCCATGCACCGGCCGCGTTTCGGCGAAAGCGCGCAAACCGGCGCGAAAGCGCGCATTGGCGGCGAGTTGGCCGGCGTGAAGCTCGGGATAACCGCCGGGCAGCCAGCAGACATCGGCGCTCGCATCGGGCGCTTCGTCGGCCAGCGGCGCGAACGGCAAAATTTCGGCGCCGGCCGCGCGCCAGGCTTCCAGCATATGCGGATAGACGAAGGAGAAAGCGGCGTCGCGGGCGAGCGCGATGCGCTGACCGGGCGGCGTCACGTTCAGGCCGTTTCCCGCCGGTTGCGGCGACCACGCCGCGGCCGATCGCAGCACCGCATCGAGATCGACATGCTCAGCGACGAAGCGCGCGGCCTCGTCGATCAGACCGCCGATCTCCGTCTGCTCCTCGGCCTGCACCAGGCCGAGATGCCGTTTTGGCAGGCTGATCTCGGCATGACGCGGCAGCGCGCCGAATACGGCAATGCCGGCATCCAGCAGCGCGCGCCGCACGAGATTCTCGTGGCGCGGACTGGCGACGCGGTTGAGCACGACGCCCGCAAGGCGCACGCCCGCGCGATAGTCGCGCAAGCCGGCGGCGATCGCGGCCGCGGTCTGCGCCTGCCCGGACGGATCGATCACCAGCAACACCGGCCAGCCCAGCATCTCCGCGATGTCGGCAGTGGCGCCGGTGCCGCAGACACCGCGCGCGGCGACGCCGTCGAACAGGCCCATCGAGCCCTCGGCGAGCACGACATCGGCGTCCGCGCCGCGACCGACGAGGTGCGCGATGGTCGCGCGGTCCATCGCCCAGCTGTCGACGTTGACGGAGGCGCGTCCTGTGGCGGCCGCATGGAAGGCAGGATCGATATAGTCGGGCCCGCTCTTGAAGCACTGCACCCGCAATCCGCGATTGCGCCAGGCGCGCGCGAGCGCCAGCGTCAGCGTCGTCTTGCCGACGCCGGAGGCGGGCGCGGAGATGATGAGGCTCGCCGCCATCACGACGCCTCCGGAAAGCGCGGCTCGGCGCCGACCGGCCGATAGCGGCGGTCATAATCGGCGGCGTAAAGGCGGCTCTCGGAAAAATCCGCCGAGCCCAGCGTCTTGCCGACCAGGATGAGCGCGGTGCGCTCGAGCTCGCGATCCACGGCCGCATCGAGCGTCGCCAGCGTGGCGCGGACGATGCGCTGGTCGGGCCAGCTCGCGCGCCAGACGATGGCGACCGGGCAGTCCGCGCCGTAATGCGGCGTGAGCTCGGCGATGACCTTGTCGAGCAGATGGATCGACAGGTGGATGGCAAGCACCGCGCCGGTGGCGGCAAAGGCGGCGAGCTTCTCGCCTTCCGGCATCGCGCTGGCACGGCCCGGCGTGCGCGTCAGGACCACGGACTGTGCAAGACCGGGCAGCGTCAGCTCGGCTTCGAGGGCTGCTGCCGCTGCCGAGAACGCCGGCACGCCCGGCGTGACCGTACAGGGAATGTTGAGCGCGCGCAGGCGGCGGAGCTGTTCGCCCATCGCCGACCAGATCGAGAGATCTCCGGAATGCAGCCGCGCGACGTCCTTGCCTTCCGCATGCGCGGAAGAGATCTCCGCGATGATCTCGTCAAGCGACAGCGGCGCGGTGTTGACGATCCGCGCGCCCGGCGGGCAATGCGCCAGCACGCCTTCGGGCACCAGCGAGCCGGCATAGAGGCAGACCGGACAAGCGGCGATCAGGTCGCGCCCACGCAACGTCAGCAGATCGGGAGCGCCCGGTCCTGCGCCGATGAAATGCACCGTCATGCGCCGTCTCCTTCCGCGATCGCCGCCGTCGCGGTCCGATCCCGTGAGACCACCCGCGTCGCGATCAGCCGCGCGCCGGGCCCGGCTGCCGCAAGTGCCGCAGCTTCGGCGACAGATCCCGTGCCGAACATTTCCGTGACCCGCTTTGACTGAGTCGCCGTCGTGACGCCCGCGAGCACGTCGGGCGGAACAGCCTTGATCGGCACCCCGCATTCGCGCGCGAGCAGCTTCAGCACCTCCGCGTCGGCCTTGTCGCTGACCGTTGCCACCGCCGCAAGGCCTGCGGGACCGCCAGCCGCCAGAAGCGCCTCGCGCAACGAGGCCAGCGTGACGTCCCGTTTGAACCCGAGCCCAGCGACCTTCATCGGACCACACTCCACTGCACCACCGGCCGCGCCGCTTCCCAGGACCGGTAGCGGCCGAGCGGGCCGGCATGCGCGATCTCGACCCGCATCAACTCGCCGCCATGACGCTGGTGCAGCTCGCCGAGCAGCGCTTCCGTCTCCAGCGTCACGGCGTGCGCGACGAACCGTGTGCCCGGCGTGAGGCGCGACCAGACGGCATCGAACATTGCGCTGTCGAGGCCGCCACCGATGAAGACGGCATCCGGGGTCTCCAGCGCGGCCAGAGCTTCGGGTGCATTCCCTGCGATGACGTCGATCCGATGCGCAAGTCCAAACGCCGCCGCGTTGCTGCGGATGTTGGCGGCACGATCCTCACGCATTTCGATCGCAATCGCGGTCCCACCGCACAGCGTCCACTCGACCGAAATCGAGCCCGAACCGGCGCCGATATCCCACATCCGTTCGCCGGGACGTGGCGCCAGCGCGGAGAGTGCGAGCGTACGGATCGGCCGCTTGGTGATCTGGCCGTCGTGAACGAAGAGATCGTCCGAAAGGCCCGAGCTGCGGGAAATGCCTTGGCCTCCCCTTGCCTCGATCGCCACCGCGACGAGGTTTCCAGCGAAATCGCCCGCAAGGCCGTCGGCCCGATGCTCAGCGATGGTTTCGCGCGGCCCCCCAAGCGCGGCGAGGGTCCAGAATGCCGACGCACCCCACCCGCGCTCGCTCAGCCATTTTGCGAGTTCGCCGGCCGCCTTGCCGTCACGCACGAGACAGATGATCCGCGCACCTTGCGCGAGATGCGGCACGAGGCGCTCGAACGGCGCGGCGTGGAGTCCGAGGCAGGTGACGGATTCGAGCCGCCAGCCCAGCCGCGCGACGGCGAGCGAGAAGGTTGACGGGGCCGGATATGCGATCCATTCGCCCGCGTCGAGTTTCTCGGCAAGGCCCGCGCCGGCGCCGTACCAGAACGGATCGCCGGAGGCGAGCACCGCGGTCGGCCGGCCGCGGCAGCTCAGCACGACATCCGCATCGAATGGTACCGGCCACGCGCGGCCACGACTAGTCACGCCGGCCAGCGCAAGATGACGTTCGCCGCCGAATATCGTTTCTGCCTTGGCAAGCGCCTTTCGACTTGCTTCCGACAGCCCTGCAAGGCCATCTTCGCCGATACCGATGATGGTCAGCCAGGGATCAGCCATGACGCACGCCCTCATTCTGGGCGGAACGCTTGACGCGAGCTTGCTCGCGGCAGAGATCGCGCGCGCGGGGATCAAGGCCGTCTATTCCTACGGTGGCCGCACGCGCGCGCCCGCCCATCAACCGCTGCCGACCCGCATCGGCGGTTTCGGCGGCGTCAGCGGTCTTGCCGACTATATTCGCGATGAAGGCTTCACGCATGTAATCGACGCGACGCATCCGTTTGCTGCCGAGATGAGCCGCAACGCGGTCCAGGCGTGCGCGCAAACGGGCACACCCCTGATCGCACTCGAGCGCGCGCCGTGGGTTCAAGCGCCCGGCGACAACTGGATCGAGGTCGTTGACGTCAACGCTGCGGTCGCCGCGCTGCCAGAGTCTCCGGCGCAGGTGTTCCTCGCCATCGGTCGCCAGCACATCGCACCGTTCGCGAGCAAGCCGCAGCACGCCTACACGCTCCGTTTCGTCGATCCGCCCGAAGCGCCCCTGCCCTTTGCGGCGGACGTGATCGTGTCGCGCGGACCATTCACGCTTGACGCCGAGTTGGAGATGATGCGCGCGCGCGGCATCACCTGGATCGTCGCCCGCAATTCCGGCGGCGCCGGCGCGCGCGCCAAGATCGACGCCGCCCGCGCGCTCGGCCTGCCCGTGATCCTGATCTCGCGACCGCGATTGCCCGAGAGATCGCGGGTGGAGAGCGTCGCCGAAGTGATGCAGTGGCTCGGTCATCGGACCTGCCTCGGCGCATAGACCCAGCGGCCGACGCGGCGCGTCTGCGAATTGCCGACGATCACGAGCGTGCGCATGTCGGCCATTTCGGGTATTGCCTCGTTCAGCGTCACCGTCTCGATCTTCTCGTCAGCGGCGCTGACCGCGCGCGCGAAGATCACGAGGCGTTCGCCGCAGCCGGCGTCCTTCAACAGCGCGAGCGCGCGACCAAATCCCTCCGGCCGGCTCGCCGAGCGCGGATTGTACATCGCGATGGCAAAATCGGCTTCCGCGGCGAGCCGCAGCCGCTTCTCGATCACCGCCCACGGTTTTAGATTATCGGAGAGATTGATCGCGCAGAAATCATGCCCCAGCGGCGCACCCGCGCGCGCGGCCGCCGCCAGCATCGCGGTGATGCCCGGCAGCACGCGGATCGGAAGCTCGCGCCATTGCGGCGCCTGTTCGAGCGCCTCGAACACGGCGGAAGCCATCGCGAACACGCCGGGATCGCCGGAGGACACAACGACGACCTGCCCGCCTTCGGCCGCAAGCTGCAAAGCCTCGCGCGCGCGCAGCAACTCTTCGCGGTTATCAGACGGGCGGAGGTTAAGCCCCACCCGCGGCGCGACGCGCGCGACGTAAGGCGCATAGCCCAGAATGTCGGTCGCGCCCGCAAGCGCGGCGGAGACCTCCGGCGTCACCATCGCCTCGTTGCCCGGTCCGAGGCCCGCGATGGTCAGGGTGCCCGTCATTCGGCGGCGTCCAGATGCCGGCCTTTGCCGTGCACGAGCACGATCGCGAAATAGGGACATTCGGCAGCATCGATCTCGGCAAGCCGCGCGACACGCTCGCCCGGCATGGTGCCGCGCTCGACCAGCCAGGCATCATCCAGCCGGCCGGCGGAAGCCAACGCGCGGCGCACTTTTGCAAGATTGCGGCCGGTCTTCATGATGACCAGCGCATCGGAATCCCGCATCCGCCGTTCAAGCTCGTCCTCGGCCAGCGTCCCCATCAGCACCGTCGTCACGTCGTCGCCGAGCGCGATCGGCTGGCCGACGCCGTTCCAGCAGCCCACCATGCCGGGAATGCCCGCGATCACCTCGATCTCGACGCGATTTTGCAGGCGCGTGTGCAGATGCATGAAGGAGCCGTAAAAGTAAGGATCGCCCTCGCAGAGCACGACGACGTCGACCGCGCGGGCCAGACGAGCCAGGCGCTCCGCCCACTCGTCGTAGAAGCCGGCGAGCAGCTGGACATAGTCGGGGCTATCGAACGCGATCTCCGTGGTGACCGGATATTCCATCGGGTATTCGGTGACGTCGCCTGCGAGCATGCCTTCGACGATCCGGCGGGCCTGGCCGGGCCGGCCCTTCTTGCGGAAATAGGCGACGTGCTTCGCGCCGCGCACCGTCCGATCAGCGCGCACGCTCATCAGATCGGGATCACCGGGGCCGAGACCGCAGCAGATGATGCGTCCCATCGCTATTCGCTCCGGCTCGCCAGCGCGTTCACGGCGGCAACGGTGATCGCGGAGCCGCCGAGGCGGCCCTCGACCGTCAGCGCCGGCACCGGCGGATTTGCCATCAGCGCGGCCTTGGATTCGGCGGCGCCGACGAAGCCGACGGGACAACCGATGATCGCCGCCGGCCGCGGGCAGTCGCGGTCCTCCAGCATGTTGAGGAGATGAAACAGCGCGGTCGGCGCGTTGCCGATCGCGACGATCGCTCCGTCGAGATGCGGCCGCCACAGCTCCAGCGCCGCCGCCGAGCGCGTGTTGCGCATGGATTGCGCAAGCGCAGGAACGGCCGCGTCGCCGAGCGTGCAGATGACCTCATTGCCCGCCGGCAGCCTTGCACGGGTAACTCCCTCCGAGACCATGCGCGCGTCGCACAGGATCGGCGCGCCCTTCTGCAACGCGGCGCGCGCAGATGCGGCCATGCCCGGCGTGAAGCGGACATGCGCCTCCAGGCCCACCAGGCCGGCGGCATGGATCATCCGGACCACGACCTGTTCCTCGTCGGGCGTGAAGCGCGACAGATCGGCCTCGGCCCGGATCGTGGCAAAGGATTGCCGGTAGATCGCAGCGCCATCGGTCTCGTAGACATGCGGCATCAGTGCCCTCCCAGCAGAATGGAGGGATTTCTGACGATGTCGTCGCGATTCAATCCACGCATGACAGGCTCATCGCGCGTCGATCCGCCGCGCACGAGATCGAAGCCCGCGCCGGTCGCGACCAACGTGACCGCGGCCACGCCGGAATGGGCGCAGCCCTTTGCGCAGCCCGAGACGTGAAGCCGCGCAGCTGCGCCGATGTTCGGCGCAAGCGCCGCCGCCAGAGCGCGGGTGTCGGCATGGGCCTCGCGACAACGCGGCGCGCCGCTACAGGCGATGACACGCAGCGCCGGATCGTAGGCCTCGGTGATGAGGCCGGCCGCAGACGGCATCGTCCGCTTGCCCTCGCTCAACACCATGCGCCATGGCGTCATGCGCAACGCATGTCCGCAACCGGCGAACTGGTTGAGGGTCGCATGCGGCATTTGCCCGAAGGCAACGCCGACCATCGCGCCTTGCGGATAAAGGTCGGGGCGCGCCGCGGCCATGATCGGCGCCGGCTCGACCTCACCGCACAACGCGTCAGGCAGGACACCGCCTGCGGCAAGATGCGTCGCCATCCGCCCTCGCCCGCCCCTGGCACCGCCCGATGTCACGAACCAATTGGCAAGCGCGAGTGCGGCAGTCACAGCCTCGCCGCGTCCGACGGAGTGGCCGAACTTGGCACCATCGGCCCGCACCAGCAGTCCGCCGGTGCGATCGCGCTCGATCCGCACGTCCGCGGAATCGCCGGCGAGCACGCGCGAGGCGCCGTCATCGATCGCAAAGCCGAACTTCGTTGGAAGCGCAAGCACGCTCTCCTCGAGCGCCGCTTCGAGCTCGGCGGCGAGCGATTGGGTCTCGTCGCCGTCGCGCCAGAACGGCGTCACCAGAATGTTGCGCCGCGCTTCGGTATCGGCGTCCGGATCGAGCAGCGCCAGCTGCGCGAGCCCGTCGAGCAGCAGCCGATGGCTGGTGTCGCTGACGCCCCTGATCTGGAGATTGGCGCGGCTGGTCACGTCGATCAGTCCGTTGCCATGACGTTCGGCCAGATGCGCAAGCCCGGAGATCTGCGCCGCATCGAGCCGTCCGCCGTACGGGCGCACCCGGACCACCAGCCCATCGCCCGATTGCATCGGCCGCAGCGCACCGGGACACCAGCCCTTGATCGCAACGGCGCTCATGACGCCTCCCGCAGCGCGGCCGCGATCGAATTGCGGCGCGTTCGCCAGAGTGAAGCCTCATGCAGTCGCGTGAAGCAGATCTCCATCGCGGCCAGAGCCGCCGGATTTTCCTGCGCCATGAAGTCGCGGACGTCGTCACTGCCGAGTGTGGCGTCGTAGTAGAGATCGAACAGATGCGGCGGCACGGCGCCGGCCAGATGGGCGAAGGCGGCCATGTGCTCGAGTGTCGCGGTGATCTCGGCGGCGCCGCGAAAACCATGGCGCATCATGCCGGCAATCCAGGCCGGATTGGCCGCACGCGCACGGACGACGCGTGAAATTTCTTCCGTCAGAGTCCGTGCGCGCGGCTGCTCGGGGCGCGTCGCGTCGAGATGATAGAGCGACGGCGCAGACGCGCCGAGCCTTTCGGCGGCGGCGGCAATGCCTGCTTCATGCGCCGCATAGTCGGCTGCGAGCAGCAGATCCGTTTCCGGCAGGTCCTGAACGTGGACGAAGGCGTCGGCAGATGCGAGCCGCTGTTCGATGCCGGCGCGATCGGGCTTGATCGCCCCGTCGGCGGAGAACGCCCAGGACGAGGCCGACAGCCAGGCCTCGCCGGCGGCCTCTCGCGTGTCGGATGTGAAGTCATCGGGAATCGCCGACAGCCCAACGCCGTATTGTCCGGGGCGCGGCGCGAACACGCGGGATGCGCGATGCCGGTATGGATTCTCGTCGCCCTCACCCTCGCGCGCCGCAAGCGCTTCGGCCGCCGCCTCGAACAATTGCGCAAGGCCGGCGAAGACATCGCGGAACAGGCCCGACAGCCGCAGCGTGACGTCGATGCGGGGGCGGCCAAGCTCGGCCGGCGCGATGATGTCGTAGCCGGTCACGCGGCCGGAGGCGTGATCCCAGCGCGGCGCAAGGCCGGCCAGATGCAGCGCCATGGCGAATTCCTCGCCGGCCGTGCGCATCGTGGCCGAACCCCAGAGGTCGATCACGAGGCCTTTCGGCCAGTCGCCATGATCCTGCAAATGACGCCGCAGCAGCTCTTCCGCGAGTTTGATTCCCTGCGCATGCGCCGACGGCGTCGGCACCGCGCGCGGATCAACGGCAAAGAGATTGCGTCCCGTCGGCAGCACGTCCTGCCGTCCGCGATAGGGCGAGCCGGACGGCCCCGGCGCAACGCGCCGTCCCGCAAGCGCGGCGCGTAGCGCATCCCGCTCCGCCTCGCCACAGGCGCCGCGGCCGAACACGTGCAGGCCGTCACCGAACTGGCTCTCCTTGAGGTCGCAGACGAAGCGATCGATCCGCGGGATGGCTTCGGCCGGCGCGGCCGACGCATCGAGGCCGAGATCGTGCTCAAGCCCTGCCACACGGGCCTCGTCGCGGATCGCAGCGATCAGGCGCTGGCGGCGGGCGGGATCGAGGCCATCGGCGGTCGAGTATTCGTCAAGCAGTTGTTCGAGCCGGCGCAGGCCGTCCGGCACGGCGGACGCCGCAAGCGGCGGCGGCAGATGGCCGATCGTAACCGCGCCAGTGCGCCGCTTCGCCTGCGCGGCCTCGCCGGGGTCATTGACGATGAAGGGATAGATGACGGGGAGATCGCCGACCAGTGCTTCCGGCCAGCAGGCCGGCGACAGCGCCACGGATTTTCCGGGCAGCCATTCCAGCGTGCCATGCGCGCCCATGTGCAGGACGGCATCGATGCCCTGTTCCCTGAGCCAGAGATAGAACGCGACATAAGCGTGGCGCGGCGTGCGGGCGAGATCGTGATAGTCGGCATCGCGCGTGCTCGCTTCGCCACGCTCAGGCTGAACCGCGATGATCGATCGGCCGCATCGAATCGCGGCGAAATGGAACACACCATCGCGGCAGTTCGGATCATCCTCCGGCGCGCCCCAGGCTTGCGCCAGATCGTCCTGCAACGCTTGCGGAAGACGCGACACCGCCGCACGGTAGTCGGCAGTGCTCCAGGTCAATTGCCGCTTCAGCATGGTCTCGCCAAGCGCAGGGGCCGGCTCAACATCGAAGCCGGTCTCGGCCAGGTCAACCAGCAATGCCTCGACCGAGGCAAGCGCGTCGAGACCAACCGCATGCGCGATCTGGTGCGGGCGTCCCGGATAGTTCGAAAGCACGATCGCCAGCCGCTTCTCACCTGTCTGCTTGTCTGCGAGCCGCCGCCAGGCGGCCACGCGCGCCGCGACAGCCTTCACGCGCTCTTCGTCCGGGCGATGAGCAAGATGCGAGAATTGCAGATCGGGATCGCGCATCGCGGCCGACTTGAAACTCACCACGCCCGCGAACAGGCGGCCGTCGACCTCGGGCAGCACCACATGCATCGCGAGATCGCCGGGCGACAGGCCGCGCAGCGACTCCCTCCAGTCCTCGCGCCGCGCGGTGGAGAGTGCGACCTGAAAGACAGGGCACGGAGCGGCATCGAACGGCGTCGTGCCGTCGTCGCCGACCGCCGAAAACGCCGTCGCATTGACGATCGCAGCGGGAGGCGTTTGCGCAAGATGCGCCTGCAGCCAATCCGCAACGCCTGCAGCCTTCAGCGAGGTGGCGAACACACCATAGGCGTCAAAGCCCTTCTCGCGCAGCGCCGCGATCAGCGCATCGACCGGGCCGGTATCGGCGGCGGTGAGATAGGAGCGATAGAAGGTCACGAGCGCACGCGGCCTTGCATCGGAGCTCGGCGGTGCTGCAATGACGCCGCGTGCGGGATCGTAAAAACCCATCTCGGGCACGGTCATCTCGCCGGCGACCGGACCGGCATACAGGCCCGAAGCCAGCGCAAGCTGCGCGATCGCGGCTTGGGCTGCGACCGGGCCGCCGGTGTCGCAGAGCACCTTGAGCCGCCGCAGCGTCGAAACCGGCAAGGTGGAGTATGCGTCCAGGCGCGTGTCGTCACGGCCATCGGCCGGCAGCACCGCCAGCACGATGCCGCGGTCCTTCGCCAGTTGATGCAGGGCCGCAAGTCCGTAGGCCCAATAGGACTCACCGCCGATCAGGCGCAGCAGAATGCCGCGCGCCTGCGACAGCGTGCGCTCGATATAAGTGTCGACCGAGAGTGGATGACGCAGTTCCGCGAGATTGGCCAGCCGCAGCGACGGCAGGCTGTCGCGCCCGCGGCGCCAGCCTGCCGCAAACGCAGCCAGATCGGAGTCCGAGAACGAGAGCACCACGAGATCGGCCGGATCCTGGCCGATGTCCCTTGGCGTCGCGGTCTCCTCGAGACCGCGGCTCTCGCGGAAGACGACGTGCATCAGATACCAAGCCTTGAGATACCAAGTCCCGCTCTTATCGCGGCCTCGTCGATATCGCCGTGCTCGCCGATCACGACGAGCTTTGACCGCCGCGCGCCGGCAGCCCAGGGCTTGTCGAACTGGTGCCGCACCCGCTCGCCAACGGCCTGAAGCAGCAGGCGCATCGGCTTGCCCGCGACGGCAATATAACCCTTGGCCCGCAGCACGTTCTGCTCGCGCGCGAGACGCTGGATCGATGCGACCAGCGCATCGATATCCGTGACCTCCGGAAGGTCGATCACGACGGAGGCAAAGTCGTCATGCTCGTGGTCCTCCTCGCCGTCATGATGCGAGGGACGCGCGGCAAGATCATTCTCCGCCGCAGCTCCCAGACCGAGGATGACGCGCGCATCGATCGCACCGTCGGTGATCGCCAGCATCGGCACGCGGCGAGGCATCTCGGCGATGATCGCCGCCCTGGCCATTTCGAGCCCGGCGCTGCCGGCAAGATCCGCCTTGGTCAGCAGCACGATGTCGGCGCAGGCGATCTGGTCCTCGAACACTTCCGACAGCGGCGTCTCGTGATCGAGATTCCCGTCAGCCGCGCGCTGCGCTTCGACGGCGTCGGGATCCGGGGCGAAGCGTCCGGCGGCAACGGCCTCCGCGTCGGCGAGCGCGATCACGCCGTCGACCGTGATGCGCGAACGGATTTCGGGCCAGTCAAATGCCTTGAGCAGCGGCTTCGGCAACGCCAGTCCCGAGGTCTCGATCAGGATGTGATCGGGCCTCACGGGCCGCGCCAGCAGCAGCTCCATGGTCGGGATGAAATCATCGGCGACGGTGCAGCAGATGCAGCCATTGGCGAGCTCGACGATGTTCTCCTCCGGGCAATTGGCGTCGGCGCAGGATTTCAAGATCTCGCCATCGACGCCTTCGCTGCCGAACTCGTTGACGAGTACCGCGAGCTTCTTGCCGTTGGCGTTGGCAAGCAGATGCTGGATCAGCGTCGTCTTGCCGGAGCCGAGGAAACCGGTGACGACCGTGACCGGGACTTTTGCGAGCGAGTTCATTCTGCGGCCTCTGGCACAACGGCAATGGGGGGAATGCGGGCAAGCGACTGCTTGCGGAAGATTTCGGGACGGCTGCGCCATGGCACGATGCCGTCGGGCGCGGCCGCATACGCCGCAGCACCCGCGACCACGTCGCTCGCATGGGCATCGGACAGGCGGCCGTAGACATAGGACCAGCGGCCGGGCGCGCTCAGCGCGACCGAGCAGCCCTGGCTGCAGGCCGACAGGCATTCGACGGGAACCACGTTGACGCCCTCGGGTACGCCGGCGTCGAGGATCGCACCATGCAGGCGCTTGCCCGGCGCGATCTCGCCCTCGCTAAGCGTCTGGCCGGCACGGCAGGTGATGCAGACGTGAAGTGTGACGGTCATCGCCCCTTCCAGGAAAAATAGCGGGAGGCGATGAGGCGCACGGACCCTGACTTGCGGAGGCCCGCTTCCCCGTCGCGGAACACCCCGTCCGCCGGTCCAAAACTTCCGCGCTGGCAGGTCTCCCGGCTTGCGGAGCAGGGTTTTGCCCTACGATCCCCGCCTTCCCGATCCCGCGAGGGATCAGTGGCTTTGGGCATCTCTCCGGTCACGGTCGCGGGGGCGGCTGCATTTTGGACCCAAATCTTGCCGATTCGGACCCTATCGCATTCCCTCTTCGCCTGTCATAGGACAGGAACCAACGCCGGCCCACCATTTGCCCCCGGCCGCCACTTGTCAAGCCGAAGGACCCTGTCCGATGACGCCTGAACCGGATCCCCAGACGGCCGAGGAAACCGACGCCCGCCACGCTGCGAAAATGGCGAAGAAGAAGGTCGCCCGCGACAAGATCATGGCGACCAAGAGCGGCGAAAAGGGCCTCATCATCGTCCACACCGGCGCCGGCAAGGGCAAGTCCTCCTCCGCCTTCGGCATGGTCGTCCGCTGTGTTGCCCATGGCTTCCCCTGCGCCGTCGTGCAGTTCATCAAGGGCGCCTGGGACACCGGCGAGCGGCGCCTGCTCACCGGCCATTTCGGCGATCTCTGCCAGTTCCATGCGATGGGCGAAGGCTTTACCTGGGAGACGCAGGACCGCGCCCGCGATATCGCAGCAGCCCGCGCCGGCTGGGAGAAGGCCAAGGAGCTGATCCTCGATTCCAATCTGCGCATGGTCGTGCTCGACGAGATCAACATCGCGCTGCGCTACGACTATCTCGACATCACTGAGGTCGTCGACTTCCTGACAACGCACAAGCCGCCGATGACGCATGTCGTCCTCACCGGGCGCAATGCCAAGGACGAGCTGATCGAGATCGCCGACCTCGTCACCGAGATGACGCTGGTCAAGCACCCCTTCCGCTCCGGCATCAAGGCGCAAGCCGGCGTCGAGTTCTGATTGGGCTCAGCGATGGCGCGCGCATTGATGATCCAGGGGGCCGGCTCGGACGTGGGCAAGTCGCTCATCGTCGCCGGTCTCGCACGCGCCTTTGTGCGTCGCGGCTTGCGCGTGATGCCTTTCAAGCCGCAGAACATGTCGAACAATGCGGCGGTCACCATTGATGGCGGCGAGATCGGCCGCGCGCAGGCGCTTCAGGCGCTCGCCGCGGGCGTCGAGCCGCACACCGACATGAACCCGGTGCTGCTGAAGCCCGAAACGGATGTCGGTGCGCAGGTCATCGTCCAGGGAAAGCGCATCGCGACCGCGCGGGCGCGTGAGTATGCGGCGATGAAGCCTTCGCTGATGGGCGCCGTGCTGGAGAGCTTTGAGCGGCTGAAGGCGCGCGCCGATCTCGTGCTGGTCGAAGGCGCCGGCAGTCCGGCCGAGGTCAATTTGCGCAAGGCCGACATCGCCAATATGGGTTTTGCGCGCAAGGCTGACGTGCCTGTGGTGCTCGTCGGAGACATCGATCGTGGCGGCGTCATCGCCCAGCTCGTCGGGATCAAGACGGTGATCGATCCGGATGACGCCGCGATGATCCAGGGCTTTGTCATCAACAAGTTCCGCGGCGATCCCACCCTGTTCGATGACGGCTACCGGTTGATCGAACAGAAAACATCCTGGCGCGGCTTTGGCGTGCTGCCGTGGTTTGCGCACGCCGGCGAGCTGCCGGCCGAGGATGCGCTGGGCCTCAGCGACGCGCGAAAACCCGGCCAATGCAAGATCGCCTGTCTCGCGCTGTCGCGGATCGCCAATTTCGATGATCTCGATCCGCTGAAGCTCGAACCGGGCGTCGACCTGGTGATGGTGCGTCCGGGTGAAGCCATCCCCGGCGATGTCCGTCTCGTCATCATCCCCGGCTCGAAATCGACGCGCGGCGACCTTGCTTTCCTGCGCGCGCAAGGCTGGGACATCGATCTCGTGGCGCATCACCGCCGGGGCGGCCATGTGCTCGGCCTCTGCGGCGGCTATCAGATGTTGGGACGCAGCGTCGCCGATCCCGATGGGATCGAGGGACCGGCTGGCGACACGCCGGGCCTCGGGCTTCTGGACGTCACGACTGTGATGAGCGCAGAGAAGACGCTGACACGCGTTTCCGCCGTTCATGCGGCAACGGATCAGCCGATCCAGGCCTACGAAATCCATATCGGCCGCACCGACGGGCCGGATCGCGCGCGGCCCTTTTCGAAGCTCGACGGCGCGCCGGAAGGCGCGATCTCGCGCGATGGGCACGTGCAAGGCAGCTATTTGCACGGCCTGTTCACGTCCGACGATTTCCGCAAGGCGTATCTCGCAAGGCTCGACATTCCCGCGGGCGACGAGCCGTATCACGCCAAGGTCGAAAGCGCGCTTGATGCCCTCGCCGATCACATCGAAAAGCATCTCGACGTCGAAGGCCTGCTCACGCTAGCGCGCTAGCACCTCGGCCACGCGCGCCCATTCGGCTTCGCTGCCCGGCAGCCCCAAGCGCAGCCAAGTCGGCTTCGGCGCGAAGACGCGGGACCAGATATGGCCACGCGCCAGCCTCGCCTGCGCGACAAGCGCGTCATCGGTCTCGTAGAGACGAAACAGCGGCGTGCCGCCGACAAGTTGCCAGCCCTGCGATTGCACAATGGCATCAAGCCGAACGCTGTCGCGCACGAGGCGCGCTGACGTCGCTCTGGCCCAATCGTCATCGCGCAAGGCCCGGCAGCCGACCGCGATCGCCGCTCCTGATACTGGCCACGGCCCGGACACCGCAGCAAGCTTGGCGATGTCGGCCGCATGGCCAAGCGCGAAGCCGAGCCGCAGGCCGGCGAGTCCGTAGAACTTTCCGAATGAACGCAGGATCAACAGCCCTTCGCGGCCCGCTTCGGAGGCAAGCGACAGATGCGGAACAGCGTCGGCAAAGCTCTCGTCGATCACCAGGCGCCCGATGCGCGGCAGCAGCGCCAACAAATCCTTTGGTGGATGACACCGGCCGTCGGGATTGTTGGGATTGACGACGATGGCGAGGTCGGCGCCTGCCAGCGCGTCGAGCTCGCTGACCTCTTCGACCTCCCAGCCGGCGGATGACAGGACCGGTGCATACTCGTTATAGGTCGGTGCGAGAATGCGGGCCCGGCCGCGCGGCGCGAATTGCGGCAACAGTTGAATGGCGGCCTGCGCGCCCGCCATCGCCACGACCGGCGCGCTGGTGCGATAGGCGTGTTGCGCCGCCTGATGCAGGGACTCGATCAGGGATCGCGACGGCAATGCATTCCAATGATGCGAGCCGATCTCGCCCACCGGATAAGGCAGCCGGTTGATCCCCGTCGAGAGATCGATCCAGTCCTCGGCGCGTCCGCCAAAACGCTGCTGGGCTTGATCCAGATTTCCACCGTGCTCGCGCATGCCCCGTTCTTTCACGTGAAAGCCAGGATCGCAAGGAGGCCTGCGAGCAGCAGCATGGCGCGGCGGTAGATCGTCAGTCCCTGCCCGATGTCGGCGGCGAGCGGATCGCGCGCGCCTTCGTTGAGCCAGGGCTCGTCGGTCGCGCTGCCGTGATAGATGCGGGGACCGCTGAGCCGCACGCCGAGCGCGCCGGCCATCGCCGCCTCCGGCCAGCCGGCGTTGGGCGAGCGATGACGGCGTGCATCCCGAGTCATGCACGACAGCGCCTCCGATCGCCGCGGTGCGAGCAGCACGAAGAGAAAACCGGTCAGGCGCGCCGGAATGAAATTGGCGACATCGTCGATGCGTGCAGCAGCCCAACCGAAGGCTTCGTGGCGTTCGGTGCGATGGCCGATCATGGAATCCAGCGTGTTGATCGCCTTGTAGCCGACAATCCCGGGCAGGCCGAACAGCGCGCCCCAGAACACGGGCGCGACGATACCGTCGGAAGCGTTCTCCGCCAGGCTCTCGATCGTCGCCCGCGCAATGCCGGCTTCATCGAGCGCGGCCGGATCGCGCCCGACGATGCGCGAGACCGCCTCGCGCGCGCCGGCGATGTCGCCGGTTTGCAGCGGCTTCGCGACGGCCGCGACATGGTCATGCAGCGAGCGTAGCGCGACCAGCGGCCAGGCCAGGACGCCGACCAGCACGATCTGGATCCAGCCCGAGGGAAGCAACGCCTGAACCGTCCAACCCAGCGCAACGGAGAGCGCGATCACCGCGAGCGCTCCGGCAATACCCGCGGCGCGACGAAGTGCCGGTGGATCGGACGGCCGATTCCAGGCGGCGTCGATGCCAGCGATCAGCCGGCCGAGCCAGGTCACGGGATGGCCGATCCGCGCGAACAGCCACGACGGCCAGCCCGCCAAGGCATCCACCGCCATCGCCACAGCCATCGCCCCCGCAAAGCCCACGCACGTCTCCCATCTCGCTCCCCTGTTGCGCAAAGCCCGGGCCGAGCGCAAGCCCCCGGGCAGCGGATTTCGGCTTTGTCTTTGGTCGCGTTTGGTGATTAGTGCTGGCCGACAGGAGACTTTTATGGCCGTCATCTTGATCACGGGCGGAGCGCGATCGGGCAAGAGCACCCGCGCGGAAGCGCGTGCGCGCAGCCTTCCGGGCCAGCCCGTGTACATCGCGACGGCCGAGGCGCTCGATGGCGAAATGGAGACGCGCATCGCAAAGCATCGTGCACGGCGCGGAACCGACTGGATCGAGCGCGAGGTGCCGCTCGATCTGGTGCAGGCACTGGTCGCAACCGATGGCGGCGGCGCAAGGCTGGTGGACTGCCTGACCCTGTGGCTCTCCAACCTGATGCATGCGGAGCGCGACTGGGAGAGCGAGATCAGAGAGCTTGCCGGCACCCTGCCCCGCCTCAAGAGCCCGGTCGTTCTCGTCACCAACGAAGTCGGCCTCGGCATCGTGCCCGACAACGCGCTGGCGCGCAGCTTTCGCGACGCCGCCGGGATCATGAACCAGATCATCGCTGGTGTCGCCGATGAGGTCGAGTTCGTCGTCGCGGGCCTGCCGATGAAGCTGAAATGATGCCGCGCATCGAACTTCTGCGAGACGTCATCGCCGATCTCAGGATCGCGGCGTCCTTCGTCACGATCCTGCCGGTGGCATCGTCGAAGCCCACCGGTGACGGCGCTGTCGCACGCGCAACCTGGGCGCTGCCGGTCGCAGGGCTGCTGGTCGGCCTCGCGGGCGCCGCGGCCTATGCGATCGCGAGCAGGCTCGGATTGACACCGGGCCCTGCCGCCCTGCTCGCGCTGGCCACCACCGTCCTCGTCACCGGCGCGCTGCACGAGGACGGCCTCGCCGATACCGCCGATGGGCTCGGCGGCGGGCGGACGCGCGAGCGCAAGCTCGAGATCATGCGCGACAGCCGGATCGGCAGCTATGGCGTCTGCGCGCTGATCCTGTCGTTCGGCCTGCGCTGGAGCGCGCTCGCGGCGATCGCCAATCCGTGGGCCGTGGCGCTCGCACTGTGCGCCGCGCATGCGGCGGCCCGCGCGGGCGTGCCGGCGTTGATGTCGCTGGTTCCGCCGGCGCGGCCTGATGGTCTGTCGGCAAGCGCCGGATCGCCGCCGGGCCGCAGCGTCGCCATCGCCTTTGCTGTTGGAACACTCGCGCTCGCCCTCGCGCTCGGGCCGGGCAAGGCGCTGGTCGGCCTGATCCTGCTGTCGCTCGCCGGGCTGATCCTGGCGCGGCTTGCCGTCCGCCAGATCGGCGGGCAGACCGGCGATATCCTCGGCGCCTACGAGCAGATCGGCGAGATCCTCATTCTGCTGGTAGCGGCATCCTTCCGGATGGGAGGTTGATCTCATGGTCGAGTTCGACGACGCCTTCCGCCAACATCTGCGCGAGTTGTTCGTGTGGCGCCGCGACGTGCGCCGCTTTCGCAGCGATCCGCTCCCGGACGACGCCATCGATCGCCTGATCGAGACCGCCTGCCTCTCACCGTCGGTCGGCCTCAGCCAGCCCTGGCGCTTCGTTGTCGTTGAAGATGCCGCACGACGCCGCGACGTGATCGACGACTTCAAAGCATGCAACGCCGATGCACTGAATTCCTACGCCGGCGAGCGCGCCGCGCGCTATGCCACGCTGAAACTGTCCGGTCTCGAACAGGCGCCCGGTCATCTCGCCGTGTTCGCGGACAAGGCGAACGACATCGGCCACGGCCTCGGCCGCTCGACCATGCCGGAGACGACGGAATATTCGGTGGTCGCCGCGATCACCGCGATGTGGCTCGCCGCGCGCGCCGACGGCATCGGCCTCGGCTGGGTATCGATCCTGAACCCTGAGCGCATCCACACCATTCTCGACGTGCCGGAAGCCTGGAAGTTCATCGCCTATCTCTGCATCGGCTATCCGGAGACCGAATGCGATCAGCCCGAGCTGGAGCAGGCGAAATGGGAACAGCGGCGGGGAGCGAGCGAGTTCACGCTGCGGCGCTGAGCGCGGCATAGATCGACAGAGCCGGGAGGCCGCAAGTATGGCCGAACTTGGCCTGCTCCTATTGTAGTGCAACAATCTTCTCCTGCGCGAGCACTTTCAATAGCGCGCCTGTACCGCACTGAGGGTCCTTCATATTGGGATCAAATACGCCGTCTCTGACGTACTTCCCGGACACGTACAGATTTGTGCACCCCCAGACATATGGCGATCTGACATTGCGACTACGGTAGCCAAACCCATCGAAGCTTTCCAGCTTGTACAAGACCATACCGACGCTGGACCAATCGGTGTCTTGCCAGCGATAGATGTTGACGATGTCGACTGTGCTGTCTTCCCAGGAAAACGGAGGATTGCCTTCCGCAGGCCGCCCTTTCGGCACCCTCACGGTCCTGTCGGTCAGCGGATCACCGTTGAGGTGATATGAAAAATCACCGTCGCAGCAGCGGTGATGCAGCAATCCCACGACATACCACGGCACGCGCGTTTTAGTCTCGATCGTCTGATACCGCTCCTTGCCCGTCCTTATGCGCTCGGCGACCTTGTCCAAATAGGACATACGCGACGGATCGATGACCGCCTGGTCAAAAAGCTGCTCGCCTTCCGACTGAATGGCCTTCGAATCGAACCGCGAGGAAGAAGCCGACGAGGTCGGTACCGTAATGTTGCTGTCCTGCCTTGCGTATCCGACCTCCGCGTAGTTCCAGTCAAGCTCTCGCCGCAGCTTGTAGATCTCAATTTGCTCGGTCTCATTTGGCTTCGAAAGCGTGCCCAAGTGCGCCGCGCGTGTCTCCTTGTCATTGATGCTCAGTCGTATCGCGTCACGGCGCTTTTCCAGCCCCTCATGATACAACCTCCATTGATCCCTGGTCTCCTTGTCCGAGACATAGGAGAAATATTCCGAGAAGCGCAGGCGCAGCTCGATGTCCTGGTTCAGCGCGGTGTCGATGAATTTCGAGATATAGGTCTGGTGCAGGTCCTGGGCCTTGCTCTCGGCTTCCTTCGTCTTGATGGCAAGATCAAGCCGCGCCTTGTAGGCTTCGACCCCGGCCGGAATGGCGACCGCGACGCCCCCGCTGATCAGCGTGCCCCAGATCGCCTGCCAGAAGCCGAGGCGCAGGCGATAACGCTCGAGGCTCTGCGGGACCTGCTCGGCATTCGGATCTGTGGCGGCCATTTGCGCTCGCTCAACCGGTAGCGGAACTGGCTCATGCAACCCCAAGGCGTCGATTTAATCAACCGCGAACTTCGCCCTGCGACCGATTGGCCGGCGCACCGGGCCCGGGGCTAGGCTACGACTTGCTCTTGCCGGCAACGGCCGCCACAGGCGCGACGTTTTGCTGCTTCTCGAACATCAACAACGGCCGGAAGATGACGCGGCCATAGGCCTCGTAGTGGTTCTGGGTCGAGACCGCCATCTTCAACGGCGTCGCGTAATTTGCCTCGAACGTCAGAAACGACGCGTAGGTCCAGGAGAAGCCGACGCCGACCGAGCCCAGCTCGGTGACCCCGGGGAATGTCGAATACACCGCGCCCCAGTCGGTGAAGATGTAGGTGTCGAATCCCCTAAGCCAGGACGACCAGTTGTAGTGCAGCTCGGCGTTGAAATAATAGCCGCTGTCGCCGGACGCCGAGTTGGAGGGATAACCGCGCACGGTGGTGGGACCGCCGATCGAGAAGATCTGGTCGCCCGGCAGCAGCTTTTCCTGCGTGTACTGCCAGCTCGCCAGCACGTTGGCGCTGAAATTCTGAGGCCCCGCGGCGCTGGTCGCGATCAGCGAGCCGGTATAGGTGTTGAACGCGCGGTTGTTGCCGAGCACATAGTCATGCCACGCGACGTAGTTCACCGCCGGCGAAACCGTGATCGAATAGGTGTTGCCGGAATTGGTCACCGAGAGCCCGGCCGTGGCCTTGTCGTAGCGATCGTCGGTCACCGAGACCGTGGCGAAGCGACTGACCGTCTTGCCCTCGGTCTCGGCGGCGTTGAGCAGCACCAGCCAGTTCTGCGTCACCCAGACCGGCTGGCTGAAATTGACGGCGGCCTGGCTCGAGCGTCCGGTGACGTCGAGCGCGACGAACGGTCCCTGGATGATCTTGATCTTGCCTTCGGTGTAGCTGACGCCGACGCGGCCGCCCCAGGGGTTGACCGGGATGCTGTAGGCAACATTGCCGTTGAGATTGCCGTCGGAGCGGACGCCGTAGAAGGTCAGGCGGTCATCGACGCCGAACAGGCCGTGGCGCTTGTAGAAGGCCCCGCCCTCCCAGCGTCCGGTGTTCTCGACGCCCTGGTTGTCGGTGAAGAGCTGCAGGGTGTCGATCGGCGGCTCGATCACCGCGAACTGGAGGTCGGTCAGGCCGAAGCTCGTGCCGGGCTGGAGCAGTGCCTTGATCTGCACGTCGTTGGTGCGGTTGAACCAGATCACGTCGCGATTGAGTTTTGGAACGTCGAGGACCTCGCCTTCGGGCTCCTTGACGCGCTGAAGGATGTAATCGGTGCGGGTCTGCTTGTTGCCCTCGATGGTCGTCTTCTGGAGCCGGCCCTCGGTCAGCTTGATCCGAACCACCCCGTCCTTGGGATCCTGCTCCGGCAGGGTCGCGATTCCCGTGACGATGCCGCGCTCGGTGTAGATGGCATTGATGTCGGCGACGAGCTGCAACAGCGCCGCGATGTCGACATTCTTGCCGACATATTTCTTCGCGATCTCGTCAAGCTCTGCCGGCGTGATGAACTTCGACGCGTCGAACTCGACCTTGCGTAGGCGGAATTTTGGACCGCCCGGCTTCAGGAGCTGGGACTTCTCCCGCTCGCCGCCGATCACCGCCGGCCCGGTGAGCTTGGGCGGCGCGCTCTGCTGTTCGAGCTGCCGGCGCTGCCGGTCGACGTCGTTCTGGATCACGCCGGGATTGATCGAGGGCACCTGCGCGCGCGCGGACGCGATGCAGCAAGCTGCTAACCCGACCCCCAATGCAGCCCCCAGAATCCGCATCCCGAATCCCGTTACCATGCCTGTGCGAGACGGCCAACGGCCGGCTTCGCCATCTCAACCGCCGCATCCTTCCAGCCCGTGCGCCCCGCGCGCTGACCCCCGCGGCGCAGCTTGCGCATGTCGCTCAGCCCCTCGATGTTGACGGCGGGACCGGAGCCGATGGTCTCGACCGGCCGCGGCGTCAGCAGCGCATCGAGCCGTGCCTGGCCGGAGAGGCCGAGCAGGTAGAACGTCCCGCCGTCCTTCTTCGCGAGCCAGGTCTCGATGCTCTCGCTGCCCTCGCCGTCGACGGAGATGTTGCGGATCATGCTGGCGCCGGTGAAATCGTTGCAGCAGGTGTGGGTAGGCCCGTAATTGGTGACGGTCGCCGAAATGTCGCCGGTGTAGAACACCACATAGGCGTTGCTGACATTGGCGTTGCCGACCTGGCTCATCGTGAACACGCCGCCCGGCTGGTAGAGCTGGAGCGTCGGCCAGTTGGTCGGCGCCGGCGAACGGTTGTTAAGCAGCACCTGCTGCGTGGCCGTGGTGAGCATCAGCTGGCCCGGCACGTAGCCGTTCAGGATCGCGACGGCATGCGCGTCCGTCCAGAAATTGGCGTCCACCACCCTGAACTGGTTGACGATAATGCTGTCCGGATCGATCGAGATGTTGGCGGACTTCGCGACGCCGCCGTTATAGCCGGTGATGTTCATGATCAACGGGATCGCCGGATTCGAACGGATCTGCTCGCCCTTGACGTTGATCGTGTCAGCCGCGAGGTCGAGCTCCCTCACGACGCTGACCCAGCCGATCGTCAGGTCACCCGACGAGGTCATCCTGACGGTGTCGCCGCTGATCCGGTCGAGCGAGACCGATCCGGCCACCTCGAAATGCGTATCGCCGTGCGCCGAGATCGATCCGCCGCGGAGCGAGCCCGTGTCGGACTTGACGTTGAGGTCGCCGGCGTCGCCCGGGATACCCGTCGTGGTGAGCTGGCTGAAGACGATGTCGTTCACGGCATGCAGGGTCTGCGTGCCGCCGCTGATGGCGGTGCCAACGGTGATCCCTCCGGCCGTCGCGGTGACGTCGAGCCTGCCGCCCGCGTTGAGATTATCCCAACGAACGACCGTGCCGCTCAAGACCGCGTTGCCGGTCGAGGCCGTGAGGTTGTGACCGGTGTTGGTCCCTGCCGCGATCAGCCGGGCCGAGCCGTTGGCCGAGACCGAGCCGAGCGTCGGCACGCCGCCGGCCATCACCGTCTGCGCCAGAATGAAGCCGTTGTCGGCGTTGACATTGATGCTGCCGGCATCGCCGTTGATGCCGGTCGCCGTCAGCGCGTTGAACGTCACGTTGTCGCGGGCGTGGATGGTCTGCGTGCCGCCGCTCTGCGCGGTCTGGAAGGTGATGCTGCCCTGGCTCGCGGTCGCGCCCAGCGTCGTCCCGACGTTGAGAACGTTCCAGTTGATCGGACCGCTGGCGGTCAGCAGGCCCGCGCCTGTCGTGGCGGCGAGCATATTGCCGGTGATGGTCGTGGCGGCCAGCAGCGTCGCCGAGCCATGGGCCGAGACCGAGCCCAGCGTCGTCGCGCCGCCAGACGTCACCGTCTGCGCCAGGATGAAGCCGTTGTCGGCGGTGACATTGATGTTGCCGGTGTCGCCGGCGTTTCCGGTCGCCGTGAGCGACTTGAAGGTCACGTTCTGGCTGGCATGGACCGTCTGCGAGCCGCTGCTGTCGGCGGTGCCGATGACGATATTGCCGTTGTTCGTGACGGCGCTGAAGCTGCCGTTCGCGCCGGTCGCGGTGCCCGCCAGCACCTGGTCGAGCGTCAGCCCGCCGGTGCCGAGAATATCCACGCTGCCCTTCACCGCGGAGAGCAGGCTCGCCTCGGTGTCGGTCAGCGCCTTCAGGTAGATGCCGCCGGCACTCGCGCTTGCCGACAGCTGCGCGGCGTTGAAGGCGAGCCGGCTCGTGGCACTGCCGATACCATTCGATGCGCTCAGCGACACTTCGGCGCCCGCGCCGGATGCGGCGAACTTGGTCTGGCCGTCGCCATTGTCGTTGATCGCGCCCAGTGAGGCGACGCCGCCGGCGGTGACGATGATCGAGGGCGCGTTCGAAGCCGCCGCATAGGACAGCGACGAATTCAGCTGGCCGATCGTCGCATCGCCCGTGGTGGTCACCGAGATCAGGCCGGCCGCGTTGATGGCCGAATAGGCGCCCATCGAGAGCGTCGCAGCGACCAGCGTCACACCGCCCGAGCTGCTGGTCGCAACCACGGGCGCCGTGCTGGTGCCGGCCGCGAAGGTCATGCCGCGGTTGGCGAGCAATTGCATCAGGCCGTCGCTGGTGATGCTGGTATTGATGGTGAGCGCGCCGCGCGCAGCGTTCAGCGTCAGGGCGCCACCGGCCGTCAGCGTCCCATAGGGACCGCTCGTGCCGACGGCGAGATCGCCGGTGACGGCGAGGATGCTGAGGTCGCCGACCGCCGAGCCGGTCACCGCGCCGGAGATATTCACCTGCAGCGGCTGGAAGGTCGAGCCGTTGAAGCCGATGTTGCCGCCGGCGCGCAGATCGAGGTCGGCGCCCAGGATGTGGATCGCCGTACGGTCCGTGAAGTCGGCTTCGGCGTAGATGCTGCCGGCCGCGGCGAGCTGGATCGCATTGCCGGCCGAGATGTTGCCGAGGATGAGATCGCCGGTGGTCTGCTTCACATAGATGCCTTGCGCCGACGAAACCTGGTCGAGCTGATCGTTGCTCGGATCGGCGAACGCGATCTGAAGCGCGTTCGTGTTGGTCGCGGGATTGCTTCCGGCGGCCCCGGGGGCGCCGACATTGCCGTGCTCGGCGATCAGGGTCAGGTTGCCGATATCACCTGAAATCACGGCGCCGCTCACATTGGCGGAGATGCTGGTCACGGCGTCGAGCTTGACGTCGCCGCGGCCGGTCACCTGGATGCCGTTGGCTTGCGCGGCCGCGATCGGGCCGTAACTGGCGGTGACGCCGCCGAGCGCGAGGCTGTTCTTGCTGCCGAGATAGATATTCGTCAGCGCCTTGGCCGAGATCGCGACCGGGTTGTCGACGACGACGAGGTTCTGCTGCGACAGGCTGACCGTGTAGGTCGTGACATGGGTCGTCGGGTCCGTGACCGCACCGACRGTGAGCTGACCGGGACCGGCGGTGGCGAGCAATCCCCTCTGCTCCGGCGTCAGTGACGAGGAATCGACGCTGGTGAAGGTGAACGTCTGGGGCGCGGCCGAATTGCCGACCGAGCCGCGCGGCGCGTACAGCATGATCTGGTTGGCGCTGACATTGGCCACGACGTTCTCGTCGATCGGCGGCGGTGCCGCGCCGACGGCCGACGACGACACCGTGTAGGCGAGCTGGCTCTGCGTCCACTGCGAGCCCGCGGTGATGATGCTGTAGACCCGCTCGGTCGAAGCGAGCGTGTAGCTGTAGTTCGCGTTGAAGTGGCCCGGTTGCAGGGCGGCCTGGAGCGCGGCGTTGGTCGGCAGGAACTGCTGATCCGTTGCCACGCCGTCAAACAGCTTGGTGAACAGGGTCGTCGAGAGCGAACTGCCGAACACTGTCCCCAGCGGATCCGTAGGCGCGGTGCCGAGCAATGTCGTCAGCGAGCTCTTGAGCTCGGCGGTGCTGATCTTACCGAGCAGGAACTGATCCCTCAGGAACCGCGTCGTGGCCTCGACCTGCATCTGCGTCGTCGTGACATTGGCGGGATCGATGCCGAGCTTGGCAGCCACCTGCGCCCGCAGCACGGTCAGCCCCACCGAGGTCGGGTTGTAGGTGCTGCCGTTCGTGAAGGCGATGTTCTTGAGCTGGAAGTAGTCGTTATAGGCCGACGTCACCATGGACTGGTAGCTGTTGACGGCGTTGGTGGCGGCGTTGCCGCTGAGCAGGTCGAGGCTGGCCCAGACGTCCTGCAGATGCTGGCTCTGCGCCTGGGTGAGACCGACCGCCGCCCGGCCATTGAGGATGCTGGCCTGGTTGCCGTCGGAGCCGGCGGCTTCCAGGAAGACCGGACCACCGGTCGACTGGATCGTGCCGAGGCGGAGATCGCCCTTGGACTGCACGATGTAGGTGCCGGTGGCCGAGGCGCTGTCGAGCACGCCGCCATCGACGGCGCCGCCCGCCTGAATCGTCCCCGTCGCCTGGATCACCAGCGGATTGATGTTGGTCAGGGTGGAGGCACCGTTGACGACGGCACTCGTCGCGCCGATGGCACCGGCGGTGGAGTTGATCTCGATGTTCTTGCCGATCACGACGGGATTGGCGACGTTGTAGGCCGATGCCGAGTTGATGTCGCCCGTCGCCGAGAGGAAGACGCTGCCCTGCGGCGTGGCGCCTGCCGAATTCACCTTCACGTGGTCGATCGACAGCGAGCCAGTGGCCGCGATCGCGATGTCGCGGTCGATCGTATCGGCCTTTAGGCTGCCGCCATAGACCTGGACCTGGACGGGAGCGCCATTGGTGCCGCGCGTGCCGATGCCGCCATCCGCCGACAGCGTCACGTTCTTGCCCGAGATCATCGGATTGTTGGCGTTCGCGCCTGATGTGATGGCCGAATTTGCGCCGGTCGCGATGACCGTCGTATCGCCCGAGAGGTTGTTGATCGGCCCGTTGATGACGATGCCGGAATTCGAGCTGACATTGACAGTGCTGGCGCCGCCGCCGCTGAACTGGATGTTGATCGGGTTCGACGCCTTGACCGTGTTGGTGAGCGTCAGGGTCAGGTGATCGTAGATCTGCTGGAACCAGTCGTAGTGACCATCCGCACCGCAGCACGCGCCAGCCGTCGTGTTGTAGCCACCGTTATGATAGCTGCCGGTCGCCGTGACCACTTCCTGGAAGTTCGCGGTCTGCAATTGGCCGGTGTTGCCGCCACCGCCCGTGGCCTGCATCACGTTCTCGACCAGGCTGACGGTGCGGGTCCAGTTGTCTCCGGACGCGTTCGGCGTGTAGTGCCAGCCATAGTCGAACTGCGTGCTGGTGGTCGGACGATCGAGCGTCGCCGTGTCGACCCACTGGTAGTACATGTTGGGCTTCACGGCATACTGGATGCCCGCTGTTCCGCTCATACCGCTCAGCATCCCGGCGGTGTACGAGCTCGCATTGACGCCGGCCGTCCTGTACGTCGACACCTGCTGGCCGCCCGACGCGGAGGGATTGTAGACGTACCACGTCGTCTGCTGCTGGAGCTGATCGACGATCTGGATCACACTGGGCGCGCTGACGCCGGTGTTGATGGTGTTGGTGACGAGCTGGAGCCCGGTCGTGTTGTTGACCGTGATCGTGCCCGCACCACCCTTGACCGCGATCGTGCCCTGGGCGGTGCCGTCGGTCGAGGTCGAGATGATCTTGCCGTTCAGATAGACGTAGCCGCCCGAGCCCTGCACCACGCCGTTCACCATGATCTGGTCGGTGAGCGCGTTGTACTTCACGCCGATCTTGATATCGCTGGAGAACTGCGTCGTCGCAGCCGCCGTGATGTCGTAATAGCTGCCGTTCCGCGCATTGGCCTGGGCCTGGGCGAAGTCCGCGCCATTGTTGCTGGTCTTGAGGCTGTTGATGGCGGACAGCACTCCGCCGCCGATATCGACCGAGTAATTGCTGCTCGTGCCGCTCTGGATGAGGCCGTTGACGTTGATGACCCCCGCCGAGATGATGATCGCTTGGCCGAGGATGAAGGGCCGATCCGTGGGGTTCTGGTACCCTGAAGGCGTAGTCGAGGCCCAGTTCGAGCTCGCGTTGGTGTTCGCGGTCCTCGGCGTGATCACGTCGTTCTGGATATTGACGACCTGGAAGTAGGCCGAGCACCCCACGCAATTGAACGGCGAGTAGTACGTGTCCGTGTGGGTCGTGGTCGAACCGTCGGGGTGTGTTGTAACGGTGTCGTGGGTCGTGTTGCTGAAAACGCCCTGGCCGGCATAGGTATTTTGTTGCCACGGCGCGGTCGAAATCTGCTGGACCGTCGGGCCTTCCATCGCCGCAAGCGTGGCGGTGCTGCCCACACTGCCGCCGCCTCCGTTGGGCGTGCCGTTGCCCGCCGGCAGGAAAATCGCCGAATAGAGCGACAGGCCGTCGTAATAGGTCATCAGCATGCGCGCGGTGAAGACCGTGCTGTTGGCGGCCGTCTGCTGGACGCCGCCATGGCCGTCGACGCAGCAATAATAGAAATACGGGTGCTGGCCGCCATCGCCGATATGCGGGCTGTACGCGTACTCGCCATAGGCGCCGAGATAGGTCGCCGCCGCCATCACCGCCGTCAGCGTGTCGTTGTCGGCCGGCTTGTATTCGACACCGGCCCATTGCGAGGTGACATCGTGGTTGGAGTTGTAGAAGCTGCCGACGCCGCCGAGGAAAATGAACGAGCCGTTGGGCGCCACCATCTGGATGGTCGCGGCATTGAGCGACTGCGACGCGACGACGCTGCCGAGCTGGCTGGTGATCTTGAGCAGGCCGTTCTCGTTGGTGACGATGCCGTCGAAATAAATGTCGGGCTTGCGCGTCAGCTGGTTGCCGTTGCCGTCGACGCCGAGCCCGGTGCTGGGATCGACGCGGTTATAGGTGGCCGAGATGTCGATGATCGGCGTCGCGCTCGGCGTGGCGGTGAAGGTCACGTTGGAATGCGAGTCCGGGTCGACATGGTCGATCTGGCGATAGGTGATGTTTCCACCGGTCACATTGGTGACCGTGAGGTTCGCGAAATCCATGAAGTCGAGACCGCGGTTCTCGACCCTGATCGTCGGCGAACTCTGCGCGGTCACCGATGGCGCCGTGTGACCGGAGAGGCTGTTTCCCGTCAGCTTCTGCGCGAGGATCGAGACATTGCCGGCGGACACCAGGATGTCGCCGAACGCGAAGGCGTTGCCAGGGGCGTCGGACGTATAGGGCGCCTGCTGGATCAGCGCGTTGATCTGGCGCTGCACGTCGCCGGTCGGATCGGCGCCGGACGGCGCCATCGTGGCGGGATGTGCGGACGTCGACGTCGAGAGCTGGGTCCGGATCTGCGTCGCGGTCAGGCCCGTCAGCGTGGCCAGCTGGTTGACGATGTTGTCATAGGGATTGAAGCCGCCGACGATGGTGTACTGGATCGTCTGGTGGTTCCAGCTCTTCACCGGGCTGAAATGATCGACGTCGGCGACGTATTCGAGCGTGGGCGGCGACGACAGATTGGGCTTGAGCGGCGAGTAAGGACTCGTCGTGCTCAGCGTCGGCGCACTTGCACCGAGATCGATCGTGATGGTCACGTCGTTGTTGATGCCCGCCACCACCAGGCCGTTGAGCGCGACATCGCCCGTTCCGCTGGTATGGCTGTGGTTGTCGCTGTTCTTGGCGCTGAAGATGTCCAGATACGGATTGTAGTTGCTGCCGTTGCCGGACGCGGTGACCTGCCCTTGCGTTGCGCCAAGGTAGATGTCACGTACGCCGAGCACACGCGAGCTGTCGGCAAGCGTGAGGCTTGAGTCGTTCGCGGCATTGGCCGTGCCGCGATACAGCGTGGAGATCGGAATGGCAGTGTTGTTGTAGACTACCGTCGTCGCAGTCGCCTGCACGCTGCTGAAGGTGATGGTATCGCCGGACATGCCGGCATAGATGTTGATGTCGCGCCAGGCCTCGATTGTCGTGCTGCTGCCGACGTTGACGGCCTGGTTGGCATGGACCCAGCTGTTGGTGCTGGCGCCGACGCCGGCGATCGCGCCGTAGAGACTGGCATTGGCGTAGTTCGACGCCGACATCGTCGCGGCCGTGCCGACGAAGATCTTGCCGACGCTGAACAATTCGCGGGCATTGATATTGACCGCGAGTGTGGCGTTCGCCGTCATGTTGGACTCTGCGCCACCGCCGGCGAAGAAGCTGGCCGTGGCCAGGCTCGCCGTGTCGGTCGTGCTCAGTGTGTTGTAGGCCTCGATATCGATTACCCCGGTCGCCGTCCGCGGATCGCCGTTGAGGCTCAGGATCGTTCCGGCGCCGATATTGGTGGTGACGTACTGGGTCACATGAGAGTCGCTCAGCGCTGCAGCACCCGAGAACGAGCCGCCGGAGCCCGAGCGCGCGCCTCCGCCGGCCTGGTTGACGTTGTCTTTGGAGATGACGACGATGTTGCCGCCATCCGTGTTGATGATCAGGTGCGTGCCGATCTCGGCCGTGGTGGTCGAGGTGACATCATTCTGCGCCTTACCGGCAGAGACTCCGGCCGTGGACGCCTGATAGGCATCGCCGCTGGCCGCATAATTGGTGGTGTGCGTGGCCTTGACGCTGAGGCCGCCGAAATAGAGCGTGTCATCCGTCGCACCGCCGTCGAACCGCGCATTGGTCACGGCGGTCGAGCTGGTCGTAGCAACCGCCGCAGCGCCGGCATAGGTGCCGCCCGCGCCGACCGTCGCGTTGGAAACATTGGCGTCCGTGCCGGTGGCGGTGATCCGGAGGATGCCGATGTAGTCGGTGTGGTTCAGATGGGTCGCGTCCATGTCGGCCGGCGCACCCAGATAGGCATAGGTGTGCGCGCTCGACGACGTCTGCGCGACGGTGGCGCCGAGCGCCAGGAAGCCGGTCGAAAGGCCGGTCCCCTCGGCATATTGGGCGCTGTCGTTTTCAGCCGCGATGGTGACGTTGGCGTTGGGCAGCCGGATCCCCGTCCCGCCATACGCGTTCACCGTCGCGTTCTCGGACGCCTGGGCCAGGCTGCCCTGAGCGCCGATCAGCGAGCCGCCGCCACCGGCGAGCGCCTTGGCCCACGTCGTCGTGCCGTCGGTCGGAACCAATGCCATCGCGGTCACCGCGAGCGCACCGCCCGAGAAGCTGACGTTGTCGCCGACATCGGCCGTCACCGTGGCGCCGACCGTGGACCTGGCGATGGCGACGCCGACGGCGGCGCCGCCAACGGAAACGCCGATCGCCTCGCTCGACAGATCGGGCGTGATCGACGCCGATACCAGCGTGCCGACGCCGGTTGCGGACGTCGTGATCGAGGCACTGCTGCCGATCTCCGCCAGCACGGATGAGTTCTCGTGGGCCTCCGCATCCGCACCAACGCCCGCGACGATGCCGCCGCCGAGCGCGGTGGCCGTCGTCGTCAACGTGCCGGCGCCGCTTGCGCCAACTGCCAGAGTCGCGACGTTGACGGTGGAGCCGTCCAGAACCCGTGCTGCGACCGAGCTCGTTCGGCTTGCCGTTGCGACCGACGCGCCGACGGCCACGGCACCGCCCGTGACACCGCCGGTGAAAACCACCTGAGTCGTCGAATCCATCGCCATGACGGCGACGCCATTGCCGGTGCCACTCGCGCCGGTGATCTGGCCGCCGAGCAGCGCCACCACGGAGTTGCTGACATTGCCGATCGCGACAGCCGCATCGGCGCCGAAGTAAAGCGCCGCACCGCCGGCGATCGCCTCGGTATCGATGGTCTTGCCGGCATAAGGTCCAGTGGTCGCGTCCTTGACGACCGCCGCAACGGTGACAATCGGTGCCGAAACGGCCAAAGGCGTGTCTGCCGCCACCAGCGCGCCGGAGCCGTTGCGTCCGTAGTCGCTCAGATTGGCGAGCACGGTGCTGTTGACGCTGGTGTAGCCAATGCCGGCCCCGATGCCGACATTCTTCGCAAAGCCGGCGCCGAGAAGATACATCTTGGCGGCATTGGCGCTTGTGGCACTTACATTGACCTGCGTGCCCGTGACGTTACCGCCCGCGATCTGCGCGACGACGGCGTCATTGCCGCCGCTCAGCACGCTGCTGACGTCGTAGGTCGAGCTGACGTTGGCGCTGTTCGGATTGCCGGCCGTGCCGCTGGCGACCGCGTTGCTGCCATGCGCGTTGTTGGTGCCGTTGTTCACGGACGCGATGGTGCCGTTGTTGCCCTGATTGAGCTGGCCGGACTGCTGGCCCTGGGTGTCGGCATCGGCGGTGTTGGTGCCGATGATGATGACGCCGACGGTCGCGCCGATGCCGACGCTGCCGCCGATACCGGCGGTCACCGCGTAGGACAGCACCTCCTTGGTGCTGAGCGCGCTGACATTGATCGCACCGGAAGAGTTCAGATTGCTGTTCCAGCTCTCGGCAACGGTCCGGCTCTTGAACACGATGACGTTGGCGGCGGCGCCGACGCCGACACCTGCCCCGCTCGCGCCGACCGCGAGCGCACCTGCGATCTCCTTGATCGCGACGTCCTCGGTCGCGTTGATGGTGACCGCGCCAGCCGCACCGCCGGTTACCGATTGCAGCGTGGTGTCGTAGACGCCGGCGATGGTGGTGTTGTTGGCGATCTCGATGTTGGCCATGCCGGCGATCGCCGCCGTGCCGGTCGAGAGCGCGCCGCCGATCGCATAGGCCTCGAAGCGGTTCTTGGTGTTGGCCTCGACGTCGAGCGCGCCGCTCAGATTGAGCGCGGTCGTGTGCGCCGCGCCATTGCCCTGATAGCGGAATTCGTCGCCGACATAGGCCTCGGTCCGGTTCGAGGAGACCTGGACCAGGAACGCCGCGCCGATCGCGGCCTGGCTGCCGTAGGCGCCGGAGCCGTTCGCGGAGAAGATGCCGGTGTTGTTGGTGGCGTTCACCGTCAGCGACGAGGCCGTCAGCGCGCCGCCGTCGACATAGGCTTCCGTTGTCGCCTGGAAGACGTTCAGCCCGACCGAGCCGGTGTTGAACCCGATCGCGATCGAGGATGCATCCTGCTCAGCATTGGCCTTCACGGTGACGGCGCCGACCGTCGCGCTCGACGACTGCACGCCGCCGACCGTGGCGTTGGTGATGTAGGCGAACGTACCGCGCTGCATCGTGGTGCTGATGATGGTGGCGCCGCCGCCGCCGTTGCCGGTCGGAGCCACGATGCCGGCACCGAACGCGCCGGAATAGGAGAAGCTGGACGCAGCGACCTCGATCTGCGGCTTCAGCGTCGACGAGGCCAGGCGCGTGTCGATGGCAGCGCTGTCGATATAGGCGCTGGTCACCCCGCTCATCACGTTGGTGATCGGGTTGATCATGATGGAGATGCCGCTGCTCGCGGCGAGCGACGCGACGTTGGTCACGACCGCCTGATGCGAACTCGCGACGACGGCAAGGCCGCGCACGGTGTCCTGGTTCTCGGTAAGGTCGGGGGTGGTGTCAGTCGGCGCATGCGCGGTGCCGAGATCGAAGGCATGCACCAGCGAGCCGTTGTTGACCGACAGCGTATCGGTGCTGCTGGTCCCGAGCGCGTCGACCTTGGTATTCGCGCCGCTGATATAGGCCGCGGTGGTCCCGGTGATCTGGTTGGTGACCAGCGAGCCCGCGCCGCCGGCCGCGCCCTTGCTGATCGACACGGCGCCGGCGAACACGCCTGCCTTGTCGTTATTGCCGGCGATCACGGAGACGTTGTTGGTGGCGGTGACGTCGGCGCCATTGATGCCGTTGGTACCGGCCGCGGTGATGCTGGCGGTGACGTTGGTCCCCATCAGATTGGTGGCGACCGAGCCGGCCAGCCCGACCTGCGAGGACAGCGCGATTCCGACGGCGACCGTCGAGATGCTGGCGTTCGAGTTCGCACCGACCGCGACGTTGCCCGATGCGGTCAGCTTGGACCCGGTGACGCCGGCGCTGACATTGTTGGCGATGCTGCTGTAGACCAGCGCCAGGCCCGCGGCGCTGCCTTGCGTCGAGGCGCCGGCGACGGCGGCGGTTCCGGTGATGCTGGAATTGTCGGTCGCAGCGACGGAAATGTTCTTGGCCGTGACGCTCGATTGCAACGCGCTGGACTGGCCGTTGCCGATGGCCGCCGAAACGGTATTGGAGATGCTGCTGATCGTGGTGCCGCCGACGCCCGCAAACTGTCCGGTCGCAAGACCAAAGCCGATGGTGACCGACTGGATCTTGGAGGAGTCGACCGCACTCACGCTGACATTGCCGTTGCTGCCGGCCGTCATCAGGACGTTGGCGATATAGGCCGAATGCGTTGTTGCGATCGTGTCGTAGACGATCGAGGCGCCGACATTGTTCTTGCCGGCCTGGATGAGGCCCGCAACGGAGACGATGCTGGCCCCCGGACCGTTACCCGTGCCGTCGTTGAGCGCAGCCGCGCTGAAGTCGATGCAGTTCTGCCCGCCCGTGCCGCCGGCGACCGTGCAGGTGTCCGTGGCGAGATGATTGTTGTTCGACTTCTTGACGAGGTTGCCGAGCGCGGTGTCCAGCGCCGACACCGCGCCGCTGTCCGCCAGCACCGTCACGCGTCCAACGTTGATGTTCACCGTTGCGCCGCTGTTGATGTAGGCGGTCGTGGTGGGCGAGATCTCGCTGACGACGATCGCGCCGGCGAGCCCGTTGGACCCCGCCCCGCCCGAGGCCGTGCCGGCCGCGATCACGCTGGCGCTGTCGGCCAGCACCAGCAGAGTGTCGTAGTTCGAGATCGAGGTGCTGCGGATATGCGCGTCGGTCGCATTCCCGCCGGTGGGATCGGCAATCGAGGCATAGGTCAGCCCGATGCCGACGCCGGCCTGGCCGCCCGTTATATAGAGCGAGCCGCCGCCGATCGCGATGTTCGTCGTCTGGTAGGCGTCGACCTCGAGCGCGCGGTTGACGCCGGTGGCCTGCCCCGTGATCGTCGAGCTCTCGATATAGGCATTGGCGCTGTCGGTCACGATGCCGACGGAAGCCGACAGCGACGCCGCGTTGGATTTCGATCCCGCCACGCCGATGGCGACGACGGTCTCCGAGCCGCCATTGAGCGCCTGCACCGTCACCGAACTCTGGTTGTTCATGGTGGTGCCGTAGATATAGGCGAGCGTCGCGTTGTTCGACATCGCCGCCGCGATCGCGCCGCCGATCGCAGCCCCTTGGGCGGACCCACCGGCCAGATTGAGCGCCCCGGAGCCGGAACCATTGTTGAGCATGGTGTCGTTGAGCGCCTGAACGATCGTATTGGTCAGAACGGCGCTGGTCGTGGTGTACTTGTTGACCGTCGTGTTCTTGATATAGGCGCTGGTGCCGAGCGAGACGTCGGTCACCGACGAGCTGCCGGCGAGATCGAGGCTGAAGCCGCTAGTGCTCGATCCCGAAGTCGAACCGATCTTGCTCGCGGCCGTCGTCACGCCTGCGGTGCCCCCGGTCGAGGCCGCACCGGCGGCGCCCGCCTTGTCGGAGAAGCTCGACGACGCCGGGTCGGAGACGGCTGCCGCGACGGCGGCCGCCGTGATGCGTCCCGAAGTGGTCGCGCTGAGTGTCAGATTGTCGACATTGACCGCCCCGCTTCCGCCGCTGGTGCCGGCGAACGGATCGTTGGAGCTGAACACGCCGGGCCGGATGTCGGAATGGTTGTCGCCGATATAGGCGGAGGTGTCGGTATTTGCGCCGAGATAGGCGACCGACAAGCCGACCGCCGAACCGCCGCTCCCGTTATAGCTCATCGCGCCGGACAGCGTCACGACCGACAGATCCTGCTGCGCCAGGATGCCGACGGTCGGTGCATAGACCGTGGCCTGGCTCGAGATCGACGCATGCGTCGTGTTGTTCAGGAAACCGAGCGAAGTGATGCCATTCAGCGCCAGCGTGCCGGCAGCCTTGCCCGACGACGGTGCGACAGCGACGAACCGGTCGGAAGTGATCGCGTCGACGGCGATGTCGTCCGCCGCACGCAGCGTCGCGCGGTCCGAAACGCCGGCGATGGTATTGGTGTTGAACTGGACGAGATTGAGCGCGCCGCCGACGGAGGAGCCGCCCGAGGTGTTGCCGAACAGGAAGCCGAGCGTGCCGACATTGCCGGCGGCGTCGATCGACGCCGTGGTCGTGGTGGCCGCGATTTGGATGCTGGCGTTGTAGGTATGGACGTCGCCATTGTCCATCCCGACCGACCAGCCGGTGCCACTGCCGCAGGCCGCGGTCGCGCAGGTCGCCGTCAGGCTCGCGCTGCCGGCCACCCACGCCGTCGTGTTGTTGTTCACGACGAAATGATTCAGCGAACCGGCGATGCCGATCGTGTCGCCGGCGTCCGCGGTGGCATTGGCGTAGCTGGTCAGGATGTTGCCGCCGACGCCGAGATTGCCGTTGAGGTGGCTCAGCACCGCACCCAGTCCATCCCACTTCAGCCAGGAATTGGTGATCGGCAGTTCGGTGGTGGCATCGACGGCGATGTTCGCTGCGTTGATCAGCGTGCCATTGCCGACATAGGCGTTCGAATTATGCGTGAAATTGCCCCAGGCGACGGCCGCGCTGATCGCGGTGCTCTCGCCGGACACCGGATCCTTCGTGATCGCGCTCGACGTCGCATTGCTGCGAACGCCGCGATCGATGACATTGCTGGCAACGGCAACGTTGCCGCTGGCATAGATGCTCGGCGCGCCGCCGCTCGGATTCTGCGCGATCGCAGCGGTCGCGCTCTGGGTGCTGTTGGCCAGCGACAGCGCGCCTGCGACCTTGAAATCGAAGCTCAACGGCATCAGCGAGCCCATATGGTCCCTGATGATCGACGTCGGCGAGGTGACGGCGCGCAGTCCTCGTTCGATCGCCGCGATCAGCGCCGGCAGGCCGGCGATGGACGAAGCCATCGTGGAATTTAGCGTGGTGTCGGACGTCGCTTCGACCAGAACGGATCCGTTCATCCGCGTGTTGACATCGGTTCCGAGCGATGCGCCGAGCGTTGCGGTCGCGGACGTTGTGATGTCGCTGATGGCGAACGCGCCGCCGACAGCACCGCTCGCCCCCGTTCCGGGCGCCGCAACCGACGTTGCGCTGGTCGAGAACGAGTTGTTGTTGATCGCGCGCACCTTCAGGGTGCTGCCGCTCGTGTTCACCGTGCCGGCAGCAAGATGCGCGCCGGTCGCGACGTTGGCGGTCGTCGTCACCGATCCCGTGGAATAGGCCACCGTCGGGACGATTTGCGCGCTGGTCGACGCCGCGAGGGCCGCGATGGCGATGGTCGCATCGTTGAGCGCCTTGATCTCGAGGTTGCCGCCGGCGTTGACCGTCGCGCCCGAGGCCACGTTGGTCGTGGCAGTGCCGTCGATCTTGCCGACGACCACACCGGCCGCGACCGGCGTGAGGCTGCCGAGCAAAGTGGAGGCGACCGCCGGATCCGACGCGGTCTCCGTGGCATGCGCGGAAATGGTGACATCGCCGTGGCCGTTGATGTCGGCATGGCTGTTGATGTTGATGGTCGCCGTGGCGCTTGCCGCGACATAGCCGCCATTGAGCCCGAGCAGCGAGGCGGCCAGCGTCGAGCCGACAAGCGCGAAATCACCGGCCACAGACCCGTTCAGGAAGCTCGACACGGCTGTCGAGGTTGCGGTGATCGAGACGATGCCGCCGGTGATCTTGCCGTCGACCGTGATCGCCGTCTCGGCGGTGGCCTGGCCGGACAGCTTGATGTCGCTCGCCGTTGCGGTCAGCGTGACATTGCCGTCGGAATAGGTGGTCCCTCCGAAGTTGACCGCCTGGGCCAGGATCTGCGCACCATTCTTGATGTCGATGTTCGGCGCGTCGATGGTGATGTGGTTGGCATTGCCCGTCGAATGACCATTGACGTCGAGATGGCGGGTATCGACCACTGCGTGTGCCGCCAAGGTGATCGAATTGCTCGCCTGGATCAGGTAGGTGGCGCTGGAGCCACCGGTGATTCCACTGATGGTATTCGCGATCGAGGTGTTCGACAGCGTCACGCCGGTGTCGCCCTGGCTCGCATCACCGACCACCACGTCGGTCGGGTCCATCAGCAGCGTGCCGGCCTTGCCGTTCGGCGCGGCAAGGTTAATGCTGACACCATTGCCGACATCGATGATACCGTTCGCGCTGAACTCGACCAGGCCGGCATTGCCGGTCTTCGCGCTGGCGTCGAACTTGGCGCCGCCCTTCACGGTCAGGTTCTCGGCGGCCTTGAGGCGGATGTCGCCGGCGTCGCCCGTCTTGCTGGCGGCGCTGAGCCTGGCGTTCTTGCCGACATCGATATTATTGCCGGCCTGCACCGTGATGTTGCTCGGCGTCGCGGTCTGGCTGCGCGCGGTCAGGCGTCCGTTGATCCTGGCATTGTTGACCGCACCGATATGGATCGAGCCGTTGCTGACAGTGATGGCGCTGGCACTGCGCAGCCCCTTGGAGTTGACGGAGGCCGCGAATTTCGCGGCGTGATCGAGATTGGCGATGTCGCGCTGGCTGGCGCCGCCGACATAGACGTTCTGGCCGGTCAGCCGCACACCGTCCTGGGCGTTGACGCGGCCGTAGATGCGGATGTTGCCATCTCGCGAGACCGGGAACGAGCCCGCCATGAGGTTGCCGACGGCCGACTGGTTGATCGCCCCGCCCGCGCCGATCAGGCTGTCGGTGAACTCGCGCGTCGGTGTCGAGACGTTGAGGCTGCCGACGTTGACCGTACCGGAACGACCGACCACAAAACCCTTGGGGTCGGCGAAATAGACATTACCGCCGATCGCGCCGTTCATGTAGGAGTTCAGCGTGCCGTTGACGTAGACCGGCGCGTCGCGAACGATGTTGACGAGGTTTCGCGTGCCGGTCGGCAGTTGCAGATTGACGGTGTTGCCTTGGCCTACGCTGAATTGCGAGAACGAGTTGAAGGCGTTGTTGCCCGAGACGGTCGACGTCGTGACGTTGGTGACGCTGCCGGAGGTTTGCAGGGACGTGCCCGTGCGGCCGTCCGGCGTGATCACGTTCGCCGTCTGGGCCTGAAGGCGGACGCTGAACACCGGCAGGAAGACCATCTGCATCGCGCAGAGCAGTGACATCGAACGGAAGCGCGCAAGCCCCCGCAGCGTCAGCTCGTCATTATTTCGCGTCGCAGATGGTCCGCGCATTTCAGATCCTCGTCATCGGCATTGGCGCCGATCCACAACCGGGTGGGAGAATGTCGTGACGTCGACCGGCATCAGAACTGGCCGGGCGGCAGCTTGAAGATGTCGGGGCTCTTGGCGTCGGCCACGTAGAACAGCAAGAGGCTGGTGGGCGTCAGCACACGCTGGTTGTTCTCCTTGTTCTCGAACGTGCCCTGCAGCAGCAGGATCACCGAGCGATCCTTGGCATCGCTGCCGCGGAACATCACGATGCCGCCGGCAACCGGCATGTTGACCGCGATGGAATCGGGCTTGAAGCCTTCGCCCATGAAATGTGCGCGCAGGATGTTGGCGTTGGAGAACAGCTTCTCCGCCGTCATCGCCGTATCGGTGCCCTTCGACCAGACCGCACCGACCTGGATCAACGACTTCGATTTGTAGCCGAACACGTAGGAGAGCTCGGCGGTCCCGCCGTTCGGCAAGAGCTCCGGAGCGGAGAGCAACAGGCTGTGCGTCAATTCGGACGCGTTGTCCTGCGCCCTGATCGCGTCCGGCTTGGCGTTGAAATCCTTGGTCATCGCCGCGCGCACGTCGGCCTCGCTCATGCCGAACTTGGCGGAGCGGAAGCCGTCGATCGCCTTGATCTTGTCTTCCGAGCCGGCGCTCGGCGCTTCGGTCGCAGCGGTGGCGGGCGCTGCGGCGGCAGGGGCAGCACCGGCCGCGGTGGCGGCCTTCGGTGCCTGAGCAGCCTTCTGCTTCGGCACGGCGCCCTGAGCCACCAATGGACCCGCTGCAACAGAGGTGAAGAGGCCCACGAGGGCCGGGACAAGATAGATTCTGCGCATCGCAAACCTTCGAAACAACCTGAAACAACGACTCAAAAATCGGCAGTCACGAAATCGGCTTCCCCGAACCGCCGCCGCAACCGGGACGGAAAATGTTGCGATGCCACAAGGCGTTACGAAACATCACGGAGCAGACAAGGCTCGAAACAGCGACTCCTCAGCGGCGTAGGAATACGGTATCGAACTGCCGAAGGCTGCGAATGAACATTCACAAGCGCATTTTTTCATCAATTGTCGTCGCCAGGCTTTCGCGATATGCACACGGCCAGGGACAATTTTTGCGAAACATTTCATGATTGAGCGGTCCGCTCCTGCCCGCGTTGTGCCGGCGGTCGCCCGCCGCGATTTCCTTCGCCTGGCCGGCACAACTGCCGCGGGCTTCCTTGCGCTCGGCGCAACGCCGGATCGCATGCGCATCGTCGCCTCGCTGACCAGTCTGTCGCTCGACGACGAGTTAACCAGAAGAAACATATCTGACGGCAACGTGACCTCTCGCCTCGGTGGGCTCATCGCAGGCTTGAAGCAGCGGGGCTGGGTTGAAGGCGTCAATTATCGCTTCGAGCTTCGTTCGACATTCGGGGGACCGGACAAGATGAAGACCGCGGTGCAGGAGCTGATCGAGCTCAAGCCGGACGTCATCCTGACCGGCTCGACGGTCGAAACCGCGGCCGTCATGGCCGCCACCAAGACGATACCGATCGTCTTCGCGACGGCAAACGACCCTGTCGGCAACGGCTTCGTCGAGAGCCTCGCGCATCCCGGCGGCAACGTCACCGGCTTCACCAGCAGCACCGCCGAGATGGGCGGCAAATGGCTACAGCTCATCCGCGAGGCCGTGCCTGACATCGCGCGCGTGGGTGTCCTGTACAATCCGGCGACAACGCCCCGCGGCGGGCGCTTCTACCTCGAGTCCGTCGAGCAGGAAGCTTCGGCAGCAGGCGTGGGCGTGGTGCTCGCCCCCGTCGGCGCGCCGGCGGACATCGAGGGGGCAATCAGCCGCTTTGCCGGGCCGCCGAGGGCGGCGATGATCGCGCTCGTCGACAGCTTTCTGGTGATCAACCGGCAGGCGATCATCGCGGCGACAGCGAAACATCGCGTCCCCATGATCTATCCCTTTCACTACTTCATGGATGCAGGCGGGTTGATGAGCTACGGGCCGACGCTGGAGGTGCGCTCGGCCGACTATGTCGATCTCATTCTGCGCGGCACCAAGGCCGGCGATCTCCCGGTGCAATCGCCGCGGAAATACGAGCTCCTGATCAACCGCACGGTCGCACGCACGCTTGGATTGACGATACCATTCACGCTGCTCGCGCGCGCCGACGAGATCCGCGAGTGAACGAGACGACCGACCAGGGATATTTGCCGACGCCTCCCGGCCGGCTGTTCCGAAAATATCTCTACTCGATCGTCGCCCTCGCCTTTGCCGCGCTCGCCATCAACACCGGTTTCGACGTGTGGTTCTCCTATCGCGAGCAGAAGCAGCTCCTCGCGGCGACCCAACGCGAGCAGGCAGCAAGCGCGGCCATTCAGATCGGGCAGTTCATCGGTCAGATCGAAAACCAGATCAGGTGGCTCTCGCGCCTGCCTCCGGAGCTGTCGACCAACGAAGACGATCGCCTCAACGCCATCCGCCTCCTGCGCCTCTCACCCGCAATCGCGGAGATTACCGAGCTTGACGCGCAGGGCCGCGAGCAGGTGCGCGTCTCGCGCCGCGTCGCGGACAGGGTCGGCAGCAAGATCGACATCTCCGCTTCGGCCGCCTTCCGCGGCGCCAATGAGAGTCGGGCCTATTACGGGCCGGTCTACTTCTTCGGCGATACCGAGCCGTTCATGACGATCGCCACGCGCGGGACCGGCCGCGAGCCCAGTGTGGTCGTTGCCGAGGTCAATCTCAGGTTCATCTGGGATCTCGTCGCCGGCATCAGGGTCGGCAACACCGGCAAGGCTTATGTGATCGATCGTATGGGCGTCCTGATCGCGCATCCCGATTTGTGGCCGGCGCTACGCCGCAGCGATCTCTCCTCGCATGCGGACGTCCGCGCCGCACTCGATGGCATCGGGCCACCTTCCGGGGGCCTGGTCAAGGAGGACCTGTCCGGTCAACGCGTGCTGTCGACCTATGCGACGGTGCCCTCGCTCGGCTGGGTGGTGTTCGTCGAGCTTCCGCTCAGCGAGGCCTACGCCACGATCTATGCATCGATCGGCCGCTCGACGTTTCTGCTGATCGTCCTGCTTGCCTTCGCGGTCCTGGTTTCGCTCCTGCTCAGCCGGCGCATGACCGTGCCGATCCAGATGCTGATGCAGGGCGCGCGGCGAATCGAAAGCGGCGATCTCGGCCTGCGGCTCGCGATCAAGACCGGCGACGAGCTGGAAGCGCTCGGCGACCAGTTCAACCGGATGGCCGCGCATCTTCGCGAGTCCTACGCAACGCTCGAGCGCAAGGTCGCCGAGCGCACCTCCGAACTCGAAAAGGCCCGCGATCACGCCCTTGCCGAGCACGACGCGGCCGAACGCGCGCGTAGCGCGGCGGTTGCTGCCAACGAGACCAAATCGCGCTTCCTTGCGGTGGTCAGCCACGAGCTGCGCACGCCGCTCAACGGCGTCATGGGCGTGCTGCAACTGCTCGACGACGGCAGCCTCGGCGAGCTCCAGCGCCGCCATCTGGCGACGGCGGCCGCCTCGGGCGAAACGCTGATCGCCCTGGTCGATGCCATCCTCGAATATGCGCGCCTGGAGGCCAGCGCCGAAACGCTCGAGACGCGCGGCTTCCGCCTCGACCAACTCATCGAGGCCGCCGCCGATCTGATGCGTCCGCAGGCCTTCGGCAAAGGCCTGACCTTCGACCTCGTCTCTGACGCCACCGTCAACACATCGGTGCACGGCGATCCCGTCCGGCTCAATCGCATCCTGCTCAACCTGATCGGCAACGCGATCAAATTCACCCCGCGTGGCGGCATCGGATTGAAAGCGACCGCCACGCGGCATGACGATCATGTCGTGCTTTCCATCACGATTCGCGACACCGGCATCGGCATCGCGCCCGACATGCATGAGCGCATCTTCGAGGATTTCGTGCAGGCGGATGACAGCATCGCGCGGCGGTTCGGCGGCACCGGCCTCGGACTTGCGATCGCGCGCCGCCTCGCGCGCCTGATGCACGGCGAGCTGACGGTGGAGAGCACGCCGGGCGCGGGCAGCTCGTTCATGCTGACGGTGCCGCTCGGTCGTGCCGCGAGCGGAGTAGCTCAAGGCGCCGTCCAGCCGCCATCGCGGCAGCTCCGCGTGCTGCTGGTCGACGACGATCCCGTCAATTGCGAAGTCGGCGAAGCGATCCTGAACCGGCTCGGCCATCGCCCCGTGATCGCAAGGAACGGTGCGTCGGCCGTGGAACTCGCACGGAATCAATCGTTCGATATCGTCCTGATGGACCTGCACATGCCCGACATGGATGGCGTGGAGGCGGCGTCGCGGATCGGGGCGCTCGGCTTGCAGCGGATGCCGCGCATCATCGCCGTGACCGCCGACGTCTCGCGCAGCGCGCGCGAGCGGCTCGCAGACGCCGGGATCGCGAAGGTCGTCAGCAAGCCGATCCTGATCAACGCGCTTCGCGAGGCAATCGAGGACGATCCGGAAGTCGAACCGGCCGCGACGCAACTCGCCGCAGGCGCGCTGATCGACCAGCACTTTCTCGATGACCAGAAGGAGCTGCTGGGCGCCGCGCAAATCGCAAAGCTCCATGATCTGCTGGGAGAGACCAGCGAAAGGCTGATCGAGGACGTCACCAGGGCCGCGGCGATTGGCGATCACAAGCAGCTCGCGCGATCCGCGCATCAACTCGGCAGCGCCGCCAGCGCGCTCGGCCTCGTCCGCCTGTTCGAACGCTGCCGCGAAATCGAGCTGGCAGCGCCTGCGATGTCACCGCCTGAGCACCAAAATGCTGCGCGCGAACTCGCCGAGCTTCAGCAGGCGTCGATGCGCGCGCTGGACGATCTGCTTCAGCCCGCCGAACAAGGTTCGGGCAGCTAGATTCGCTCAGATTGGAGCCCGGCCGGCGATGTGCTTCCGGCCGGGCCAACGCGCCACACAAGGGATCAACTCCTTTGCGCGGGACCTGTGTACAGCTGTCACGAGCCCGAGGTTTTAACGACGAGCTTTATGTTGAGCAGGTTGACGCCCTTGAATGGGTTCGGAGCGCTTTCGATTGTTCCCGTACCCGTGGCGTTCGCATAGGCACCGGTGCCCGACAGGATTGTGTATTCGCCCGTCGATTTGCCGTCTTTGGCCGAACCGGTGTAGCGCGCCGTAATCGAGCCTTCCTCGAACGTGTAGGTGCTATAGCCGAAGAAGGGGCCCGACCCTTTGAGCAGGTCCGAAGTATTGACGAACTCTTTCACTCCGATACGGCCATCGTTGAATACGGCGACACCAAAGAATTTGCCAGACACAACCGTCTGTCCTTCGATGTTTGCGGCCTCTATGACCTTGAGGTCGATCGGCTTCGTGACCAGCTTGAACTCGAGGATCCGCTCACCGGCTACGGCTGTTGACGCCGCGACGGCCAATATCACGCCAGAAAGGAAAAAGGTGAGAGACTTCCGCATAGCTTCCTCCTGCGCTTGTTGAAATCAAGTTGAGAAGTGCTGGCGAGCTACTCGTCATGCCCCGGCTCTTCGCGGTGGCACGGAAGAGAGCCCTTGGCAACGCCCCGGCAGCGGCTGAAGCACTCTGTCCTAAGGCGCAAAGTCGGGACGCAAATATGAGTCCCAAGCGACGGGAAGAAAGTTCAGGTTTCTGTCACGGTATAATCGTATCCAGCCAAAGCGCGGGGACTCTCAGCACAGGCACAATCCTCATGGTCTTTGCTGGTCGCCGGACTTCTTCCAATCGTTCGCGGAAGAGCGAATTACTGTCACCAATGTTGACGAATGAATAGAACTCATGCCGCCCACCGCACCGTAGCCCGGCAGATTCATGCCTTCACGACCGAGCCTCCGCACGTCTGCGCCCGCCACCTGTCCCCTCCTCGCGGCCAAAATGCTCGACCAGGAAGTCGATGAACAGCCGCACCTTCACTGACAGATGCCGCGTCGGCGGATAGACCGCATAGAGCGCGAGCGGCGGCGCCGAGTAATCGTCCAGCACGGCGCGCAGCTCGCCCTTTCTCAAGGCCTCCGCGGCAATGAATTCGGGGAGCAGCGCCAACCCCCTGCCCTTGATCGCAACATCTCGCAGCACTTCGGCATTGTTGACGCAGAGCGACCAGGCCGGCTGGATCCAGTGATCGCCATCAGTGCCGGTGAGCTTCCACTGATTGCCGGTGAGGAGGAAGCCGTAGGTCAGCGAGGCATGCTCGCRCAGATCCTGCGGATGGTTTGGCGTGCCGTGACGCGCCAGATAATCCGGCGAGGCGCAGATCATGCGCGCCACCGGCACGATCTTCCGTGCGATCAGGCTGGAGGACTCCAGCTCCGCGATCCGCAGCGTCACGTCAAAACCGTCCTGGACGGGGTCGAGCAGATCGTCGCTGAGCACGATCTGGAGCTGAAGCTCCGGATAGCGTGCCATGAAATCGGCGAGCACGGGTCCAAGCCGCATCGTGCCGAACGACATCGGCGCGTTGACGCGCAACAGCCCCCTCGGTGCCGACTGGGCCTGCGCTACCGCCTGGTCGGCGGCTTCGATCTCCGAGAGGATCACGACCGCGCGCTCGAAATAGCGCTGACCGTTCTCGGTCGGGCTCGCGTGGCGAGTGGTCCGGTTCAGGAGCTGGACGCCGAGGCTCTCCTCGAGATCGGCGATGTACTTGCTGATCGCCGAGCGCGACAGGCGCAACTGGCGGCCCGCTTCGGCAAAACTGCCGCTTTCGACCACCTTCACGAAGGCCCGGAGGCTGGCGACCTTATCCAAGCGCCCGCTCCAGCGATTGTTTCCAAATCGTAGACATAGACGTCATATTTGCACGGATTGTCTCCAATCCAAAGCGGAACGATATTTCCCGCCAGAGCAAGACCGCTCCCCGAATTCTGGAGGACGACAATGTCTGGACTGCACCACGTCACCGCGATCGCCGGCGACCCCATCCGTAATTTCGGCTTTTACACCCGCGACCTTGGGCTGCGCTTCGTCAAGAAGACGGTCAATTTCGACGACCCCGGCACCTATCACTTCTATTATGGCGACGAGACCGGCCGTCCCGGGACCATCCTGACCTTCTTCCCCTGGGCTGGCGCGCCTGCCGGACGCCGCGGCGTCGGCGAGACCCATCAGACCGCGTTCCGCGTGCCGCAGCGTTCGCTCGGCTACTGGACCCAGCGCTTCATCGAGAAGGGCATCGCTTTTGAAGCGCTGGAGAAGCGCTTTGGCGAATCCGTGCTGCCGTTCACCGATCCGGACGGCATGGCGCTGGCCCTGGTCGGGGTCCCCGGCGCCGAGAACGAGCCGGGCTGGAGCAATGGCGACGTCCCGGCCGAGCACGCGATCCGCGGCTTCCATGGCGTGACGCTGCTGCTCGACAGCGCGGCGAAGACGGCTGCCGTCCTCACCGACGTGTTCGGCTTCAAGGAAACCGCGCGTGAAGGTTCGGTGATCCGCTTCAAGGCGCCCGGTGACGTCGAGGGCAGCGTCGTCGACATCTACGAAGCCAAGGGTTTTCTGCGCGGGCATCAGGGTGGCGGGTCGGTGCACCACATCGCCTTCCGCGCGGCCGACGACGCTGAACAAGGCAAGATGGCGCAGCAGCTCGTAAGCAATCACGGCCTGCACCCCACCGAGCAGCGGGACCGCAACTACTTCCGTTCGATCTACTTCCGCGAGCCCGGCGGCGTGCTGTTCGAGATCGCGACCGACATCCCCGGCTTCGCCGTCGACGAACCCGTGGCGACGCTGGGACGTGATCTGAAGCTGCCGAGCTTCCTCGAACAACACCGCAAGCAGATCGAAGGCGTTTTGCCGAGCCTGGAAGAGAGCGTGTCATGACCGAGAGTGCGTTCATCCATCGCTTCGAGCCCGCGACCAGCGCGGGCTCGGCCCCGCTCCTGCTGCTGCACGGCACCGGCGGCGACGAGAACGATCTGCTTGGGCTCGGCAAGATGATCTCGCCCGGCTCGGCCCTGCTCTCGCCGCGCGGCCGCGTGCTCGAGCACGGCATGCCGCGCTTCTTCCGCCGCCTCGCCGAAGGGGTGTTCGACGAGGAGGATGTTCGCCGCCGCGCGCTCGAACTCGGCGACTTCGTCGCAGACGCCCGGCAACGCTACGGCGTCACGGCGCCGGTCGCGGTCGGCTTTTCCAACGGCGCCAACATCGCAGCCGCGCTGTTGCTGCTGAAGCCGGACGCGTTGGCAGGCGCAATCCTGCTACGCGCCATGGTGCCGCTGTCGGATCCGCCAAAGGCCGCACTCGACGGCAAACCCGTCCTGCTCCTGTCCGGGCAGGCTGATCCAATTGTGCCGGCGAGCAACTCGGCACGGCTCGCTGCGCTGCTGTCGCAGGCTGGCGCCAGCGTGACTCACAAGGTTCTGCCGGCGGGCCATCAATTGTCGCAGGCCGACGTCACGCTCGCCCGCGACTGGATCGGCAACGTCGCGGCCGAAGCGGCCTGATCCCAAGAAGCGGCGCACCGTTCGCCCTCGGTGCGCCGCTTCGAAGACCTGCGAGCGACCTTCCGCCGCATCTGCGCAATCGGGCACCACCCTGCCGGAAATTTCCGCTTGCCCGTTTCCGCGTCAGGCTTAGAATTTGGGACAAGGTTCCGAAAATTGGAACTCCCTTGGGCCAGCCTGCATGAGTGCTCTCACCAACGCGATCGAGATCCTGCGCTGCTTTTCCAGCGCGCGGCCTGATCTGTCGTTCGCGGACGTGATGGCGCTGACCGGCAAGCCGAAGAGCTCGACCTCGCGGCTGCTGCGGTCCTTGCGCGACTGCGGCCTGCTCGAGCAGGATCCGCACACCCGCCGCTACCGCCCCGGCCTCCTCACCTTCGAGCTCGGCCGGCTGCACCGCGCCCACGACGATCTCATCAGCATGGCCGAGCGTGAGCTGCGCGAGGTCTGCGCGCGCACCGGGCACACCGGTTACATCGCCGTGCTCGACGGCTACGAGCAGGTCGTGCTCCGGATCGTGCCGGGCTCGAACCCGCTTCGCGTGGTCAACCCGCCGGGCCAGCGCACGCCGGCGCTCGCCACCTCGAACGGCCGCGCCATGCTCGCGCGCCTCCCGGACGAGGACATCCGGGCACGGGTGCCGGCCACCTACCCAAAACTGCCGGGCAATTCGCCGCAGAACTTCAAGCAGTTGATGACGCGCCTCGACGAGATCCGCCGCATCGGCGTGTCCGAGGCAGCCGATGAATCGATCGAGGGCGTCGGCTCGCAAGGCTTTGCGCTGAAGAGCGGCGAGACCGGCGAGATGATCGGGATCGCGGTGTCCTATTCGGTGCAGGCGACCACCGCCGCCGAGCGCGCCAATGTCCGCCGCGAGCTGGCGGCGATGGCCGCAAAGCTCAGGCGCATGACCGGCGATTCGCTCGATCAGGATGCAACGCGCATTCAGACGGGGACGCGATGAGCGGCGCCGCGACCACGCGTCCCAACGGCCTTGCGCTCTTCATTCTGCCGAGCGCGCTGCTGTTTGCGCTGTTCTTCTTCCTCCCGATCGGGCTGATGGCGCTGATGAGCGTGCTCACCGGAAATCCGGTGGTGGCGCCGAAGGTCGCCTTCACCACGCGCCATTACGCCCGCATCGTCGACGATCCCTATTATCTCGAGGTGATCTGGACCACGATCCGGATCGGGCTCGTGACCACCCTCGTCGCGCTCGCGATCGGTTATCCGCTGGCACACTGGATGGCCCGGATCAGGAGCCGCACCGGACATGCGCTGCTGCTGATGGCGGTGCTGGCGCCGATGCTGACCGGCATCGTGGTCCGCACCTTCGCCTGGATGACGCTGCTCTCCGACAAGGGCGTGATCAATCAGACCTTGATCTCGCTCGGCGTGATCAGCCAGCCGCTGAAGCTGATGTACAGCGAGACCGGCATCGTGGTCGGGCTCGTCCACATCTACGTCCCCTTCATGGTGCTGACCCTCACCGGCGTGATCGGCCGCATCGACGAGCGGCTGGAGCAGGCCGCTGAAAATCTCGGTGCCAGCCCCTTGCGCGCCTTCATCGAGGTGACGCTGCCGCTCAGCCTGCCCGGCATCCTCGCCGGCTCGCTGCTGGTGTTCGCGCTCGCGATCAGCGCCTATGTCACGCCGATCCTGCTCGGCGGCTTCCAGATCATGACGCTGCCGATCCTGATCTACCAGCAGATCTCGGCGAACTTCAACGTCGGCTTCGCGGCAGCGCTCGGCATCATCCTGCTCATGATCTCGCTCATCCTCGTCATCGCCTATAACCACGCGCTCGGCCTCGTCTCCGGCCAGCGCGAATTGCAGTGAGGCCGACGATGGGAGCCTCTACCTCGCACAGTCCATCACTCGCGCCCGACCACGCTGCAGCGCCCGTGCGTATGGCCGCCGCTCCTCGACATTATGGCCGGTACGTCTATCTCACCATCAACATCGCCATCCTGGTCTTCCTGCTGGCACCGATCGCCGTCGTTGTCGTCTTTGCGCTCAACCCGACGCCGTTCATCCAGTTTCCGCCGGTCGGCGTCTCCTTGCGCTGGTTCGAGAAATTCTTTGCCTCGCGCGACTTCATGCATGCGCTCGGCTTCAGCCTCGAAGTCGCCGTCCTCACCACCATATCGGCAACGATCCTCGGCGCTTCCGCGGCGCTGGCACTCGCGCGTGGCAACCTGCCGGGCACCCGGCTGATCGTCGCGACGATGCTCTCGCCTCTGATGTTGCCGGCGATCCTGACCGGTCTCGCGCTGTTCCAGACCTATGTGCTGCTCGACGTCGGACGTCCGACCTGGGGCCTGGTCGCCGGCCACACGCTGGTGACGTTGCCCTATGTGGTGCGCACGACGCTCGCGGTGCTGCATAATTTCGACCTGCGGCTGGAAGAGGCCGCGCGCAATCTCGGCGCAAGCCCGTTGCGCACCTTCTTCGAGGTCACGCTGCCGCTGATCAAGCCGGGCGTGCTTGCGGGCGCGATCTTCGCCTTCATCGTCTCCTTCGACCAGTTTCCGGTCTCGCTGTTCCTGGTCAGCCCGGGCAACGAGACGCTGCCGGTCACGCTGTTCAACTATCTCAAGTTCGATCTGGACGGCACCATCGGCGCTGCCTCGGTGGTTTCGATCGTGCTCGCCTTTGTCGTCGTCATCGGGCTCGACCGCACCGTCGGCCTGCGCTCCTACGTCAAATTGTAACGCTCATTGCACCCAAAGGAATCGAGACATGGTGAAAGCTCTGGAATCCTCTCGGCTCAGCCGCCGCCGCCTTCTGCTCGCGGGCGCCTCGCTCGGCATCGGCACGATGGCAGCGCCCTATGTCGCGCGCGCCGACGATCCCACGCTGCGCATCACCGGCTGGGGCGGCAAGTGGGGCGATATCATGAAGGCCGAGATCGGTCCGGCCTTCGAGAGCGAGTTCAAGTGCAAGCTCCAGACCGACTCCGCTTTCCCTTATCTGCCAAAGCTCCAGGCGAGCTCGCGCTCGGCGCCGATCTATGACGTGCTGCATACCAACTCCAACGAGCAGTGGGCCGCAGCGGAAATGGGCCTGGTCGAGCCCAAGATCGACGCCAAGCTCGTGCCCAATCTCGCCGACGTCTATCCCTATGCGATCAGCGACAAGATCGTCGGCGTCTCGATCTTCACCAGCGCCATCGGGCTCGGCATGCGCACCGACAAGGGCTATACCGGCGTCACCTCCTGGAAAGAGTTGTGGGACGCGAAATACAACGGCGTTCGCGGCGGCTACGTCATTCCCGTCAACAGCCTCGGCCAGGCCTTCCTGATGATGTGCGGCACGCTGTTCGGCAAGGGCCAGACCGATCTCGACGCGGCCTATGCAGCACTGGAGAAGCTGAAGCCAATCAAGATCGTCGATTTCACCGGTGCGATGGAGAAGATGCTGCTGTCGGGTGAGGTCGGCCTCTGCGTCATCCACGATTCCGGCATCTATCGCTATGACGGCCAGAACCAGCCGACCGATTTCGTCGCGCCGAGCGAAGGCGTGCTGTCGCTGGAGCAGGTCCTGACCATCACGCCCGGCAGCAAGATGAAGGAGCTCGCCAACGCCTACGTCAACTACATGCTCCGCCCCGAGGTGCAGAAGCGTCTTGCGGAGACCGTCTGGTATTCGCCGGCCAACAAGAAGGTGAAGCTCGACGCGAAATATGACGCCAAGCTGCTCACCACGCCGGAAAAAGTCTCGAAGCTGATCCAGGTCGACTGGAAGTGGTACAACGAGCGCAAGGACGAGATCGACCAGCGCGTCAACCGGATCTTCCGCGCATGAGCGCGTCGATCGAGATCGCCGGCGTCAGCAAGGTCTATGACGGCGGCGTGCTTGCGGTGGACGCCGTGGGCATGGACATCCGGCAGGGTGAGTTCTTCTCCCTGCTCGGTCCGTCCGGCTGCGGCAAGACCACGACGTTGCGCATGATCGCCGGCTTCGAGACGCCGAGCTCGGGCGCGATCCGCGTCGACGGCGCCGACATCACCCATGTGCCCGCGCACAAGCGCGACATGGGCATGGTGTTCCAGAACTACGCGCTGTTCCCGCATCGCACCGTCGCCGAGAACGTCGCCTTCGGCCTGCGCATGCGCGGGCTCGACAAGGCGAGCATCGCCACCAAGGTGAAGGCGGCGTTGGCCATGGTCGAGCTGTCCGGCCTGGAGAATCGCCGACCTGCCCAGCTTTCCGGCGGCCAGCAGCAGCGCGTGGCGCTTGCGCGCGCCATCGTGATCGCGCCGCGCGTCCTGCTCTGCGACGAACCGTTAGGGGCGCTGGACAAGAAGCTGCGCCAGCAGATGCAGTTCGAGCTCAAGCAGCTGCAGAAGAAGCTCGGCCTGACCCTGGTCTTCGTCACCCACGATCAGGAAGAGGCGCTGGCGATGTCCGATCGCATCGCCGTGATGAACGGCGGCAGGGTCGAACAGGTCGGCACGCCCGCCGAGATCTATAACCAGCCCACGACCCGCTTCGTCGCCGACTTCATCGGTGACACCAACATATTTCGCGGCGAGCGCATCACGGCAAGCGCCGCCGGCGCGGCTCTCGACGTCGGCAAGGGCCTGATCCTGGCATTGCCGCCCACTGCGGACACGCAGGGCACCGGCGTGCTCTCGGTGGCGCTGCGTCCCGAGAAAATCAGCCTCTCGCCGCGTGGCAATGCCGCAGGCGGCGCGTCGGGCTCCTGCGCGCACGGTGTCGTCGAAAACACCAATTTTCTCGGCGGCGCGGTGCTCTACCGCATCGTGCTCGAGGGCGGCCATCGCGTCCTCGTGCAGCAGCCCAATGCAGGCGCGAGCCGCCTGTTCGTTCCCGGCAACGGTGTCACGCTCGACTGGACGCCGGCCGATCTCGTCGTCTTGAAGGACTAGACATGAACATGCCATTGAAGCACCAGCGCATCGGGGTGGTCGTGATCGGCCAGAGCCCGCGTCCCACCGTTGCCTCCGAAATCGCAGCCGTGCTGTCGCCGGGCATCGAGATCGAGCTGCGTGGCGCGCTCGACGGCATGAGCCGTGCGGAGATCGACGCCATTCCGCCGATGGACGGCTACGACACGCTGTTCACGCTGCTGCCGAGCGGCGACGGCGTCACCATCAGCAAGAAGGAAGTGGAGCGGCGCGCCAGCCAGCAGATCACCCGTTTCAAGCACGAGGGCGTCGGCGTGACGCTGATGGCCTGCACCGGCAAATTTCCCAATCTCGCGGCCGATGGCCTTGTCATATTGCCTTCGGCCATCCTGCATAATCTCGTCGAGGCCGTGCTGCCGAAAGGCCGCCTCGGCGTGTTCTCGCCGCTGCCCGAGCAGACCGCGCTGATCGACAAGAAGTGGCAGCGCGAAGGCGTCGAGGTCGTCGGCATCACGCTCCGTCCCGGCTCCAACGATGCCGTGGTCGACGAGGCCGCGCGCACGATGGCGGACCTCGAGCCCGATCTCGTGGTGATGGACTGCATCAGCTACACCAGCGCCAACAAGGCGCGTGTGCGCACGGCCTATCCCGGCCCGGTGATCCTCGGCATTGCCGCCGCGGCCCGCATCGTCGAGGAGCTGGTGTCGTGAGCAAGCCGGAATTGAAGACGATCAGCCTCGAAGAGATCGAGGCGCTTGCGGTCGGCGCCTGGATCCTTGGCACCGGCGGCGGCGGCAGCCCCTATCTCGGCCTGCTCAATCTGCGCCGGCTCTATGCCGAAGGGCACCGCGTGCAATTGATGTCACCGCTCGACCTTGACGACGACGACTGGGTCGCGGTGGTCTCCAACATGGGCGCGCCACTGGTCGGGCAGGAACGCCTCGCCGACAGCCGCAACATCGCGCGCGCGGTGCGGATGCAGGAAGAGATCAACGGCATCAAGTTCCGCGCCGTGATGTCGGTCGAGATCGGCGGCGGTAACGGCGTGCAGGCGCTGATGGCGGCCGCCCATCTCGGCATTCCCGTGGTCGACGCCGACTGCATGGGCCGCGCCTTCCCCGAGGCGCAGATGACGTCGGTCGCGATCGGGGACCTGCGCCCCTACCCGTGCACGCTCTACGATCCGCGCGGCATCGAGGCTGTGGTGACGAAAGTGCCGAGCTGGAAGTGGATGGAGCGGGCAAGCCGCAAGATCTGCGTCGAGATGGGCTCGATCGCCTCGACCAGCAAGGCACCGCGCACCGGGCGCGAGGTGAAGGACTGGGGCATCCACTTCACCACCACCAAGGCAATCCGCATCGGCCGCGCCGTGCAGGAGGCAAATCGCCGTCACGAGGACCCGATCGCCGCGCTGCTCGAAGCCGAGGGCGGCAAGAAGCTGTTCACCGGCAAGATCATAGACGTGGCCCGGCGCACGACCGAAGGATTCTTGCGCGGTTCGGCCATGATCGAAGGCAGCGATGCCGACCGCGGCAGCCGGCTCAAGCTCTCGTTCCAGAACGAATGGATCGTGGCCTGGCGCGGCGAGGAGGCGATCGCGACATCGCCCGATTTGATCTGCGTGCTCGACAGCGTCAACGGCCACGGCGTCGGCACCGAGACCGTGCGCTACGGCCAGCGCGTCACCGTCGTGGCGCTGCCGGCCCCGGCCGTGCTCACGAGTCCCCGGGGTCTCGAATTCGTCGGCCCGCGCGCCTTCGGCTACGACCTCGACTACCGTTCCCTGTTCGCGCCCGCTGAGGCTGGAGCTTAAGATCCCATGAAGCGTATTGGAATCGATGTCGGCGGCACCAACACGGACGCCGTGCTGATCGTCGACGAGAAGGTCGTCCACTCCGTCAAGCGCCCGACCACGGCCGACGTGACATCCGGCATCCTGGATGCGCTCAAGGCGCTGCGCGCCAACCCGGCCGCCGCGGTGAAGGTCGACGCGGTCGTGATCGGCACCACGCACTTCATCAACGCAGTGGTGCAGCGCCGCCACGTCCAGAAGATCGACGCGATCCGCATCGGCATGCCCGCGAGCGCTTCGCTGCCGCCGTTTTGCGACTGGCCGGCGGACCTCGCCGCGCTCGTCAACGGCGACATCTTCATGCTGGAGGGCGGCCACGATTACGACGGCCGCCCGTTCATGCCGCTCGACGTCGCCGCCCTCAAGGACGCCGCGCGAAAAATCAGAGACAAGGGCCTGCGCTCGGTCGCGGTGTGCTCGAGCTTCTCCCCGCTCGATCCCTCCTGCGAGACGACGGCACGCGAGATCCTTGCCGATATCTGCCCCGACGTCGCAGTGACGCTGTCGCACGATCTCGGCCGCATCGGCCTGCTCGAACGCGAGAACGCGGCCCTCCTCAATGCCTCCCTGCACGACCTCGCCATCACCACGGTCGCGGCCTTCCGCAAGGCGATCGCCGACAGCGGCATCGATGCGCCGCTGTTCCTGACCCAGAACGACGGCACCGTCATGCAGGCCGAGATCGCCACCGCCTTCCCGGTGATGAGCTTTGCCTCCGGCGCCACCAATTCCATGCGCGGTGCCGCGCACCTGTCCGGCCTCGACGACGCCATGGTCGTCGACGTCGGCGGCACGACAAGCGACATCGGCCAGCTCCGGCACGGCTTTCCGCGCGAGGCCAATGCCGTGGTCGAGGTCGGCGGCGTCCGCACGCTGTTCCGGATGCCTGACCTCTTGTCGATCGGGCTCGGCGGCGGCAGCCATGTCGACGAGGACCCGGTCCGCGTCGGCCCGCTCAGCGTCGGCTACCGGCTGACGTCGGATGCGCTGGTGTTCGGCGGCTCGCGCCTCACCGCCACCGACATTGCGGTGGCGGCCGGCCTGATCGACATCGGCGACCGCTCGCGCGTCGCCAAATTGCCGAAGCGTCTGATCGAGGCCGCGCTGCGCGACGCCTGGCGCAAGCTCGAGGAAGACATCGACCGCATGAAGACCGAAGCCGGCGATGTGCCGCTGCTCGCAGTCGGGGGCGGCGCCTTCCTGGTGCCGGATCGCCTGCCGGGCATCTCCGAGATCGTGCGCGTGCCGCATGGCGACTGCGCCAATGCGGTGGGCGCCGCAATCGCACAGGTCTCTGGCGAAGCCGACCAGGTATTCCGCGACCTCAACCGCGAGGATGCGATCGCAGCCGCACGCGATATCGCAGCGGACCGCGCCGTCCAGGCCGGTGCTGCGCGCGACAGCCTCAAGACCGTCGACGTCGAGGACATGCCGATCGCCTATCTGCCCGGCAACGCACTGCGGGTGCGCGTCCGCGTTGCAGGGGCGATCGCCGATCCGGATTTGCCGGCGGCGGCGTAGCAGGCACCGTGCGCCTCCGGTCCAGCAAAAAACTCGAAAACAACCCCATGCACAGTAGCCGGTGATAGCAAGATCAATGACTTACGCAGGCAGCGAAGCCACTTGACCCGTCGGGCAAAACACGGGCATAATGCTATTATTCCGAAATATGAAACCAGCGCGTCTCGCACAGCAACATCGAAATAGAAGCGGCTGGCACGGGGGCAGACGACATCATTGAGATGATAAGCCAGAACCCCCTAAGCAAATCTGGCCTTGAACTGCATGAGCATTTTTCCATCAAAGCGGCGTTGGCAATTTCAGGAGCACTTGTCGGCCCCCGGCAAATACGCGATCCGCGCGTCCGACGTCTTGTGCAAGGAAGAAGGAAGGCGACCAAGCCAATCTTTGATTTTGAGAAGGATCCGCCGGACGAACAGCACTGTTCACCTATGTGCAACCTCTACAGCATCAACACCAACAAAGCCGCTATCCTAGCGTTCCTCCGCGTGGTCAACCGCTACGTCGGCAACTTGCCGCCAATGCCCGGCGTCTTCCCGGATGATCCCGCTAAGACTGCCGGGCTTGCGTCAATTCGCTCCCATTTCTGGAACCGCGGGAAAAAGAAGCAGGGAGCGTTGCACATTTACAACCCGCTTAGACATCCGAGCCGTTAAGCTGCCTGATCGAGACCGAACAATATTTCATTATTTACTTCAGCACGATCAGTGAGGGTGAAAGATGTTTGATGTCTATCGCAATGAAAAACGCGACTTGCTCGTCCTAAGCAAAGGCTCTGCGATACCCCTGCTCGGCCCTCGGAATAAGTGGCGCAAGAGCAGAAAAAGAGTTTTCAAAGTCAGCGCCGCGATCAAGTCAGCTGTTCAGAGCCAAGGCTATTACGTTCGTAGCTTGCGGGCTACCGAGAAGGGATTGATCTAGGTCGAGTACGTCGGCGGCTCGTGTTCTTATGTGCAATCTCTACAGCATCACCAACAACCAAGCCGCAATCCTATCGCACTTCCGCGTGGTGAGCTCGTCCTGTGAGACGGAATGGCGTTACCACTCGCGCGGTGTAGCGGCTCTTTTGGTCCTAGATTGAATGCTTAGACCAACAGCGTCACCTGCGATGATCCGCGGGCGCAAGCCCGTTCGGCTTGAATGGATTACTTGCGCTTCATTTGTCTGTAGAGCGCGGCGCTCGCTGCTTCCCTCCCTGTCTCGCCGCATTCGAGGGTCGGCTAGTGGCAGCTTCAAACACTGCAATACGCCGATCGAGTTGCCATAGCTCGACGTCGTTGGCATCAACTAGCTGCTCAGCACATTCCCGTGCTTCCTGCTCGTCGGCACACTGCAAATTGGCCACGCTTATAACGTGGTGGTCGCGATCCAAAAGGTAAGCTCGGTAGTGCGCCATCTCCACCCCCAAGGCTTCATCCATCCAGTGTGCGGCTCGACATATTTGTCGCGCATCATCTCAATTAACGGGGAACGTTCCATTTCGTCTCCAAACCGAATTCCAACAGTGAAGTTGGAACGGAGTGGATTTGGCTGTCTGTTCGGAAAGTGACAAACAAGTCCTTTTGGTCGCGAGTGTGGGAATTAGCACACAGGCACACATCGCCACCGAACTGTCGGCGGCCGGGCGGACCGCGGTACCTTCAGGCCCGCATCTCGTCTTTGGCTTCCTGTCCACAACGCCTCATGCGGTTGCGAGCCGATCCATGCCAAGGTGATGCCGGTGACCGACGCGGATGGAGAACGCGAAGGCTGGATGCGCGCGCTGTGGGATGAGGAAGGCGTTGCAGCGGCCGTTGCCGATGATGCGCTTCGTGATGCGCGGGGTGGAGAAGGAAGATCGAGCAGTGGTCTACCTGGTCGCCGTGATCCCTTCTCGCGACACGCCTTCGCGGGACTATTTGCGCACATTGACCGAGACGACACCGCGGACACACGGTGGGAAGCCGAGAATTTGAAATAAAAAGTGAAAAGAAGAGCGGGGATATTCCTCAAAGCTGACTTGATTTCTCCCTTCGCTGACTTCCTCAGCGCAACTAATTGATGAGTAAGCAGTGATGACTGATCAGCAATTAGCCCTGGAAGCGATTAGCGACGCGCAACTCATATTGGAAGAATACCTTCAACCCTGTCCCAAGGATAATGCGCGTATCCTTGAAAAGTTGGTGGAAGTTCTCGAACGGCCTGCCTTGATCGTTGCAGTGAGTCGATTGCAGCAACAGGGCAATTGAGCGCGCCTATGAGCAAACCGCTTCAATCGTTTGCTTTAACCGTTTGCATTGCTGCGCTCTCATCGCTCGAAATGACGAGCGTGCATGCTAAGCAACAATGCAGCGCCGCAATGCCGCCAAATCCGCAAGGGCAATGGTGGTCCTATCGTCTCATCAACGGACGAAAATGCTGGTACGCCGGTAAGCCCATGCTGTCGAAGGCATTGCTGGAATGGCCTGTAGAGCGGGCCCCCGAACTCGGTTCTCGCGGAGAAGCTACAGGCATTGTCATAGCTAGCAAGCCTGGCAATCCCTTAGATGCACGAGCGTTGGCACTGAAAGTGGGCTCTGACACTTTCGAAGAGMGATGGCGTGCCAGGATTATCTCCAGCTCCAACACAGGGCATGACTGACCGATACTATTGACCTGAGCGATCCTGCATCCCGCTTGTCGTTGGCGAGGACTTTCGACCGCCTGTTCGCGGTCGTGCGCTTGGTTACATCATGCAATCACGCGCCCCGAGTTCGTCTAAAACAACGCCCCTCCGCAACTTGAGCGCAGCAGCCGTCAAATGAAGGCCTGCGATCAGACCGAGCCGCCTTAAAGTCAGGAGAGCAACGGGGTCACACAGCTCGATAGAAAGTCCGGCTCCCAATATCGCAAGGGCGCGTTGCTCATCCGCGTCGAGATCAGCCCATGAGATGCCTTCCATGGCGCGCCTCAAAATTGTCCCCAAGGGTATCTCAAAACCCAAACGCGTGCCTGATTTGCCGCAGCATATCCATGGCCGCGTCGGTGTACCGACCGTTGGTTAGGTATCGATCCAGTTGCGCTGTGCTAATCAGCGCCACAACTGCCGCAGCAAAGCCCTTAAACATTGGGCCTCTCCTGAAAGAGACCGCCAACCGGGCGTGTCGAAATATCAAGCCGTTCTAAGAATGCGCTGCCGCCGCTTATGGCGACGAGCTATATGCAAATGGTGACAGTGACTAGTAACCAGTTCCTTAACGAGCGCGATGTCTGGATGCGCGCGCCGTAGGCTGAGGCGACGGCTCTGGAGACCGCCACTGGATGATCGGCTTATCATCRCGATCTCTGCGAATTCAACTCGCGAGATTCGAGTGCGGAGAGAGACCCCTCACCCCTGCGAGTCCGTGTCTATCAGCGGAGCTGCCCTCTCCCACAAGGGGAGAGGGCACAGCAACGGGCGGCACGCGCCCCAAACGACGAGGGTGCCTCGCGCCCCCTACTCCCAATACCACGTCGAAAAATCGTTCTCGTATTGCGGCACGTCCTTCCAGACGCCCTTCAGCTTCTTGTTGGTGATGGTGATCAGCTGYGGCTGGTACATGTAGGCGGAGACGGCGTCGGTGGCCAGCATGCGCTGGGCGTCGCCGAGAAGCTTGGCGCGGGCGGCCTCGTCCGGCGTCGACACGATCTGCTGGTAGAGCGCGTTGAACGCCTCGTTGTTGTAGCCGAGATAGTAGTCCTGCTCGGTGATCTTGACGAGGTCGAACGGCTCGACATGGCTGATGATGGTGAGGTCGAAATTATGCGGGCCGTTGCCGGCGAACACCTGCGACAGCCATTGCGCCCATTCGACGTTCTCGATCTTGGCGATGATGCCGACCTTGGCAAGCTGGGCCGCGAGGATCTCGCCGCCCTGCCGCGCGTAGGACGGCGGCGGCAGCTTCAGCGACAGCTCGAGCGGCGTGGTGACGCCGGCCTCGGCGAGGAGCTTCTTGGCCTTCTCCGGATCGTAGGGGTTGATGCCGGTGGTGTCGACGTAGCCGAGCGCGCCCGGCACGTAGAAGCTGCCGATCGGCGTGCCAAACCCGTCCACCGCGCCGTCGATCATGGCCTTGCGATCGATCGCGGCGAGGATGGCGCGGCGCACGCGGACGTCATCGAGCGGCTTCTTGCGCTCGTTGATGGCGACGATGGTCTTGGCGCGGGAGCCGCCGACCAGCACGGTGAAGCGCGGATCGGCCTTGAACTGCGCGATGGTGCGCTGGGCCGCGACGCGCGGAAACGCGTCGACGTCGCCCGACAGCAGCGCCGCGGTCTGCGCGGACGGATCGGAGATGAAGCGGATCGTCACCTTCGAGAGCTTGATCGCGGCGGCGTTGCGGTAGTCGGCCCATTTGGTCAGGGTCATCGAGGAGCCCTTGGCCCAGGCGCCGAGCTGGTAGGGTCCGGTCCCGACCGGCTGCGTGACATTGGTGGCAGCGCTCTTCGGCTCGACGATCGAGGCGCTCGCCTGGCCCATCAGGAACGGCAGGTTCGGCTGGGAATTTTTCAGGGTGATCACGACCGTGTCGGCGTCGGGCGCGGCAACGGACTCGAAGCTCTGGAACAGGCTCTTGTCCTTGTTGGTGCTGGTGGGCACCCCGTTACGCTCGAACGAGAACTTCACCGCGGCGGAGTCGAACGGCTCGCCATTGTGGAATTTGACGCCCTTGCGCAGCTTGAAGGTGTAGGTTTTCAGATCGGGCGATGCGGTCCAGCTCTCGGCCAGCAGGGGCGAGGTGGAGCCGTCCTCGTTGATCTTGGTCAGCGTCTCATAGATGTTGTAGAGCGTGACCTCGGCGATCGCCGCGGCGGCCGCGTTGGTGGGATCGAGCCCCGGCGGCTCCAGCGCCATCGCCATGACGACGCTGTCCTTCTTGCCTTGTGCCAGCACCGGCAGAGGCGCCGCGGCGAACGCGGCGACGAGTGCGACGATGGATAGTGTCCTGAACATGCGTAACTCCCCTGCCTTCTCTAGTCCCAGTCTACGCCAATCCTGTCCGCGAGACTAACCCTCCGCGGCCGCCGGGGGCAACGCCATCACGGCCTCCGCCTTGTGGCAGGCGGCGAGATGCGCCTCGCCCACCTTGCGTAACGCAGGCGGAGCCTCGCGGCAATGCTGGTCGGCGAGCGCGCAACGCGAGACGTAGGGACATCCGGTCGCGGCCGCCGATTGCGAGGCAATCGCCTGGGCTCCGCGCCGGCGCCGGCCTCCGCCGGCACGCGCACGCGGCACGGCGTCCAGCAGCGCGCGCGTATAGGGATGGGCGCAGCGCTCGAACAGGTCCTCCGGCCGCCCCTGCTCGACGATCCGGCCGAGATACATCACCGCGACCTCGTCGCAGAGATAGTCGACGACGGCAAGGTCATGGCTGATCAGGACATAACTCAGGCCGAACTGCTCCTGGAGATCCTGCATCAGGTTCAGCACCTGGGCCTGCACGGAGACGTCGAGCGCCGAGACCGGCTCGTCGGCGACGATCAGCTTCGGCTGGGTGATCAGGGCGCGCGCGATCGCGATGCGCTGGCGCTGGCCGCCGGAAAATTCGTGCGGATATTTGTCCATGTCGGCATCGCGCAAGCCGACCTGGCGCAGCACCGCGGCGACGCGTTCCCGGAACGTGGTGCGAACAGCGCCGTCCAGCACGGTCAAAGGTTCGGCGACGATGCGGGCGATGGTCTGGCGCGGATCGAGCGAGCCGTAGGGGTCCTGGAACACCATCTGGAAATCGCGGCGCGCGCGGCGCAGCTCATCGGCCGGGAGGCGGTTGAGGTCGCGGCCGAGCAGCGCGACCTGCCCCGATGCCGGCCGCTCCAGCGCCATCACCACCCGCGCGAAGGTGGACTTGCCCGAGCCGGACTCGCCGACGATGCCGAGGCTCTTGCCGGCCTGGACCTGCACGCTGACGCCGTTGAGCGCGCGCACCTGCCCGGGCGGACGGAACAGGCTTTCCCGCGGCAGCGTGTAGCGCTGCTCGAGATCCTTCACGTCGAGAAGAGGCGCGGTGCTCATGCGGACAGCGCTCCGACGTTCTCGGCCATGGAGACATCGGTGCGCACGCAGCGCACGACATGACCGGGACCGACGTCGACCATCGGCGGCAGTGCGGCACGGCACTGATCGATCACGAGCGGACATCGTTCGGAGAAGGTGCAGCCGGCCGGAAGATCCGCGAGCTCCGGCACGGTGCCCGAGATTGTCTTCAGCCGCGTCCCCTTGCGCGCGCCGAGCTTCGGCCGGGCGCGGAACAGGCCCTGTGTGTAGGGATGTCCCATCCGCCGGAACACCTCGTCGGTCGGGCCGCTCTCGACGACGGCGCCGCCATACATCACCATCATGCGCTGGACGTTCTCGGCGATGACGCCGAGATCATGCGAGATCAAGATCATCGACATGCCCCGCTCCTCGACGAGATCGGCGATGAGGTCGAGGATCTGGCCCTGGATGGTGACGTCGAGCGCGGTGGTCGGCTCGTCCGCGATCAACAAATCGGGCTCGCAGGCAAGCGCCATCGCGATCGTGACGCGCTGGCGCTGACCGCCGGAGAACTGGTGCGGATAGGCATCGATGCGCCGTGCCGGGTCGGGCAATCCGACGCGATCGAGCAAGGCGATCGCCTCCGTGCGCGCCTGCGCCGCCGAATAGTTCTTGTGACGCCGCAACGGCTCGGCGACCTGATGGCCGATCGTGTGCATCGGATTGAGCGCGGTCATCGGCTCCTGGAAGATCATGCTGATGCGGTTGCCGCGCAAGCGGCAATACTCCGCGTCCGGCAGCCTGGCGAGCTCGCGGCCCTCGAGCCGGATGCTGCCGGTGACGACCGCGCTGTCCGGCAACAGCCCCATCAGCGAGAGCGCCGTGACCGACTTGCCGCAGCCGGATTCGCCGACGAGCCCCAGCGTCTCGCCGCGCTTCAAGGCGAAGCTGACGCCGCGCACGGCCTGTGCCGGTCCCCGGCTGGTGTTGAGGCGGACGCCGAGATTGTCGACCTCGATCAGCGGCATATTGGAGCGCTCAGCCATCGTCATCGCTCCCGGGCCAGTCGTGGATCGAGGAGATCGCGCAATCCGTCGCCAAGGAGATTGAGGCCGAGCACCGCGATGGCGATCGCAGCGCCCGGATAGACCGCGAGCATCGGCGACTGGAACAGCATGCTCTGCGCGTCGTTCAGCATCCGCCCCCAGGACGGTTGCGGCGGCTGCGTGCCGAGCCCGAGATAGGACAAGGCGGCTTCGGCGAGGATGGCGAGCGCGAACTGGATCGTGACCTGCACGATCAGGATCGACAGGATGTTGGGCAGCACGTGCTCGATGGTGATGCGAAACTTGCCCTTCCCCGAGGCGCGCGCAGCCAGCACGAATTCGCGCGCCCAGATCGCGTTGGCCGAGCCGCGCGTCAGCCGGGTCAGCGTCGGGACCTGGAAAATGCCGATCGCGACGATCGAGGTCACCATGCCCGGGCCCACGACCGCGGCCAGCATGATGGCGGAGAGCACGGCCGGAAAGGCGAAGGTGAAGTCGGAGAAGCGCATGATGATCTCTTCGGTCCAGCCGCGCCGCGCCGATGCGATCAAGCCGAGGCAGACGCCGAAGGTGAGACCGATGCTCACCGCGATGATGCCGACCATGATGGTGGAGCGTGCGCCGGCGAGCAGCAGCGAGACGATGTCGCGGCCGAAGGAATCGGTGCCAAGCCAGTGCGCCGCCGACGGCGGCTTGAGCTTCGCGGCGATGTCGATCTCGTAAGGCGACCAGGGCGTCCACACCAGCGACAGCAGCGCCGAGACGAGCACCAGCAGGCTGAGTGCGCCGCCCAGCACGAAGCTGCGATGACGCAGCGCGCGGCGCCAGAGCGTCCGGGCCGGCAGAGGACGCGTGACGGCCGGCGCGTCAACGAGGGTGGTCAGCGGCGCGCTCACAGGTCGTGCACCTTGATGCGGGGATCGATGAAGGCATAGAGCACGTCGACCACGAAATTGACGATGACGACCATGGTCGCGAGCAGCATCACGCAGTTGCGCACCACGATGAGGTCGCGATTGGCGATCGACTGGAAGATCAGGCGGCCGAGACCCGGCAGATAGAACACGTTCTCGATCACGATGGTGCCGGCCAGCAGATTGGCGAATTGCAGGCCCATCACCGTCATGACGGGGATCATGGCGTTGCGCAGCACGTGGCTCCACAGCACCTCGCGCTTGCCGAGGCCCTTCGCGCGCGCGGTGCGAACGAAATCCTCGCGCAGCACCTCAAGCACGGCCGAGCGCGTGACGCGCGCCAGGATCGCGGCCTGCACCACCGCGAGCGAGACCGCCGGCAACAGCAGTGATCTGACGCCGAGCCAGACACCGTCGTCCCAGCCGGGAAAACCGCCCGCGGAGAGCCATTGCAGCCTGACCGCGAACAGCAGGACCAGGAGGATCGCGAACCAGAAGTTCGGCAGCGCAATGCCCACCTGCGTCAGCGCCATCACGCCGACATCGCCGAGCTTGTTGTGGTTGGCGGCGGTGTAGATACCGGCCGAGAGCGCCAGCGTCACCGTGATCGTCATGGCCATGATCGCGAGCGGAATCGTCAGCACCAGCCGCTCGGCGATCAGGCTCGCGACCGGCGTGCCGTAGACATAGGAGTTGCCGAGATCGCCGACCAGAAGCCCCTTGATCCACTGCAAATAGCGCACCGCCAGCGGCTGGTCGAGCCCGAGCTTGACGGTGAGCGCGCGCACCGCATCAGGCGAGGCGTCCGCGCCCATCAGCATCTGCGCGGCGTTGCCGGGAAGCGCGTCCAGCACCAGGAAAATGATCAGGGATGCGCCAACCAGCGTCGCCAGCAAGGTCAGGACGCGTCGGAGGACAAATACGCTCATGCGCGCTCGGTTTCAGGGCTCATCCGCGGCACGATCAACATGTCCGGGCGCCGGAAGCAAGAGCTTTGCCGCATGCGCATCCCCTCAAGCCGGCCAGCGGGACAGAAGGTCGTGCGAGGCCTCGAACAGCGCGCTGACGCGCAGCAATTCCGCATCAGCCCGGAAATGGCCGACCAGCTGAAGCCCGATCGGCAGGCCGTCGCGGGCGAAACCGCTGAGCAGGCTGACCGCGGGGTGCCCGGTCATGTTGAACGGCATGGTCCAGGGGAACCAATGCGGCCGGACACTGTCGAAATGCTTGCCGTCGATCTCGATGGTGCCGAACAGATCCTGCTTGATCGGCAGCGCGGTGCGCGTGAGGGTCGGCATCGCCAGCAGATCGCCGCGCGCAAGCAGCGATTGCACCCGGCGGAACAGCGCGGTGCGCGCGAACATCGCCTCCTGGTAGTCGACGCCGCTGACCTCGGTCGCGAGCGCAAGCTGCTTGAGGAAGGCTTCGCTCAGCTCGTCCTTGTGCTCGGCCGCGAGCTTTGCAAAGCGCGTGCGCCAGACGGTGTGGTTGATGGCGCGCCAGATCGGCTCGATGTCGAAGCCGTCGCCGGAAAACTCCTCGAGCTCGGCCCCGAGGCCCGCCAGCCGGTCGAGGCTGGCCTTGAAGCTGGCCGCGACTTCGGCGGACACCGGGCGCCCGGGCGGCGAAGCGCAGAACAGGATCCTTTGCCCGCGCAGATCGCCGCGCGGGGCGGCCGTGCCGATGAAATCGGGCACGGGGACGCTGATCGACCAGGGATCGCAGGCATCCTCGCCGGCCATCGCCTGCATCATCAGCGCAGTATCGGCGACGGTGCGGGTGGTCGGCGTCACATAGGTCTGGTTGCCGAAGACATCCATGGCCTGGCTGTGCGGGATCACGCCGTTGCTCTGCTTTAAGCCCACCACGCCGTTGCAGGCGGCGGGAATCCGCGTCGAGCCGCCGCCATCGGTCGCAATCGCGAGCGGCGCGATGCCGCTGGCCACCGCCACCGCCGCGCCGCCGCTGGAGCCGCCGGAGGAACGGCACGCATCCCACGCGTTTCGGGTGCGGCCGAACAGCGGCGAGTCGGTCAGGCACTTGCTGCCGAATTCGGGCGTCGTGGTCTTGCCGATCAGGATGGCGCCTTCGGCGCGCAACCGCGCGACCGCCACGGCATCCTCGGCCGGCACATTGTGCTTGTAGGGAACGGCGCCGAAGGTGGTCTTCACGCCCCTGGTGTTGACGATGTCCTTGACGGTGACGGGGATGCCGTGCAGCAGGCCGAGCGGCTCGCCCGCCATCATTTTGCGCTCGGCCTCGCGCGCCTGCGCCATCGCCTCGTCGCCGCAGATCGTGATGAAGCAGTTCAGCTCGGGTTGGAGCGCCTCGGCGCGCGCCAGCACGGCGCGGGTGACCTCGACGGGCGAAATCCGCTTTCCGGCAATGAGGCCGCGCAGTTCGGTTGCGGACAGCAGGCAGGGATCGCCGTTCATCGTCAGGTCATGCTCCGAGGCCGGCCCTCATTGGCCGATAGCATTGACAGCGATGATGACAGTTTTGTTAACTCGCCGTCCAATACGATTTTTGACACCAACCCATACGTTTTCGGTATGCCAATGGATCTTCGCCGGCTCCGCTATTTCGTCGCCGTGGCCGAGGCGCGCAGCGTCGGCAAGGCTGCCGAGCGGCTGCGCATGGCCCAGCCGCCGCTCTCGGTGCAGATCCGCAAGTTGGAGGCCGAGGTCGGCGCGCCGCTGTTCCGCCGCGGCACGCGCGGCATGGACCTGACCGAGGCGGGCCAGGCGCTGCTGGCGCGCGCCGGCGAGGCGCTGGCGCTTGCGGCCGACGGCGTCGAAGCCGCGCGCGCGGTCGCGGCCGGCAGCCGTGGTCGACTGTCCGTCGGCTACATGTTCGTGCTGGCGAACGCGATGCTGCCGCGTCTCATCCCCGAGCTGCGGCGATCCATTCCCGGCGTCGATCTCGACTTCGCCGAGCTCAGTGCCTCGACGCGCGAGGCGCGGCTGCTCGACCGCAGCGTCACCGTCGCGCTATGCATGCCGGCGATCCACCATCCCGAGATCCAGGTGGCTCGGATCGGCACGCAACCGTTCATGCTGGCGATGCCAAACCGTTCGCCGCTTGCGCGCCTGAGCACGGTGCCGATGGCACGACTACAGGGCCGTCCGCTGATCGCGCTGCCGCCTCCGGAGCAGGACCCCTCCTCCTCCGTGGTCGCGGCCCTGCTGCGGCGGCATCAGATCGTGATGCCGATCGCCGGCCGGGTGGAGACGGTGCATTCGGCGATGAGCCTGGTTCTCGCCGGTGAAGGCCTTGCGATCCTGCCCGCCTGCGCGCAGCTCGGCGCGCCGCGCGGCGTCGTGTTCCGGCCGCTGCGGGACGCCACCGACTCCTTCGACATCGCGGTCTGCTGGCGTCGGGATTCCCAGAGTCCGTTGATCCGCACCTTCCTCAAATGCGCCGAGAAGGTCGTGGCACGGCTGTGACGGGGGCTACCAGCTCCAATTGATCTCATGGCTCCAGGGCGGATCGGCGCCCGGGCGGGTGCAGGTCAGGCCGGCGCAGTTCGCGGCAAAGGACAGCGCGCGGCGGAGCTCGTCGGGGCTGATGTCCTTCAATTGCCGCCTTGCGAGGCGTCCCTGCTTGTGCAGGGCGAACAGCAGCGCCGCCTGAAAGCTGTCGCCGGCGCCGATGGTGTCGGCGACCGCGACCTGGGGCGCTGTGACTTCGATCTGCCCTGCCCCCGCGTGCCAGGCGATGGCGCCGTTGTTGCCGCGGGTGATGACGACGAGGCTCGTGCCCTGCCCGAGCAGCATGCTCGCGCGCTGTTGATACGGCTCTTCGCCGAAGAGATAGGCGAAGTCGACGTCCGACATCTTGATGAGGTCGGCGCCATGCGCGAATTCGACCATGCGCGCGAGATAGGCCGGCTTGTCCTTGACGAGGTTGGGGCGGCAGTTCGGATCGAACGAGATGGTGGACGATATCCGCGCGTCCGCGATCAGGGCTTTCGTTTCGGCCGCGCCCTGGTCATTGACCAGCGTGGTCGAGCCGATATGGAGGGCTTCGACCGTATCGAACGGAATCGACCCGCGCCGGTAGGCCCAGTTCCGCGTCGCGGTCTCGGCATCGTAAAAAGCGTAATGCGACTCGCCCGCGACGATGCGCACGAAAGCGAGCGTGGTCTGGTGGTCGCTGCGGGTGGCGAGGCCGAGTTCGACATGCGAAGCGGTTGCGTGGTCCGCGATCATGCGCCCGAACATGTCGGTCGAAATGCCGCCGATGAAGCCCGTCGGCGCACCGAGCCTCGCCATGCCGATCGCGACGTTGAGGCAGGAGCCGCCGACGGCCGGCATCACCGCCTCGCGGCCGTCGCCGCTCCGCGTCGGCACAAAGTCGATCAGTGCGTCGCCGCAGGACATCAGCATCCGTTTCAACCTCCGGCCATTCCGCGCATCGCCGCGCGGCTGCCGCGATCGACCTCGCGCAACAGCTTATAGACGTCGCGCTTGCGGGCGTGAAACGCGGCCAGGTCGGGCGCGGTCGGCTCGCTGAGACGTCCGAGCGCCGACATCTTTGCCATGGTCTCGCCGATCGAGGCATAGGCACCGCCAGCGACCGCACCCAGCATCGCCGCGCCCAGCAGCACCGGCTCCCTGGTCTGCGGCAGCGCGACAGCGAGGCCGGTGGTATCGGCCATGATCTGCCGCACCAGCGAACTGCGGCTGGCACCGCCGCCCATGATCATGATGCTGGAATGAACGCCGTGCGCGGCAAAGGCCTCGATCACCTCGGCGAGCCCATAGGCGAGCCCGCAGAGACCGGCGACGAACAACCGCTCCATCGCGCCGATATCGGTGTCGAGATCGAGGCCCGCGATCACCGCGCGGGTGTCGGGATCGGCGTAAGGCGAACGATTGCCGATGAACTCGGGCAGCACGTGAATGTCGCGCGCGATCAGCGCGGCGCGGCTGGCGTCGCCGGCGCGCGCAATGATGCGCCGCTCGAGGAATTCGATGAGGTCGAGGCCTTCGTTGCGCGCTGCGGCGCTCGCCTCGCCAAAGCCGGGATGCGCCTTGAGGAGATGGTCGATCGCCGCCCCCGCCGCCGACTGGCCGCCCTCGTTGAGCCAGAAGTCCGGCACCATGCCGGAGTAATAAGGGCCCCACACGCCGGGCACGAAGCACGGCTCCTTCGTCGTCGCCATGATGCAGGCCGACGTTCCCATGATGTAGGCAAGGCGGTCGCAGACGTCCGTCGCCGCGCCCGATCCGTCGCGGCCGCCGATCGCGCCGATGCCGCCGGCATGCGCGTCGATCAGCGACGCGCCGACCGGTGTGCCGGGCGACAGGCCAAGCTCGGCCGCCGCCGCGCGCGTGAGCCCCGCGCCGAGCCGCGTGCCGGGCGCGACGATGTCCGTGCCGATACGCGCGTAATTTTCGTTGACGAAGTCCGACAGGCCGATGCGCTTGAAGAATTGCGCGCTCCAGCCGCCACCGTCATGAGCGAGATAGTTCCACTTGCAGGTGACGGTGCAGGTCGAGCGCTGGAGCGAGCCGGTCGCGCGCCAGGTCAGGTAATCTGCCAGATCGAAGAAATGACCGGCGGCGTCGAAGCTCGCGCGCAGATGCCGCTTCAGCCACAGCAGTTTCGGCATCTCCATCTCGGGCGAGATCGAGCCGCCGACATAGCGCAGCACCGCGTCCTCGGTCTCGTTGATCAGCCGCGCCTCGGCCGTGGCGCGATGATCCATCCAGACGATGACATTGCGCTGCCTGTCGCCGGAACCGCTGACGGTGACCGGCCCGCCTTGGGGATCGAGCACCACCAGCGAACAGGTGGCGTCGAAACCGATGCCGCTGACGCTGTCGGGCGCGATTGCAGCTTCCGCCATCGCCGCCCGCACCGATTTGACGCAGGCCTCCCAGATGTCGGAGGACGACTGCTCGACGATGTCGCCGGCCTCGTGCCAGATCCTGATCGGATGCCGGGCGGTCGCCAGAAGGGTGCCGGCCTCGTCAAACACCCCTGCCCGCGTGCTCGTGGTCCCCACGTCGACGCCGATATACGCTCGCGGCATTGTTGCTCCCGGTCGCTCCCGTCAGTTTTGACGCAAGCCTACCAGCAAGTGTAGCCGCCATCCACCAGCACGATGCTGCCGGTCATCAGGCTCGCGGCCTCTGAGCTGAGGAACAGCACGACGGAGGCGATCTCCTCGACCTGGCCCATCCGCGCCATCGGGGTTCCGCCGATCCAGGCGTCGTACATTCTGGGATTGCTCTTCACGAAGGCGTTGAGCGGCGTCTCGATATAGGTCGGCGCCACCGCGTTGACGCGGATGCCGCGGGCGCCCCATTCGGCGGCAAGCGACTTGGTCAGGTGGTGCACCCCGGCCTTGGAGGCGTTGTAGAAGCTCTGCTCCTGCGGCTTGTTGACGATGAAGCCGGACATCGAGCCGACATTGACGATGACGCCGCTCTTGGCCTTCAGCATGTGCTTGCCGAATTCGCGGCAGCACCAGAAGGTGCCGTTGAGATTGACGTCGATGACGTTGAGCCAGTGCTCGTCGGTGACGGTCTCCGCCGGCGTCTCGCTGCGGGCGATGCCGGCATTGTTGACCAGGATGTCGACCTTGCCATGGCGGGCGACCAGGTCGTTGGCGACCTCGGCCACGCGCTTGGTGTCGGTGACGTCCATGATCGCGGTCTCGGCGTCGTAGCCTTTCGCCTTCAGGCTGGCTTTCGCGCTGTCGGCGACCTTGCTGTCGCGGTCGCCGATGACGACCCTGGCGCCGGCTTCGGCGAGCGCCTCGGCGCAGGCGAGCCCAATGCCCTGCCCGCCGCCGGTGATGAACGCGGTCTTGCCGTTCAGCTTGAATTTTTCCAGGTACATGTTGGTCACTTTCCGTCTCTTGCCGTCTCTTGCCGTTTCTTGTCAGCCCCGAATGGCGTTGCCGCTCGCATCGAAGCGGTGGATCCGCGCAGGCTCCGGCACCAGCGACACGCGGTCGCCGGCATGCAGGCTCAATTCGCCGATGTAGCGCGCGGTCAGCATGCCAAGCGGCCCGGCATCGACGTAAAGGAAAGTATCGCTGCCGAGATGCTCGGCGACCGCGATCGTTCCCTGCCAGCCGCCGCCGCCGTCGCGCTCGATCTTGAGGTGCTCAGGCCGCACGCCGATCGTGATCGCGCCCTGCTGCCTGGCGGGCTCGCCGGTGACGAGGTTCATCTTCGGCGAGCCGATGAATCCTGCGACGAAGAGATTGGCCGGCTTCTCGTAGAGCTCCAGGGGCGAGCCGTATTGCTCGATCTTGCCGGCGTTGAGCACGACGATCTTGTCGGCCATGGTCATGGCCTCGACCTGATCGTGGGTGACGTAGATCGCGGTGGTGCCGAGCTGCTTCTGGAGCCGCGTCACCTCGATCCGCATCTGCACGCGCAAGGCCGCGTCGAGGTTCGACAGCGGCTCGTCGAACAGGAACGCCTTGGGCTCGCGGACGATGGCGCGGCCGATCGCGACGCGCTGGCGCTGGCCGCCGGAGAGCTCGCGCGGCTTGCGGTCGAGATAGGGCGCGAGGTTGAGCGTCGCCGCCGCCGCCTCGACCTTGCGGTTGATCTCGTCCTTGGCCAGGCCCGCCATCTTCAGCCCGAAGCCGATATTGCCGCGCACGCTCATATGCGGATAGAGCGCGTAGGACTGGAACACCATCGAGAGCCCGCGCTTGGCCGGCGGCGTGTCGACGACGTTCTTGCCGTCGATCAAAATCTTGCCGCCGGAGACGTCCTCGAGCCCGGCGATCAGCCGCAGCAGCGTGGTCTTGCCGCAGCCGGACGGGCCCACGAACACCACGAAGGAGCCATCCGCGACGTCGAGATCGGCGCCCTTGATGATGTGCACGGGGCCGAAGGATTTCTGCACGTCCTGAAGTGTGATCTGACCCATGATCCGGCAGCCCCTTTACTTCACAGCGCCGAAGGTGAGCCCGCGCACGAGCTGCTTCTGGCTGAACCAACCGAGGACGAGAATGGGCGCGATCGCCAGCGTCGAGGCCGCCGACAGCTTTGCCCAGAACAACCCTTCCGGGCTCGAATAGGACGCAATGAACACGGTGAGCGGCGCGGCGTTCGAGGTTGACAGATTGAGTGTCCAGAACGCCTCGTTCCAGGCCAGGATCAGATTGAGCAGCATGGTCGAGGCGAGGCCCGGGATCGCCATCGGCGTCAGCACATAGACGAGCTCGCGGCCGATGGTGGCCCCGTCCATGCGCGCGGCCTCCAGGATGTCGCGCGGGATCTCCTTGAAATAGGTGAACAGCATCCAGATCACGATCGGCAGATTGCCGAGGCACAGGATGAAGACGAGGCCGATGCGGGAATCGAGCAGGCCGAAAGACTTGTAGATCAGGTAGATCGGCACCAGCACCCCGACCGGCGGCATCATCTTGGTCGAGAGCATCCAGAGCAGGATGTCCTTGGTGCGCTTGGTCGGCGAGAACGCCATCGACCAGGCCGCGGGGATCGCGATCAACAGCGCAATCAGCGTCGAGCCGCCGGCGATGATGATCGAGTTCATCGCATGGTGCAGATAGTCGCTGCGCTCCTGCACCGTGGCGTAGTTTTCGGTGGTCCAGTGGAAGAACAGGAAGGACGGCGGAATGGCGAAGGCTTCGAGCTCGGTCTTGAAGCTCGCCAGCACCATCCAGAGGATCGGAAAGAAAATCAGGAAGCCGAAGAACCACGCTCCGATGGTCGATACCACCACCCGCTGCGTCGTTGCCATCCGCGCCATGGTCTCATGCCTCCAGATTGCGGCCGACGATACGGACGAGGAAGAAGGCGACGATGTTGGCGATCACCACCGCGACGAGGCCGCCCGCGGACGCGCTGCCGACGTCGAACTGGATCAGCGCCTGCGCATAGATCAGGAACGCGATGTTGGTGGTCTGAAGGCCCGGCCCACCGCCCGTGGTGACGTAGATTTCGGCGAACACCGTCAGCAGGAAGATAGTCTCGATCAGGATCACCACCGTGATCGGACGCGCCAGATGTGGCAGCGTGATGTAGATGAAGGCCGAGACCGCGCTGGCGCCGTCCATCTCGGCGGCTTCCTTCTGTTCCTCATCGAGCGATTGCAGCGCCGTCAGCAGGATCAGGGTTGCAAACGGCAGCCATTGCCAGGCGACGATCAGGATCACCGCGAGCAGCGGCGCGTCGGTGAACCAGTCGATCGGCGTCAGCCCGAACACCTTGGCGATCCAGGCAAACAGCCCGGACACCGGATGCATCAGCAGGTTCTTCCAGACCAGCGCGCTCACCGTCGGCATCACGAAGAATGGCGCGATCACCATCAGCCGCACGATGTTGCGGCCGATCACGGGCTGATCGAGCAGCAGCGCCAGGGGAATGCCGAGCAGGATCGTCAGCGCCAGCACCGAGCCGACCAGCACCAGCGTGTTCTGGAGCGAGGCGAGGAAGGCGGGATCGGTGAGGAAGTAGCGAAAATTCTCGAGGCCAACGAACGCTTCGGAGCCGGGATCGAGCAGGCTGTAATGCAGGGTCGAGAAATAGATCGTCAGCGCGAGCGGGACGATCATCCAGATGAACAGCAGCCCGACGGCCGGGGTCAGGAGCGACCGCGCAAGCAATTGCGTCTGCCGGGTTGCCATCGCTAGCTTCTCCGCTGGAAGAAGAAGGCGGCCATCCATCCGGGGCTGGGCTGATGGATGGCCGCCAGTTTGAGCTCAGGAGGGAGAGCTCGGGTTCACTTGATGTAGCCGGCGCGCTTCATCTCGCGCTCGGTCACCGATTGCGCCGCGGTGAGCGCGGCATCGACCGTCATCGATCCGGCAAGCGCGGCAGAGAATTGCTGGCCGACCTGGGTGCCGATGCCCTGGAATTCCGGGATCGCAGCGTATTGCACGCCGACATAGGGCACCGGCTTCACGGTCGGCTTGTTCGGATCGGCGGCATCGATCGAGGCCAGCGTCAGCTTGGCGAACGGCGCGACCTTCAGATATTCAGGATTCTGGTAGAGCGAGGTCCGCGTGCCCGGCGGCACATTGGCCCAGCCCTCCTTCGACGCCACCAGCTTGGTGTAGTCCTTGCTGGTCGCCCAGGCGATGAACTTCTCGGCGGCTTCCGTCTTCTTCGAGCCCGCGGGGATCGCAAGGCTCCAGGCCCACAGCCAGTTGGCGTTCTTGCCGAGTCCGGTGTTCGGCGCCATCGCAAAGCCGACCTTGTCGGCGACCTTCGACTCCTTCGGATTGCTGACAAAGGACGCCGCGACCGTCGCATCGATCCACATCGCGCATTTGCCGGCGTTGAACAGCGCGAGGTTCTCGTTGAAGCCGTTGGAGCTCGCACCGGGAGGGCCGGCCTGCTTCATCAGGTCGACATAGGTGGTGAGCGTCGTCTTCCATTCCGGCGTGTTGAACTGCGGCTGCCAGTTCTCGTCGAACCAGCGCGCGCCGTAGGAATTCGCCATCGCCGACAGGAACGCCATGTTCTCGCCCCAGCCGGCCTTGCCGCGCAGGCAGATGCCGTAGACGCCCCCGGCCTTGTCGGTCAGCTTCTTGGCGGCGTCGACCACGAACTCCCAGGTCGGCTTCTCCGGCATCTTCAGCCCGGCCTTCTCGAACAGGTCGGTGCGATACATCACCATCGAGCTCTCGCCGTAGAACGGAGCGGCGTAGAGCTTGCCGTCGACGGAGACCGCGTCCTTGATCTTCGGCAGGAGGTCGGCGACGTCGTAGTCGGCGCCGAGATTGGCGAGCGGCACCAGCCAGCCCTTCTTGGCCCAGATCGGCACCTCGTAGGTGCCGATGGTGAGGACGTCGAACTGCCCCCCCTTGGTGGCGATGTCGGTGGTGACGCGCTGGCGCAGCACGTTCTCCTCCAGCGTCACCCATTTCACGGTGATGTCGGGGTTCTTCGCGGTGAATTCGTTGCTCAGCCCCTGCATGCGGATCATGTCACCGTTGTTGACGGTGGCGATAGTCAGGGTCGTTTCGGCCATCGCCGGGACGGACAGCAGCAGGCAAGACGCGCCGCAGACGGCGCCGAGGACGTGTTTCACGGTGACCTCCCTCAACTCGCGCTTTTGAGCATATGCCCACGCGTTGGGCGTATGTTCAACTTGGGGAAGGCGCTTGTCAAGCAGGCGCGCGAGTGTTCCCGCAACTTATGAGTGCTGCGGTGCGGGAGAGGCTCTCGTGCGCTGCGGTGGCAGTTGTTCGGACCGAGCGCCCGCGGCTTGCTCCACCTCTCCCGCTTGCGGGAGAGGTCGTATCGCATCGAAGATGCGATACGGGTGAGGGCTTCTCCTCTTGGGGAGCCCCAATGCGGAGACACCCTCTCCCCACCCCTCTCCCGCAAGCGGGAGAGGGAGCGCGGTCCCGATGCGGCTACGGCGAACGGCCTCAGCGCTCCAGAATCGCCCTTGCGGTCGCCTCGTCGGTGATCAGCCCGTTGATCAGGCGTCCATTCAGCGCGGCCGCGATCGCCGGCACCTTGGCGGCGCCAACGGCGGCACCGATCGTCGTGGTCTTCGCCGGCACTTCCGGCGGAATGCTGGTGAGGCGCTTGTTGGTGCCCGCCTTGAGCAGGCGGCCTTTGGCGTCATAGGCCCAGCCGGTGATCTCGCCGATGGCGCCCTGCCGCATCATCTCGAACAATTCATCGCGGGTGACGAAACCGTCGACATGGACCTGCGCCTTCTGGTCCATCTGGCCGATGCCGACGAGACGCAGATCGGCCTTGGCCGCCACCGCCTTCACCTTCGCGATCGGCTCGATCCGGACCATCCTGTTGCGCTCGTCCTCCGAGGACATCAGGAACGGCAGCGGCATCGGATAGTGCCGCGCGCCGGTGCGGTCGGCGAGCCGCCCGACGGTATCGTAGAAGCTCGCCGAGCCGTCGGCGGAGATGTTGCCGACCAGCGACACGATCTGGTGGTTGGGCCGGTCGATCGGCGTGACGCGCTCGACCGCGGCACGCACCGCGCGCCCCGTCCCGAGCGCGACGATGACCGGCGTCTCCGAGCGCAAGGTCGCGTCGAGCAGATTGGCGCAGCGCTCGGCGATGCCTGCAGTGGCCTGCGGCGCCGCAGGATCGGCCGGCACCACCTCGCAATAAGCGAGATCGAAGCGCTGCTTCAGTCGCGCCGCCAACTCCATGCAGGCCGCGATGGGATGCTCGAGCCGGAAGGTGATCAGCCGCTCGGCGAGGCACAGCGAAACCAGCCGCTGGGCGGAGGCCCGCGACACCTGGAGCATCTTTGCGATCTCGTCCTGGGTGTGGCCGGCAATGAAGTAGAGCCAGCCGGCGCGCGCGGCATCGTCGAGCCTGGATTTTTCGTTCTCGGCGGCCATGGCGGCGCTACGCGTCCTTCCAGAAATCGGTCATGCGCGCAAAGACCCGATCGGCCCCGGCGCCGGACAATATAGCGTGGCCGTCGCGTCCGCGATAATGGCTGCCGCCGACAAATCCCCAGACGGTCATGCCGGCGGCCCTGGCCGCCTGCACGCCGCTGATGCTGTCCTCGATCACCAGGGTGCGGGCGGGTGAGATCTGCATCTTCCCGGCGGCGTAGAGAAACAGGTCCGGCGCCGGCTTGCCATGCTCGACCATTTGCGCGGTGTAGAGCCGGTCGCCAAAATGCGATGCGAGACCCGTGACGTCGAGTGAGAGCGCGACCCGGTCGAGATCGCTCGAAGACGCGACGCAAACAGGCGCCTTCAATTCGGACACCACAGCGTTCACCCCGGAGACCGGCTGCAGTGAAGCCGCAAATGTCTCCAGGACGCGCGATTTCAGGCGCGGAAGAAAACCGTCGGGCAAGATCTGTCCGCGGGCGCGATAGTATTGTCCGATCGCAGCCGTGCTGCGCCCGAGGAAAAGCTCGAGCGCCTGATCCACGCCAAGCTCGAATCCGAACTCGGACAGCACCTCCGACAGGCACCGACAGCTCAACAGCTCACTGTCGACGAGCACGCCGTCGCAGTCGAAGATGATCAGATCGGGGCCACCGTTCACCATCGGGCCATTCGATCATATACCCAATCGATGAGCAATAGTTCACCCAAACATGGTGTCGCGGGCCGAGGTAACCGCATCTATGCAACTGCCCCAGTGTCGGGGGCGGCTTCTCCACACCTCGCCACTTGCCGCTAGATCGCCGGCAGCGCCGCAGGCAATCGCCTGATGTTACCGACGATGATCGGACGGGAACTAGGCGGACTTAACGGAATCTTAAATTTGTGCCAATGATCTGCTCGTCTCAGCCGCGACGCGCGAGAATCGCATGCTCAAAGACGGCACATACAGGGCGTGGTTCAAGACACCGACCGGTCAGGGCACCGGCATCGCCCATGTCGCGGACGGGGTTATCTGGGGCTGTGATGGGGTCATGACCTACAGCGGCTCCATCGCAATCGACGGCGATCGATTTACCGCGACCGTTCTGACCAAAAGGCATACCGAACAGCTGCCGACGGTGTTCGGAACCGACGATGAACTCAAGCTGACGCTGGAAGGAACGTGCGCCGGCAAGATCGCGCGATACACCGGCACGGCCGAGCAGTTCCCCGGCGTGCTGCTTGAAGGAACGCTCATCCTCAGTGAAGACCAGCCGCCCGCGCCGGCGACGAACGGGCCGGCAGCGACATTCGACCCGGCCAAACTCCAGAAATTGCCAAAGCGCTCCCGCTGACGAAGCGATAGACGCCGGCGCACGAGCGGCCAGGCCGGCGCAGTCGATCGCGCTCTATCTCCGCTGATTATACACGTCGATGCAGACGGCCCCGAGCAGCACCAGGCCCTTGATCACCTGCTGGTAGTCGATGCCGATGCCGAGGATGGACATGCCGTTGTTCATCACGCCCATGATCATGGCGCCGACCACGGCGCCGCCGACCCGCCCGACGCCGCCGTACGCCGAGGCGCCGCCGATGAAGCAGGCGGCGATGACGTCGAGCTCGAAGCCGAGGCCCGCTTTGGGGGTTGCGGTGTTGAGACGCGCGGCGAAGACGAGGCCGGCGAGCGCGGCCAGCACACCCATGTTGACGAAGGTGAAGAAGGTCAACCGCTCGGTCTTGATGCCCGACAGGCTTGCCGCCTTGGCGTTGCCGCCGACCGCGTAGATCTGCCGCCCGATCACGGTACGACGGGTGACGAAGCCGTAGAGCGCGATCAACGCGCCCATGATCACCAGCACGTTGGGCAGGCCGCGATGCGAGGCGATCAGATAGGTGAAGTAGAGCACGGCGCAGGCCAGCAAGATGCTCTTGCCGAGGAAGAAGGCATAAGGCTCGACCTCGATGCCGTGCGACTGCTCGCGCGACCGGCCCTTGGCGCTGACATAGACGAGGCCGAGCGCGAGCACGGCGCCGATCAGCATGGAGGTCGGATGCAGYGTGCCCGCCTCGGGCAGTATCTCCGGAATGAAGCCCGAGGACAATTTCTGGAAGGTCGCCGGGAACGGCCCGAGCGACTGGCCCTGCAACACCGCAAGCGCGAGGCCCTTGAACACGAGCATGCCGGCCAGCGTCACGATGAAGGACGGAATCTTGAAATAGGCTACCCAATAGCCCTGCGCCGCGCCGATCGCGGCACCGACGACGAGACAGGCGATGAAGGCGAGCGTGTAGTCGACCTTGTAGGTCACCATCAGCACGGCGGCCACCGCGCCGACGAAGCCCGCGACCGAACCGACCGAGAGGTCGATATGGCCGGTGACGATCACCAGCAGCATGCCGAGCGCCATGATGACGATGTAGCTGTTCTGGAGCACCAGGTTGGTGAGGTTGAGCGGCTGCAGCAGCGTGCCGCCGGTCATGACCTGGAAGAACAGCATGATCGCGATCAGCGACATCAGCATGCCGTAGTTGCGCAGATTGTTCTTGATGAAGCTGCCGTGCCGGCGCTCCTCGGGCAGCGACACCGTCTTGTCGGTCATGGCTGCGATCCTCCCATCTCCGCGGCCTCAGGCACGCCGTTTCCGTTGCTTCTCTGGTTGCGCATGATGGCGCGCATGATCTTCTCCTGCGTCGCCTCAGTACCCGGGAACTCGCCCACGAAGGCACCGTCGTTCATGACGCAGATGCGATCGCAGATGCCGAGCAACTCGGGCATCTCCGAGGAGATCACCACGACGCCGCGACCGGCCTCCGCGAGTTCGTTGATGATACAGTAAATCTCGTATTTGGCACCGACGTCGATGCCCCTTGTCGGCTCGTCCAGGATCAAAACCTTGGGGTCGGTCATCAGCCATTTCGACAGCACCACCTTCTGCTGGTTGCCGCCGGAGAGCTGGCCGGTCTCCTGGTAGACGTCGGAGCAGCGGATGCGCATGCGATTGCGATAGTCGCTGGCGACCTTCAGCTCGGCGATGTCGTCGATCACCTTGCCGGGCGCGACCTGGTCGAGGCTGGCCAGCGTGATGTTCTTGCGGACGTCGTCGGCCAGGATCAGCCCGAGCTGCTTGCGGTCCTCGGTGACATAGGCGAGACCCGCATCGATGGCGGCCGCGACACTGGGTAGCGCGATCTCACGGCCCTCGAGCCGGATACGGCCGCTGACATTGGTGCCCCAGGAGCGGCCGAACAGGCTCATCGCGAATTCGGTGCGGCCGGCGCCCATGAGTCCCGCAATGCCCACGACCTCGCCGCGCTTGACGCTGAAATCGACGTTCTTGATCACCTGCCGCTCGGGATGGATGGGGTGATAGACCGACCAGTTCTCGACGTTGAGGACCGGTTCGCCGATCTTTGCGCTACGCTCCGGGAAACGGTGAGCCATATCGCGGTTGACCATGCTGCGGATGATGCGGTCTTCCTGGATCGGCTCGGCACGGCAGTCGATGCTGTCGACGGTGCGGCCGTCGCGCAGCACGGTGATGTGGTCGGCGACCTCGGCCACCTCGTTGAGCTTGTGCGAAATCAGGATCGAGCCGATGCCCTGCGCGCGGAACGCCATCAGGCGCTCGAGCAGCGCGGCGCTGTCGGCCTCGTTCAGGCTCGCGGTCGGCTCGTCCAGGATCAGCATGCGCACGCGCTTGGACAGCGCCTTGGCGATCTCGACCAGCTGCTGCTTGCCGACGCCGAGATCGGTGATCAGCGTATCCGGCGATTCCTTGAGGCCGACCTGCGCCAGCAGCTCGCGCGTGCGCCGGTAGACCTGATCGCGATCGATGACGCCGAATTGCGCGGGCGGATGCGACAGAAAGATGTTTTCCGCGATCGACATCAGCGGGATCAGCGCCAGCTCCTGGTGGATGATGATGATGCCGAGCGCCTCGGAATCGTTGATGTCGCGGAAGCGCCGTTCCTCGCCCTCGAAGACGATGGTGCCCTCGTAGCTGCCATGCGGATAGACCCCGCTCAGCACCTTCATCAGGGTGGATTTGCCGGCGCCGTTCTCGCCGACCAGCGCGTGGATCTGCCCGGCGTGAACCGAGAAGTTGACGTCGCGCAGCGCCTGCACGCCGGCAAAACTCTTGCTGACGTTGCGCATCTCCAGCATGGCGGTCATGATTTCACGTCCCTCGATCGCTGTTAGCTAACCTCTCCCCGCTTGCGGGGAGAGGTCGGATCGCATCGCAAGATGCGATCC